>NZ_LGHK01000177.1 GCF_001908235.1 Bradyrhizobium sp. NAS96.2
CGCCGGCAGCCCGCGTGCAGGCCGCAACGACCGGCCGGCGCGTCGCGCTCGTGATCGGCAACGGCGCCTATGCGCATGTGAAAGCGCTGCCCAATCCGCCGAACGATGCACGCGCCATCGCCAGGAGCCTGCGCGACATCGGCTTCACCGTCTCGGAGGGTCTCGATCTCGATCGCGAGACGATGCAGAGGACGATCCACGATTTCCTGCGCGAGGCGACGCGGTCGCAGATCGCCGTGGTCTACTACGCCGGCCATGGCGTGCAGGTCGACGGCCGCAACTACCTCGTGCCGGTCGATATCGAGTTCAAGGCAGGCGGGCGCATGACCGACGCAATGGTCGATATGGATACGATCATGGCCGGCCTCGACGACCAGATCCGCACCAACATCCTGATCCTCGATGCCTGCCGCAACAATCCGATGGCGCCGCAAGTGGCATCCGCGGGTCCGAGCCGCGGCATCGAAGCCGGATCCGGCCTTGCCGCACCGGCGACGCTGGGATCAGGCTCGACGCTCGGCGCCGGCACGCTGATCGCGTTCGCGACCGCGCCGGGCCAGGTCGCGCTCGACGGCGAAGGCGCCAACAGCCCGTTCTCGGCCGCATTGTCGCGCCATGTCGGCACGCCCGGCCTCGAAGTGCAGCAGATGCTGACGCGGGTCCGCGCCGAAGTCGTCGCCGCGACCAAGGGCAAGCAGGTGCCGTGGTCGAACTCCTCGCTGCTGGGCGAGGTCTATCTGGCGGAGCAGTGACGCGGCCTCCTCACCCGTCATTGCGAGCGAAGCGAAGCAATCCATCGCGCCACATGCGCGGACCGATGGATTGCTTCGTCGCTTTGCTCCTCGCAATGACGGCGGAGTCGGTCTTACTTCCCCCACACCTCATTCGCGACCTCGACGGCAAGCCTAAGCTTGGCCCACTGCTCTTCCTCGGAAAGGATGTTGCCCTCCTCGGTCGAGGCGAAGCCGCATTGCGGGGACACCGCGAGCTGTTCGATCGGGGCGAACTTCGCCGCCTCCTCCAGCCGCCGCTTGATGTCGTCCTTCTTCTCGAGCTCGCCGAACTTCGAGGTGATGACGCCGACCACCACGACCTTGTTGCCCTTGGGCAGGAAGCGCAGCGGCTCGAAGCCGCCGGCACGATCGGAATCATATTCGAGGAAATAGCCGTCGTAATTGGTGCCGGCCAGCATGGTCTCGGCGACCGGCTCGTAGCCGCCGGAGGAAATCCAGGTCGAGCGGAAATTGCCGCGGCAGACATGCGTCGTGATCACCATGTCGGCCGGGCGATCGGCGATCGCGTAATTGATGACGCGCGCGTAGATCTCCTGCAGGCCATCCGGATTGTCGCCGCGGTCGCGCGACTTCTGCAATTCCTCCTGCGAGCACAGATAGGCCCACACCGTGTCGTCGAATTGCAGGTAGCGGCACCCGGCGTCGTAGAACGCCTTCACGGCCTTGCGATAGGTCTTGCCGAGATCCTGATAGAACTCCTCGAGATCGGGATAGACCTCCTTCGAGATCAGCTTGCGGCCGCCGCGGAAATGCAGCACCGCCGGCGAGGGGATCGTCATCTTCGGCGTGACGTGCGCCTGGTCGGCATACTTCTTCAGGAACCTGAAGTGATCGAGCATCGGGTGCTGATCGGAGAAATCCAGCTTGCCGATCACCCTGATGGCGTCGTGCCGGGTCTGCACGCCCGCGAACTGGATGCCCATGTCGGGATGGAACAGCTCGCAGCCGGTCAGATGGCTGAGGAAATCGAAGTGCCACCAGGAGCGGCGGAACTCGCCGTCGGTCGCGAGCTTCAGGCCGACCGAGGCTTGCTTGTGCACGACCTTCTCGATCTCCATGTCCTCGACCTTGCGCAGCTCGTCGGCCGAGATCTCGCCCTTCTCCAACTTGGCGCGGGCCTCCTTGATCTTCGGCGGGCGCAACAGGCTGCCGACCTCGTCGGCGCGGAACGGAGGCTTGGTTCGCTGCATGGTGAACTCCCTAGGTCGTCAGTGTTTTTTGGTCCCGGCGACGCCGAGATGGCGCTCGAGGACGGAGGGATCGGCCTTCAGCGCGCTGCTCGCCGCATCGTGCACGATCGTGCCGCGTTCCAATATCACAACGCGGTCGGCGAGCCCCAGAATCTTTTGCGCGTTCTGCTCGACGATGATCGAGCAGATGCCGCCCGAGCGCGTGATGGTTCCGATCGCCTTTAACAATTCCTCAACGATGATCGGCGCGAGGCCCTCGGTCGGCTCGTCGAGCAGCAGCACTTTCGGGTTCAAGGTCAGCGCCCGGCCGATCGCCAGCATCTGCTGCTCGCCGCCGGACAGCTGGTTGCCGAAATTGCTGCGCCGCTCCTTCAGCCGCGGAAACATCTCGTACACCCGCTCGACCGTCCACGGCCCGGGCTGCGCCACCGCGGTCATGTTCTCTTCCACCGTCAGCGAGCGGAAGATGTTGCGCTCCTGCGGCACCCAGCCGATCCCGGCGCGGGCGCGCTGGTCGGGGCGCAGCGCCGTGATATCGCGGCCCGCGAGCGCGACGCTGCCGCCGAAACGCCTGGTGATGCCGACGATCGAATTGATCAGCGTGGTCTTGCCGGTGCCGTTGCGGCCAAGCAGCGCGAGCACCTGCCCCTCGGCAAGCACCAGCGACATATCGGGCAGCACCACCGCCTCGCCATATCCCGCGCGCAGGCCCTGGATAGAGAGCAGATCAGGCATCGGCTGCCTCGCCGAGATAGACCGCCCTCACCCGCGGATCGCGCGCGACCTCGTCGGGCGCGCCCTCGGTGAGCAGGCCGCCATTGACCAGCACCGAGATGCGGTCGGCGAAGGAGAACACGAGGTCCATGTCGTGCTCGATCAGCAGCACAGTGACGTCGCGCGGCAGCGCCGCGACCGCCGCCAGGATATCGTGGCGCTCGCTCTCGGGCACGCCGGCCGCGGGCTCGTCGAGCAGCAGCACCCGTGGTTTCGCTGCGATCGCGACCGCGATCTCGAGCAGGCGCTGCTTGCCATAGGGCAATGTCGAGGTGAGCTCGGTCATGACGTCGAGCAGATGGAAGCGCGACAGTATCTCGGCAATCTCGGCATTGACGTCGTCGCGCGTTCCCATCCGCCGCCACCAGTCGCCGCCGCGGCCCATTCGCTCGGAGACCGCAAGCCCGACGGTCTCGAGCGGCGTCAGGTCGGGATAGAGCTGGTTGATTTGGAAGGTGCGCGACAACCCGCGCAGCACCCGCTTGTGCACGGAGAGGCCGGTGATGTCGTGGCCCTCGAGCAGGATGCGCCCGCTGTTCGGGGTCAGCACGCCGGTGAGCTGGTTGATGACGGTGGTCTTGCCGGCGCCGTTCGGCCCGATCAGCGCGTGGCGGGCGCCCTGCATCACCTTCAGCGAGAGGTCGCGGGTGACGCGAAGGCCGCCGAAGGATTTTTCGAGGCCGCGGGTTTCGAGCGCGATCGTCATGACGCGTCGCCCTCCGGCACGGCGACGGCAGCCTTGCGGCCGGCGAACTGGCGAATGACCAGGTTCGGCACGAACAGCACCCAGCGGTGGATGCGCGCGCGGCCGACCATCACGATCACGACGAGCACGAGGCCGATCCAGAACAGCCAGTATTGCGGGGTGATGCTCTGGAATAGCTCCTGCAGCATCTTGAACACGACGGCGCCGATCAGGCCGCCATAGAGATAGCCGGTGCCGCCGATCACGAGCACCAGCATCAGGTCGGCAGAGCGCTCGAAGGAAAATACGTCAAGTGACGCAAGCGCCGTGGTCTGGGTGAACAGCGCACCGGCGATCCCGGCATAGAACGCGGCGAGCGTATAGACCGCGATCAGGCGGCGGTTGACCGGCACGCCGATCGCGGCCGCGCGCAGCGGATTGTTCCTGATCGCCCGCAGCGACAGGCCGAACGGCGAGTGCACCACGCGGCGCGCCAGCAGGAACAGGATGAACAGCACGATCAGCGAGTAGAAGAAGCCGGTCTTGCCGAACATGTCGAAGGTGAACAGCCCGAGGATCGGCTGCATCTCGATACCCTGCAGGCCATCGGTGCCGCCGGTGATATCGGAGAAGCGTTCGGCGAGCGCTTCCAAGAGCAGCGCGATGCCGAGCGTCACCATCAGCCGGGTCAGGTCGACGCCGCGGATGACCAGGAAGCTGGTGAGGAAGCCGAGCACGGCCGCGACGAAACCGGCGGCGACCAGCGCGATGACCGGCTCGTTGATGATGCCGTGCAGCGCCAGCAAGCCGGCCGAATAGGCGCCGACGCCGAAGAAAGCTGCGTGGCCGAGCGAGACGATTCCGGCATAGCCGAGGATCAAGTCGAGCGACAGCGCGAACAGGCCGAGCCGCACGATGTCGGTCATGATCAGATAGCGCGACGGGAACAGGAAGGCGCAGGCGAGCGCCAGCACCCAGAAGGCGACCTCGCTGATCCGCCAGCGCGCGCTGGCCATCGCATGAGAGGAGACGTCGGACAGCGCGGTCATATCAGCCTCACCGCGCCGCGGTGCGGCCGAACAGGCCGTTCGGGCGCCAGAGCAGGATCACGATCATGACCGTGTAGATCACGAAGGGACCGAGCTTGGGCACGTAATATTTGCCGGCGACGTCGGCGATACCGAGCAGCAGCGATGCAAGGAACGGCCCGGTGATCGAGGACGATCCGCCGACGGTGACGACGATCAGGAAGTAGATCATGAATTTGAGCGGAAAGTACGGATCGAGCCCTAGTATCTCCGCACTCAGCGCGCCGCCGAGGCCGGCGAGGCCGCAGCCGAAGGCGAAGGTGAAGGCGAACACCTGCGGCACGTTGATGCCGAGCCCGATCGCGGCACGCGGATCGTCGACCGCGGCGCGCAGGCGGCTGCCGAACCGCGTCTTCGCGAGGATCAGCTGCAGCGCCAGCGTCAGCAGGCCGCAGATCACGACGATCATCAGCCGGTAGCGGCCGATGCCGACGCCGAACAGATCGATCTGCCCCTCCAGCGCCGCCGGCAATTTGATGAAGACCCGCGACGATCCCATGATGTAGTCGACCGCTGCGACCGACATGAACACCAGACCGATCGAGAACAGCACCTGATCGAGATGGCTGCGGCTGTAGAGATGGCGGTACAGCGTGCGCTCGAGCGCGATGCCGATGACGGCACTGCCGACAAAGGCGAGCGGCAGCGCGGCGAAGAAGGGCCAGCCGGACTGATTGACCAGCACGGCACAGATATAGCCGCCGGCCATCGCGAAGGCGCCGTGCGCGAGATTGACGAAGTTCATCAGCCCGAGCGTCACCGCCAGCCCGCAGGCGAGCACGAACAGCAGCATGCCGTAGGCGACGCCGTCGAACAGGTTGGTGAGGATAGAGGCCATCAAGTCAGCTCAGCCGAGAGGACGCAAAGGATACCACGTCAAGTGGAACGTCATGGCCGGCTTGTCCGGCCATGACGTGGAGGGAGGCGGAGCTTCGCGCGTCACTTCTTGGTCTTGCCGGAATCCTTGACGGCCTCGAAGGTCGCGAACTCGACATTGTAGAGCTCGCCGTCGACCTTCTCGACCTTGCGGATGTAGATGTTCTGCACGATGTCGCGGGTTTCCGGATCGATCGAGATCGGGCCGCGCGGGCTCTCCCACTTCATGCCCTTCATCGCCTCGATCAACTTGTCGCCGTCGGTCGCGCCATTGGTCTTCTTCAGCGCCTCATAGATCAGGTGGATGCCGTCATAGCCGCTGACTGCCATGAAGCCCGGACGATTGCCGAACGCCTTCTTGTAGGCGGCGACGAAATCCTTGTTCATCTGGGACGGATGCGCGGCCGAATAGAGATGCGCGGTCACCGCGCCGAGCGCAGCATCGCCCATGTTGTTGAGCAGATCGTCGTCCATCACGTCGCCGGGGCCGATCACCTTGATGCCGCTCTTGTCGAGCCCGCGCTCGGCATATTGCTTCATGAAGTTGCCGCCCTGCCCGGCCGGCACGAACACGAACATCGCGTCGGGCTTGGAATCCTTCATGCGCTGCAGGAACGGCGCGAAGTCGGGATTGGCGAGCGGGACCTTGACCTCTTCCACGATCTCGCCGCCGCCGGCGGTGAAGTGCTGCTTGAAGAAGGTCAGCGCGTCGTTGCCCGGCGCGTAGTCGGAGGTCAGCGTCGCGACCTTCTTGATGCCGTTCTTGACCACCCAGTCGCCGATGATGGTGGAGGACTGCGCCAACGTGAAACTGGTGCGCACGATATAGGGCGAGCGCTCGGTGATGATCGAGGTGCCGGCCGCCATCACGACTTCCGGGATCTTGGCCTGGGTTGCCAGCGGCGCCGCGGCCAGCGCCGCGGGCGTCACGCCGAAGCCGGCGATGAAATTGACCTTGTCGTTGACGATCAGTTCCTGCGCGAGCCGCTTGGTGTTGTCGGGCACCGCGGCGTCATCCTTGAGGATGACCTCGATCTTCTTGCCGGCGACGGTGTCGCCGTTCTGCTGCATGTAGAGCTTGATCGCATTATCGATCTGCTTGCCGGTCGAGGCCTGGCCGCCGGTCATCGGTAGGATCAGGCCGATCTTGACGGCGTCGTCCGCCCGCGCCGGCACGCTGGCGCAAAACCCCCAAAGCGCGGCCGAAGCGGCGCACCACAGCAACCTCTTGCGACGATTGAACATCGACATCCCTCCCCCTTTCATCCTTCTGCCTCGAGCCGAGTGCCCGGCCCTTGCCTTAACCCAAGCATGTTGCGGCCAAGCCGCAACGCGACAAGGCGTCTCGAAGCGCCCTATTGTCAATCGGACGATGGACGTGTGTCGCGCGTAGCGCGATCGGGCCCAGCCGTAGCCACAAGTATCAGGGTACCAGAATCGCTCCCCGAAACTCAACGCCCCCAAGAGAACCGCTCTCGCGGACTTAGGCGGGCCGCGATCTCGATTAATTTGTACGATCGTACAAATCAAACGCCAATGTCAACAAACAAGCACAATTGCAGCCGAACGGTCGCACCCAAGATCATCATCCATAAAGACCAGGGCTGTATGCTGCCGCCAATGCCAACCTTCACACGCCACATCCCTGTCCTGATTGCCCTCGCGCTCGCGGCCTGCGCGCTCGGGGGATGCGGCACCGTGAACCAAAAGGTCTCGGCCGGCATGGCCGACTACATTCCGGCCTGGGCCGGCGGTCTGCCTGCGGACGCACCGCCGCGGGCGGGCACGCCCGAGTATGACAAGTTCATGCAGGAGCGAGAGCGCAAGCGCCTGATGCCCGCGGCCGAGCGCGGCGACGACGCCAAGCCGGCGGCGACAACGCAGAGCCCAGCCCACTGAGCGCGCGGCCTAGTCGAGGGCATCCTCGCTGATGATTTCGCCGCGGTAGCCGAACTCCACCATGTGCACGGTGACGTAGTCATCGCCAATGAACGCCACGCCGTAGGACTCCGGCAAATCGGCGACCGTCAGCACCTCCGCGAACACGGGATAGCTGGCGTGGTTGGTTCCGCGCAGCGAGGTGGTGGGGATGCCGGCGACCGAACCGCTCAGCACCATGCGGCAGTGACCGAAGAAGATATGCCGGATCTTGCTCCGGTGCTTCGCGACGATCGACCGGAACGCGCGATCGTCGAGCAGGCCGATACGGTCCACCGGGCCGATATGCGTCGGGAACGGATTGTGATGCATGAACAGGAAGAACGGGCCGTCGTGCTCGGATAGCTGCCGCGCCAGCCAGGCCTGCCGCCTCTCGCAAAAGCTGCCGGCGGCCGTCTGCGGCTCGTAGGTGTCGAGGAGCAGGCAGCGGCCGAAGGAGGCATCGTGAACGCCCTGCGCGAACCCGTCCGCGTCGGCGCATTCGGGAAACACGCTGAGAAACGTCTCGCGATGGTCGTGGTTGCCGATACAAAGCCGCGTCGGGATCGGAAACCGCCTCAGGCGGTCGCGCAGCAATTGATAGTCCGCGAGGTCACCCAGATCGGAAAGATCGCCCGAGATCACCATCAGCTCGGCATCGCGATGATCGGCAAGCACCTGATCGAGCGCACGCTCGAAATTGACCAGGGGATCACGGCCGAAGATCGTCCTCCCCGGCGCCGTCAGATGGATGTCGCTCATGTGGATGAGTTTCATGCAGCACCTCGATGCAAGGCGACACCATGGAAGTCAAAGCGCGGCGACCGGGTTAACCCTGGGGTCAGTCCACGAACACCACGGTCTTGCGCCCGTTGAGGATGACGCGGTCGGCGAGATGGTAGCGGATCGCCCGCGCCAGCACGCGGCGCTCGATGTCGCGGCCCTTGCGCACGAGATCCTCGGGCGTGTCGCGATGGCTGATGCGCTCGACGTCCTGATCGATAATCGGCCCCTCGTCGAGATCGCTGGTGACATAATGCGCGGTGGCGCCGATCAGCTTGACGCCGCGCTCATGCGCCTGGTGGTAGGGCTTGGCGCCCTTGAAGCCCGGCAGGAAGGAATGATGGATGTTGATGCAGCGGCCCGACAGGCGCGCCGACATCTCGTCCGAGAGGATCTGCATGTAGCGGGCCAGCACGACGAGGTCGGTGTTCGTGTCCTGGGCGAGCTTCCACACCGCGTCTTCCTGCTGCCGCTTGGTGTCCTTGGTCACGGGCAGATGATGGAACGGGATATCGCCGAAATCGAGCGAGCCATAGGTCTCGCGCGGATGGTTGGAGACGATCGCGGTCGGGATCATCTCGAGCTCGCCGGTGCGCCAGCGGTAGAGGATGTCGACCAGGCAGTGATCGGACTTCGACACCAGCAGCATCACCCGCCGCCGGCTGGCGCGGTCGCGCATCTGCCATTCCATGCCGAAGCGTTCGGCGATCGCGGCAAAGCCGGTCTGCAGCGCCGGCAGCCCGACCGCGAGGTCGGCCGCGGTGAACACCACGCGCATGAAGAACTTGCCGGTCTCGACATCGTTGAATTGCTGGGCGTCGAGGATGTTCTGGCCGTTATGCGCGAGGAAGGTCGAGACTGCGGAGACGATCCCGGGGCGGTCCGGACAGGACAGGGTCAGAACGAATTGATGGGGCATGCCAATTGACCAAAGCTTGAGCAGTTGCGTGGAACGGTCATTTTCGGTCCCCGTCTATCACCGCAGGTAGCCTTGCGCCAATCCCGGCGCGGGGGTCAAATCGAACAAATGACGACAATGTTTGTTAGGGACCATCATGGCTGACCGGCTGAACGGCTACCGCATCCTGATCCTCGAGACGCGCGAGGAGGCGCAGTTTTCCCGCCTGCTCGCCGAGCAGGGCGCCGATGTGCTGCAATGCCCGATGTTCACCATCCACGATGCGCCGGATCCGGCGCCGACCGAAGCCTGGATTCGCCGCGCCATTGAACGGCCGCTCGACGACCTCGTGCTGATGACCGGCGAAGGCCTGCGCCGCCTCATGAAGGTCGTGCGCCGGATCGGGGTCGAGGCGGAATTCGTCGGTAGCCTCGGCAGGGCGCGCAAATTCGCCCGCGGCCCCAAGCCCGGCCGCGCGCTGCGCGAGATCGGGCTCGAGCCGCAAATGACGACGGAGAAACCGACCTCGGAAGGCGTTGCCGATATGCTGTCGACGCTCGACCTGAAGGGACATCGGCTCGGGCTGCAGCTCTATCCGGACAAGGACCACGCCACGCTGATCGGTGCGATCAAGGCGCAGGGTGCCGAGGTCGATACCGTGCTGCCCTATGTCTATGATGCGCAGGCCGCCGACGCCAACATCGTCACTGCGATCGAGGAGATGGCGCAGGGCCGAATTGATGCGATCGCACTGACGAGTTCCGGCCAGGTTCGCCGCCTGCTCGAGGTGGCACAGGCGCACAAGTGCGAGGCGCAATTGCGCGAGGGCCTGGAGCAGACGCCGATCGCCTCCGTCGGGCCCGTGGTGTCGGATGAACTGAAGACCTACGGCCTGCGCACCGACATCTATCCGGCGAACGATGCGTTCTTCATGAAGCCGCTGATCTCGGCGATGGCGACTGCGCTGTCGAAGGCGCCGCCGCGGATGGCAAAGTAACCGCAACAACTGTCATTGCGAGCGAAGCGAAGCAATCCATTTCGCCACTTGTGGACGACAGATGGATTGCTTCGTCGCTTGCGCTCCTCGCAATGACGATGGAAAGAGCTGTGCCCTACTCCACCGCCTGCTTGGTCTCGTTCAGATAGGCTTGGTACGCGAGCTTGATGCCATCCTCGAGCGAAGTGGTGGCGCGCCAGCCGAGCTTGGCGAGCCTGTTGACGTCGAGCAGCTTGCGCGGCGTGCCGTCGGGGCGCGAGGTGTCGAAGCTGATCTCACCGCGATAGCCGACGGCGGCGGCAACGACGCGGGCGAATTCGGCGATGGTGATGTCCTCGCCGGTGCCGATATTGACCAGCTCCGGCGCGGAATATGTCTTCATCAAATGGATGCAGGCGTCGGCGAGATCGTCGACATAGAGGAATTCCCGGCGTGGCGTGCCGGTGCCCCACACCACGACGTCGGCAGCGCCGGAAACCTTGGCCTCGTGGAAGCGGCGAATCAGCGCGGCGACGACGTGGCTGTACTCCGGATGATAATTGTCGCCGGGTCCATAAAGATTGGTCGGCATCACGCTGATGAAATCGGCGCCGTATTGGCTGCGATAGGCCTCGGCCATCTTGATGCCGGCGATCTTGGCGACGGCGTAAGGCTCGTTGGTCGGCTCCAGCGGGCCGGTCAGCATCGAATCCTCGCGCAGCGGCTGCGGCGCCAGGCGCGGATAGATGCAGGACGAGCCGAAGAACATCAGCTTCTCGCAGCCATTGGCATGCGCCGCCTGGATCACGTTGGTCGAGATCGCCAGATTGTCATAGAGGAATTCGGCGCGCAGCGTGTTGTTGGCGACGATGCCGCCGACCTTGGCGGCGGCGAGGAACACCGCCTGCGGCCGCTTCGCGACAAACCAGGCGTTCACCGCGCCCTGGTCGCGCAGATCAACCTCGCTGCGCAACACCGTCAGCAGATCGGCCTGTTCGCGCGCCAGCCGGCGCATCAGCGCCGAGCCGACCATGCCGCGATGGCCGGCGACGAAAACCGTCTTGCCCTTCAGTTCAAACGCCGTGCTTGCCATTGGCCGCATCCTGCCTGGCCTCGATGAGATCGCTGGCGACCATTTCCTTCACCAGCTGCGCGAACGGCGTCTTCGGCGCCCAGCCGAGCTTGGCCCGCGCCTTACTGGCGTCGCCGATCAGAAGATCGACCTCGGTCGGGCGGAAATAGGCCGGGTCGATCTGCACCAGCGTAGTGCCGGACGCCTTGTCGATACCGATCTCCTCGACGCCTTTGCCGCGCCATTCGATGCTGCGGCCGACCTCGGCAAACGCCAGCTCGACGAATTCGCGCACCGAGCGCGTCTCGCCGGTCGCGAGCACGAAGTCGCCGGGCTCGTCCGCCAGCAGGATCTTGTGCATGCCCTCGACGTAGTCGCGGGCGTGGCCCCAGTCGCGCTTGGCATCGAGATTGCCGAGATAGAGCTTGTTCTCGAGGCCGACTTCGATGCGGGCGACGGCGCGGGTGATCTTGCGCGTCACGAAGGTCTCGCCGCGGATCGGGCTCTCATGGTTGAACAGGATGCCGTTACTGGCGAACATGCCGTAGGCCTCGCGGTAGTTCACCGTGATCCAGTAGCCGTAGAGCTTGGCGACGCCATAGGGCGAGCGCGGATAGAACGGCGTGGTCTCCTTCTGCGGCACCTCCTGCACCAGCCCGTACAGCTCCGAGGTCGAGGCCTGGTAGAACCGGGTCTCCTTCTCCATGCCGAGGATGCGGATCGCCTCCAGCAGCCGCAGCACGCCGATGGCGTCGGCATTGGCGGTGTATTCCGAGCTCTCGAAGCTGACCTGGACGTGGCTCTGGGCGGCGAGGTTGTAGATCTCGGTCGGCCGGATCTGCTGCACCAGGCGGATCAGGTTGGTCGAATCGGTCATGTCGCCGTAGTGCATCAGGAACGGCACGTTGCCCGCGTGCGGATCCTGGTAGAGATGGTCGACGCGCGCGGTGTTGAACGAGGATGAGCGGCGCTTGATCCCGTGCACGGTATAGCCGAGGCCGAGCAGATATTCGGCGAGATACGCGCCGTCCTGCCCGGTGACGCCGGTGATCAGCGCAACGCGCCGCTTTGAGTCCTGAGCCGTCATATCATCTCCAGAGAGCGCGAGACCGCGCGATCCCAACGAGGCCGGTCTGTAGCACCCGGCCACCTCCAAGTCTAATGGCATAATCGTTTGGAATCAGGGCCTTAAAGCCCCGAAAACCCGGTTCAATGCGGTCTGGCGCCACTCACTCGCCGTAGTGGCGCAGCCGGTCGAGCTCGATGATCGTGACCCCGCCATATTCGAGCCGCAGCAGCCCCTCGCGCTCGAGCCGCTTCAGGCACTGGTTGGCGTTCTGCCGGGAGATTCCCGACAGCGCCCCGATCTCCTCCTGGGTGATTTCAAGGTGCAGGGTGAGCTCGGGGTAAAGAATCGGATTGAACAGCGAGGCGATCGAGCGCGCCAACCGTGCGGTTGCGTCCAGCGTGCGGCCATATTCGAGCAGCGCGATGAACTGGCCGAGCCGCTCGTTGAGCTGTCCAACCAGGAAGCGGTTGAAGCCGACGCTGTTCTCGAACAGCCAGACGAAGGTCCGGCGATCCATCATCGCGAGGCGCGTATCGCGCAGCGCGACCACGTCGTAGCGCCGCAGCTCGTTCTTGAGCACGGTGCCCTCGCCGAACCACGCGCCCGCCGTGAGGCCCGCGAAGCTCGCGGCCTTGCCGCCGCGCGAAACGATGCCCATGCGCGCCAGCCCGGTGACGATGCCGGTCCAGTACTGGAAATTGTCGCCGCGCATGAAGATGAATTCGTTGGCGCGGTAGGACTTCTCGGAAATGCCGGCGCGCGCGATCTCGATTTCTTGCTCGGTCAGCTCGCGCGACCAGGCCGCGATGCGCTTCAGGTAATCAGCAGCAATCATTCTAGCGACGGCATCCCACCCAAGATATTGCACCGCAGCAACGCCGTGCGCGAAGCCAGGTGACCCGAGGCCTGGAATGCCAGCGAAAATTCCTGACCAAATGTCGGGCACAAGACAATTCAACCTATCGCTTTCTCGTATTCAGAGCCACCTCGCGTAACGCCGCGCGCAGCGCTTCGATGGATCGCTGAAGGCGGACGACGCGGGACACGGGCTTGCAGGCGGGGTGCGGCGTTACCGCGCATGACGCAGGCGATCGGGGCGAGCAATTGCTCCCGGACGCCGGCATCATTAGTCGGATGGTTTCCTTCGGCGCCCCATGTAAGATCGAACCGAGATCGAAGCGAAAGATAAAGAGCGCGCCAAAGCGCCCGTATCTGGAGGGAACAGGGTGGCTAACAGTCTCGAGGTGCGCGGAGTCTCATTGCGCTTTGGCGGCGTCCGCGCGCTGACCGAAGTGAGCTTCGGCGTCAACGAAGGCGAGCTGTTCTCGATCATCGGCCCGAACGGCGCCGGCAAGACCTCGATCGTCAACTGCATCTCCGGCCGCTACCGGCCGACCGAAGGCCAGCTGTTCTATCGCGGCCAGGACATCACCGGCCTCACCCCGAACGCGCGACCCCGCCTCGGTATCGGCCGGACCTTCCAGAATCTGGCGCTGTTCCACCACATGAGCGTGCTCGACAACATCATGGTCGGCCGCCATCACCTGCTGAAGAACAACTTCATCACGGGCTCGCTGTACTGGCTGACCGGCGCGCGCCGCGAGGAGCTGGAGCACCGCCGCAAGGTCGAGGAGATCATCGACTTCCTCGATCTGCAATCGGTGCGCAAGGCGACCGCCGGCACCCTGCCCTACGGCCTGCGCAAGCGGGTCGAACTCGCCCGCGCGATGGCGCTCGAGCCGCAACTGATCCTGCTCGACGAGCCGATGGCCGGCATGAACTTCGAAGAGAAGGAGGACATGGCGCGCTACATCGTCGACCTCAACGAAGAGTTTGGCATGACGGTGATGATGATCGAGCACGACATGGGCGTCGTGATGGACATCTCCCACCGCGTCATGGTGCTCGACTTCGGCCGCAAGATCGCCGAGGGCGATCCGGCGACCGTGCTCGCCGATCCCCACGTCAAACGCGCCTATCTCGGCGAAGAGGACGAGGTGCTGGTCGACCCCGACGACAAGCCGGCAGTGCGGGAGAGCGCGGCATGATGGATTATGCCGGTCGCGCCGCGCAGGCCGACACCTTCCCCAAGATGCTGCGCCTCAACGCCAAGGAGCACGGCAACGAGATCGCGCTGCGCGAGAAGGATTTCGGGCTATGGCGCGAATTCACCTGGAACGACTACCAGACCCGTACCCATGATTTCGCGCTCGGCATGGTCGAGCTCGGCCTCGGGCGGGGCGACGTGATCGGCATCATCGGCGACAACCGGCCGGACTGGGTCGCGGCCGAAATCGCGGCCCACGCGATCGGCGCGATGAGCCTTGGCCTCTACCGCGACGTGCTGGACGAGGAAGCCGCCTATCTCCTGACCTATGGCGAGGCCAAGCTGGTCTTCGCCGAGGACGAAGAACAGGTCGACAAGCTGCTCGGCCTTGCCGACCGGGTGCCCAATCTCAAGCACATCGTCTATTCCGATCCGCGCGGCATGCGGAAGTACGACGATCCGCGATTGATGGAGGCGAGCAAGCTCGTCGCTTTGGGCCGCGATCGCGCGGCGCGCGAGCCTGGGCTTTATGAGCGGCTGGTCGACGCCACGCGTGGCGACGACATCGCGATCCTCTGCACGACCTCGGGCACGACCGCCAACCCGAAGCTCGCGATGCTCTCGGCCGGACGCGTGCTGCGGCACTGCGCGACCTATCTTTCCTTCGATCCGAAGGGGCCCGACGACGAATACGTCTCGGTGCTGCCGCTGCCCTGGATCATGGAACAGATCTATGCGCTGGGCAAAGCGCTGCTCTCCCGGATGAAGGTCAACTTCGTCGAAGAGCCCGACACCATGATGCACGATTTCCGCGAGATCGCGCCGACCTTCGTGCTGTTCGCGCCGCGGGTCTGGGAATCGATCGCGGCTGACGTCCGCGCGGGCGTGATGGACGCTTCGCCGTTCAAGCAGCGGCTCTACGATCTCGGCATAAAGACCGGGCTTGCGGCGCTCGCCGAGGGCAAGCGCTCGGTATTGGCCGATCAGCTCCTGTTCCGCGCGCTGCGCGACCGGCTCGGCTTCACCCGGCTGCGCTCGGCGGCGACCGGCGGCGCGGCGCTCGGGCCGGATACGTTCAAGTTCTTCCAGGCAATGGGCGTGCCGCTGCGCACGCTGTATGGCCAGACCGAGCTGCTCGGCGCCTACACGCTGCACCCCGAAGGCAAGGTCGATCCGGACACGACAGGCGTGCCGATGGCCGACAACATCGAGATCCGCATCGACAATGCCGACGTCAACGGCGTCGGCGAGATCGTGGTGCGGCATCCGAATATGTTCCACGGCTATTACAAGAACCCCGAGGCATCGGTCGCCGACATCAAGGACGGCTGGATGCATTCGGGCGATGCCGGCTACTACAACGACAACCGGCAGCTCGTGGTGATCGACCGCATCAAGGACCTCGCCGAGACCTCGCGCGGCGAACGCTTCTCGCCACAATATATCGAGAACAAGTTGAAGTTCTCGCCCTATGTCGCCGAAGCCGTGGTGCTCGGCGCCGGCCGCGACACGCTGGCCGCGATGATTTGCATCCGCTACTCGATCATCTCGAAATGGGCGGAGAAGAACCGCCTCTCGTTCACGACCTACACCGACCTGTCGTCGCGGCCCGAAGTCTATGCGCTGTTGAAGAAAGAGGTCGAGACCGTCAACGCCACCCTGCCGCCGGCGCAGCGCATCTCGCGCTTCCTGCTGCTGTACAAGGAGCTCGATGCCGACGACGGCGAGCTGACGCGGACCCGGAAGGTCCGCCGAGGCGTGATCAACGAGAAGTACGCAGATATCATCGAGGCGATCTACCGCGGCAAGGCCAGCATCCCCGTCGACACCGTGATCCGCTTCCAGGACGGCACCACGCAGCGCGTCCGCACCACGTTGCAAGTCATCGATCTCGGCCGCGCCGCGATCGCGGAGGCCGCGGAATGACCGGGCTGCGAGAACGGAGCGCGCTGCCAGTGAATGCGCCCTCTCCCCTTGTGGGAGAGGGTTACACCGCCAGTCGACAAAAACTCGCTTCGGTGAGGGGTCCTCTCTCAACGATCCCGATGCGGAGACAACCCCTCACCCGGCTTCGCTTTGCGAAGCCACCCTCTCCCACAGGAGGAGAGGGTGCTGGCGCCGTTCGGAGCGACCACACCCCATGAACACCCAGTTCCTGATCCAGCTGATCGTCAACGGCCTCGTGGTCGGCACGCTCTACGGCGTGGTCGCGATGTCGTTCGTGCTGATCTACAAGGCGACGCAGGTCGTGAATTTCGCACAGGGAGAACTGCTGCTGGTCGGCGCCTGGGTGTGCTGGGCGCTGCTGACGAAGTACCAGGTGCCGTTCTGGATCGGCATGCCGATCACGCTGGTGTTCATGTTCATTTTCGGCATCGCGATCCAGGTCGTAATCCTGCGGCCGATGATCGGCGAGCCGATCATATCCGTAATCATGGTGACGATTGGCCTCTCGACGGTGTTCCAGGCCGCGCTGAAATGGATCTTCGGCGTCAACCCGCAGCCGTTCCCGCGCGTATTCCAGAGCCAGGCGGTCAGCCTGTTCGGGCTACAGATCCAGACCGTCTATGTCATGAGCCTCGTGGTCTCGCTCGCCATGATGGTCGGCATGGCCTGGTTCTTCCGCGCCTCCAAATATGGCCTGGCGATGCGGGCCACCGCCTTCAACCAGCAGGTCGCGCAATCGCTCGGCATCTCCGTGAAGAGCGTGTTCGCGATGGCCTGGGCGATCTCGGCCACCGTCTCGGCGGTTGCAGGCGTCGTGGTTGCGGTCGTCAACGGCGTCTCGTCCGGCCTCTCCGCCTACGGCATCAAGGTGTTTCCGGCCGCGATCCTCGGCGGGCTCGACTCGGTCGGCGGCGCCGTGCTCGGCGGCATCATCATCGGGCTATTGGAAAACGTCGCCCAGTATCTCGACAGCGAGTATCTGCACTGGGGCAATCTCTACGAAATCGCGCCGTTCTACGTCCTGATCATCATCCTGATGATCAAGCCGTACGGCCTGTTCGGCACCAAGGACATTGAGCGGGTCTGATCAATGGCAACGAGCACCCTCATCCCGTCAGGCGATTTCCGCACCAGCTACGCGTCCGACACCACGATCTTCCCGACCGCGACCAGCCGCAACTTCGCGATCGCCGGCATCGCGCTGGCCTGCTTCGCGCCGATGCTGCTGTCCAACTATCTGCTCTCGATCGCGATCCAGATCGGCATCTTCGCGATCGCAGCGCTCGGCCTCAACGTCCTGGTGGGCTTCACCGGCCAGATTTCGATCGGCCACGCCGCGTTCTTCCTGTTCGGCGCCTTTACCTCGGCCTACATCTCCAACAACGCGCCGATCCCGGTGTTCTTCGCCATTCCCCTCGCCGGCGTGATCACGGCGCTGGTCGGCCTGATCTTCGGCGTGCCGGCGGCGCGGCTGAAGGGGCTCTACCTCGTCATCGCGACGCTCGCCGCGCAGTACATCCTGCTCGACTTCTTCTCGCGCGCCGAATGGTTCTCGGGCGGCTCGGTGCCGGCCAGCGCCAATCCGTTCTCGATTTTCGGCTACACGCTGCGCGGCGACCGGCAGTATTTCTACGTCGTGCTCGCCTACATGGTGATCAGCTATCTGCTCGTGACCAATTTGATGCGCACCCGCGACGGCCGCGCGCTGGTCGCGATCCGCGACCACTATCTCTCCGCCGAGATCATGGGCATCAACCTCACCAAGTACCGGACGCTGTCGTTCGGGCTGGCCGCCTTCTTTGCCGGCATCGCCGGCGCGCTCTACGCGCATTATCAGCTCGTGGTCTCCCAGGAAGGTTTTGGCATCGAGCGCTCGGTGCTGTTCCTCGCGATGGTCATCATCGGCGGCACCGGCTCGGTGATGGGCACGCTGATGGGCACCGCCTTCGTGGTGCTGCTGCCGGAATCGATGGAATGGCTGAGCGCGTGGCTGAAGGGCGGCGCCATCGACAAGGCGCTGCAGCTCAACAACAACATCACCTTCCTGCGCGAGATCGCGATCGGCCTGATCATCATCGGCTTTCTGATGTTCGAGCCGGACGGGCTCGCGCACCGCTGGCGGCAGATCAAGGCCTACTGGAAGCTTTATCCGTTCTCGCACTGACGCGTCGAGCAACACAAATTCGGTTCAACGAATAAGCAGGAGGAAACAAAAATGACGATTAGATCCCTTTTGAGCTCGGTCTCCCTCGCGCTGCTGATCAGCAGCGCCGCCGCCACCGCACAGGCCCAGATCGCCATCGGCCATCTGCAGGACCTCTCGGGCGGCACCTCCGACGTCGGCACGCCCTATGGCCAGGGCGTCGCCGATACGTTTGCCTGGATCAACAAGAACGGCGGCGTCGGCGGCAAGCAGCTCAGCGTCGACAGCAACGACTATGGCTACCAGGTGCCGCGCGCGATCGCGCTGTACAAGAAGTGGTCGGCGCCCGACGGCAAGGTCGCGGCGATCATGGGCTGGGGCACGGCGGACACCGAGGCGCTGACCGGCTTCCTCGCGCAGGACAAGATCCCCGACATGTCGGGCTCCTATGCCGCGGCGCTGACCGATCCCGAGGGCACCAGCGGCAAGGCCAAGCCCGCGCCGTACAATTTCTTCTACGGCCCGAGCTACTCGGACGCACTGCGCGCCGAGCTGACCTGGGCAGCCGAGGACTGGAAGGCCAAGGGCAAGCCCGGCAAGCCCAAATTCGTCCACATGGGCGCCAACCATCCCTATCCGAACGCGCCGAAGGCTGCCGGCGAAGCGCTCGCGACCGAGCTCGGCTTCGAGGTGCTGCCGCCGCTGGTGTTCGCGCTGTCGCCCGGCGACTACTCGGCCCAGTGCCTGAGCCTGAAGAGCTCCGGCGCCAATTACGCCTATCTCGGCAACACCGCGGCCTCCAACATCTCGGTCATGAAGGCCTGCAAGACCGCCGGCGTCGACGTCCAGTTCCTCAGCAACGTCTGGGGCATGGATGAGAACGCCGCCAAGACCGCGGGCGATGCCGCCGACGGCGTGATCTTCCCGCTGCGCACGGCGGTCGGCTGGGGCGGCAATGCGCCCGGCATGAAGACCGTGATGGAGATCTCGAAGATGTCCGATCCGTCGGGCAAGGTCTATCGCCCGGTGCACTACATCGCCGCGGTCTGCAGCGCGCTCTACATGAAGGAAGCGCTGGATTGGGCCGCCAAGAACGGCGGCGCCACCGGCGAGAACGTCGCCAAGGGCTTCTACCAAAAGAAGGACTGGGTGCCGGCCGGCATGGACGGCGTCTGCAATCCCTCGAGCTGGACCGAGAAGGATCATCGCCCGACGACGAAGGTCGATCTCTATCGTGCCAAGGTATCGGGTGCGACCGATGGCGACATCAACGACCTGATGAGCAAGGGCACGATCAAGCTCGAGAAGGTGAAGACCGTCGAACTGCCGCGCAAGCCGGAATGGTTTGGCTGGTGAGGTCGTGAGGCGGCCTCCTGCACCGCCTCAACAACAATCGTCATCCCCCGCGAAAGCGGGGGATCCGGTACGCCGCGCTCTCACGATTTTATCGCTGGCGTCTCTGGAATACTGGGTCACCCGCTCGAGTGCGCAGTCGCGCACGAAACGCGGGTGACGACAGCGGAGAACAGTCGAGATGAACGAAACCCTCGAAGCCACCCGCCCGGTGCCGACGGCCGTCCCGCCGCCGCCGCTGCTCAGCGTCAACAACATCGAGGTCGTCTATGACGACGTCATCCTGGTGTTGCGCGGCCTCAGCCTCGAGGTGCCGAAGGGCGCGATCGTGGCGCTGCTCGGCGCCAACGGCGCCGGCAAGTCGACGACGCTGAAGGCGATCTCCGGCCTGCTCAAGACCGAGGACGGCGAAGTCACCCGCGGCGAGATCCTGTTCGAGGGCCAGCGCATCAACGGCATCGATCCGGACAAGATCGTCCGGCGCGGCATCTTCCAGGTGATGGAGGGCCGCCGCATCGTCGCCGACATGACCTCGCTGGAGAATTTGCGGCTCGGCGCCTTCACCCGGCGCGACGGCGAGGTCTCTGACGACATCGACATGGTGTACAAGTACTTCCCGCGCCTGAAGGAGCGCACGGGCCTTGCCGGCTATCTCTCCGGCGGCGAGCAGCAGATGCTCGCGATCGGCCGCGCGCTGATGGCGCGACCGAAGATGATCCTGATGGACGAGCCGTCGATGGGGTTGTCACCCCTGCTGGTCAAGGAAGTGTTCGCGATCATCAAGGAGATCAACCGCGATCTCGGCGTCACGATCCTGCTGGTCGAGCAGAATGCCCGCGCTGCGCTTTCGGTCGCGAGCCATGGCTACATCATGGAACAGGGCAAGGTGGTGCTCGACGGCTCCGCCGACGAGCTGCGCGACAACGAGGACGTCAAGGAATTCTACCTCGGCGGCGCCGGCGACCAGCGCAAGAGCTTCAAGAACCTGAAGAGCTTCAAGCGGCGCAAGCGCTGGCTCTAAGGATATCGGGCGTTTTCGAGCGGAGCCACGGGTGCAGAAAGCGCGTCAGACCAGGAAGGCGGTCCTAGAGCTTGATCCGTTCCGATTGAATCGGAACGGAGCTCTAGATTTTCATCGTAACGTGTTTTCTTCACGCGAACCGGTACCCACTTCGCTCGAAAACGCTCTAGCTGAGCACCTGCTCCGCTTCGGTGACCGCGCAGAGCACATGGTAGAACGACGACGCCGGGATCGTGGCGATCAGCGAATTGCCGTCGCGGTCAAACTGATCGTACCAGCCGCCGGCCACGGGGTGGCTGAGATAGTGCCGCTCCAGCAGCACCAGCGCCGCGCGCGCCTCGTCCGCAGCTCCGGCTTCGCCCGACTCGGCCTGTGCGATCCAGGCCTTCGCCAGTTCGCTCTGCGGCCACAGCCGCCTGGAGGGCCGGCGAATATTGCCCTCCGCATCGCCCTCGTCGATCAGGCAGCCGGTGGCGTCGCGATAGCGCAGCGCCGAGACCAGGAGCTCGCCGCGCGGACGCCCCGTTGGGCAGCCGGTGATCCGCTCAAACCCCTTCAGCAGCCAGACCCATTCGGCGAGGTGTCCCGGCTCGACGCTGACCGGCGGGATCCGCGACCAGTCCTCCTCGAAATATTCGCTGAGGGTACGCGTCTG
>NZ_LGHK01000178.1 GCF_001908235.1 Bradyrhizobium sp. NAS96.2
GCGCTGCGTGACGCCGCCTGCAGCGCGCATTCGACGAACCGGCGCGGCAGCAGCGAGGCGTTCGAGCGCATCGCCACCAGCATGCGGCTTTCGGCATCCGGCGTGTCCAGCGCTTTCGCAACGACGTTCATGACGCCGGCATGCTGATAGCAGGACGGTAGAATCGAAAGCCCGATCCCTGCCGCGACGAGGCTGAGCACGGTGCGCAATTCATGCGCCTCCTGCGCGATCCGCGGCGCGAAGCCGGCGCGCCGGCACAGCATCGCGGCCTGGTCGCCGACGCCGCAACCGCTCTCCGCCATGCCGACGAATTCGTGCTCGGCAAGATCGGCAACGCTGAGCTTGCCGGGCGCCGTGGCGAGCGGATGATCGATCGGCAGGAACACCATCAACCGGTCGCGCCAGACCACATGCACCTGCAGATCGGCCGCCGGCCGGAAGTCCAGCGGCGGCCGCATGATCGCAACATCGAGCTCGGCGTCGGCGAGAGCCTGAAGCTGCTTGGCCGTCGACATGTGCCGCAGTTCGATCTTCACCCGCGGATAGCTGGCGCGGAAACTGCGGAACAGTTCGGCGAACATGTCGAGCATCGGAACAGAATCCGTAAAGCCGACACGAACCGCACCGGCCTCACCGCGCGCGGCACGCCGCACGCTCTCCGATGCGAGATCGAGCTCGCTGACGGCGCGACGCGCGTGCTCCAGCAGCAATTGGCCGGCCTGGGTGAGCTCGACGGCACGCCGTGTCCGCGACAGAAGCTTCGTACCGAGCTCCTCCTCCATCGCCTTGATCTGAGTGCTGAGCGGCGGCTGGCTCACATGCAGCCGTTTGGCGGCGCGGCTGAAGCTGAGCTCCTCGGCCACCGCGATGAAATAGCGAAGCTGCCTGTAGTCCATCGCTTATTCCGATTCCCTATAAGTGACGGGTCAAAGCGGTATTTGACCTCCCAGGACCGTTTCCCGATCTTGGCGCCAAAACGCGGACGCTCCAAGGGATAATAAGGGGCAACACGCGCAGCCGGTCAGCCATGCGAAATCGCCGCGAATAACAGGCGTTCCGCCCGGCTCGGATCACAGGCGCGGCAACAAAAAGCAAGGGAAGAATCCAATGGGCCAGGCGTCCGTCAGCGAGCTCGAACAGCAAACCGTCCGCCGCGTCTATTGGCGGCTGATCCCGATCCTGTTCGTAATGATGTTCTTCAACTATCTCGATCGCATCAATCTCGGCTATGCCGGGCTGACGATGAACAAGGATCTCGGCCTCAGCCCCGCGATCTTCGGCTTTGCCGCCAGCATCTTCTTCCTCGGCTACATGGTGCTCGAGGTGCCGAGCAATTTGATGCTGCATTGGCTGGGGGCGCGGATCTGGCTGGCGCGCATCCTGATCACCTGGGGCCTCGTCGCGACGCTCACCGCCTTTGTCTGGAATCCGCTCAGCCTCTATGTGATGCGGTTCGGCCTCGGCGTCGCCGAAGCCGGTTTCATGCCCGGCGTCGTGCTTTATCTCACCTATTGGTTCCCCGCGCGTTATCGCGCCCGCGCGGTCGCCGGATACATCATCGCCGGTTCGTTCTCGGCTGTAGCCGGCGGGCCGATCTCGACCAGCATCATGACCTTCCTCGACGGCGCCGGCGGCCTGCATGGCTGGCAATGGATGTTCATCGCCGAGGGCGTGCCGACCATTCTGCTCGGCCTGTTCACGCTCTATTATCTGACCGACCGCCCGGCCATGGCGAGCTGGCTCACCAAGGAGCAGGCCGCCTGGCTGGAGGGCGAGCTCGCCGCCGAGCGGGCGGAGATCGAACAGCAGGGGCAGCACAGGTTGATCGAATGCGTGCTCGATATCAGGGTCTGGCTGCTGGCGGCACTGTTCGGCTGCGCGCTGGTCGGCATCTACGGCCTCTTGCTGTGGCTGCCGCAGATCATCAAGGGCATGGGCGATCTCAGCAACATCCAGGTCGGCTCCCTCTCGGCGATTCCGCCGCTGCTCGGCGTCGTCGGCACCATCGTGGTCAGCCGCAGCTCGGACAAGACAGGCGATCGCAAGTTTCATCTCGCGGCCGTCTATCTGCTCGCCGCGGTCGCCATGCTCGGCAGTGCCTATGTCGCAAGCCCGGTGCTGGCCTTCGTGTTCCTCTGCATCGTCGGCTTCAGCCTGAACGCCGGCAATCCGCTGTTCTGGAGCATCAACGCCTCGCTCTTGACCGGCGCGGCCGGTGCCGCCTCGATCGCGATGGTCAACACGCTGGCGCAGTTCGGCGGGCTGATCGGTCCGTGGTGCATCGGCCTGATCAAGGATTCCACCGGAAGCTTCTCCTGGGCGCTGGTCGGCATCGCCGGCTTCCTGTTCGTCGCCTCCGCCATCGCCGCCACCATGCGCGTCAAGCCGCGCGAGACGGAATTTTCGGGCGCGATCCCGTCATCCGTCGCCCACTGACACCTCTGCCAAGGGGACAACAAGGAAGCAACCATGATCATCGACTGTCACGGCCACTACACCACCGAGCCAGCCAAGCTGCAGATCTTCCGCGACAAGCAGCTCGCCGGCCTCGCCGACAGATCGCGCCGGCCGCTCACCACCAATCTCGGCATCACCGATGACGAGATCCGCTCGAGCGTCGAGGGTGCGCAGCTTCGCTTGCAGAAGGAGCGCGGCACCGACGTCACGATCTTCTCGCCGCGTGCCGCCGGCATGGCACACCATGTCGGAAAGGAAGCAACCAGCCGCGAATGGACCACGATCTGCAACGACCTCGTGCACCGGGTCTGCACGCTGTTCCCGCTGAACTTCGTTCCCGTCTGCCAGCTGCCGCAGAGCCCTGGAGTAGCGCCCAAGAACTGCATCGAGGAGCTGGAGCGATGCGTGACGCAGCTCGGCTTCGTCGGCTGCAACCTCAATCCCGATCCGGCCGGCGGCTATTGGTGCGATCCGCCGCTGACCGACGAGTGGTGGTATCCGCTGTATGAGAAAATGGTCGAGCTCGACGTGCCGGCGATGGTGCATGTCTCCTCGTCCTGCAATCCCTGCTTCCACGGCACCGGCGCGCATTACCTCAACGGCGACACCACCGCCTTCATGCAATTCCTGACCTCGGACCTGTTCAAGCGCTTTCCGACCCTGCGCTTCGTCATCCCGCATGGCGGCGGCGCGGTGCCCTATCACTGGGGCCGCTACCGCGGCTTGGCGCAGGACATGAAGCTGCCGCCGCTGTCGGATCATCTGCTCAAGAACGTGTTCTTCGACACCTGCGTCTATCACCTCCCCGGCATCGAGCTGTTGACCCGGGTGATCCCGGTCGAGAACATCCTGTTTGCGTCGGAAATGGTCGGCGCGGTCCGCGGCATCGATCCGGAAACGGGTCATCACTTCGACGACACCCGCCGCTACATCGATGCGCTGTCGCTCAGTGCCGAGGAGAAGGCCAAGATCTTTGAAGGCAACGCCCGCCGCGTCTATCCTCGCCTCAACGCCCATCTCGACCGCCGCGCGCAGTAAGCAATGTATGCAGCCCGTCATTGCGAGGAGCGTCAGCGACGAAGCAATCCATCGCGCCGCATATGCGGAAGCATGGATTGCTTCGCTTCGCTCGCAATGACGGTGATAGTCCTGCGAGCACAGTATTTCCGTCATCTTGATTGCAAACGTGCAATCACGCCCAACACAAACTCCGGAGAAAACCGATGGCCATAGGATTTGCAATTCACAAGGCGAAGCGGAAAGTGTCGCCCGACCTCGTCGCGCGCTACCGCACGCTGCCGGTCGCCAATATCAGCGATTCGATGTCGCGGATCGCGGGCACCAACCGGCTGCGGCCGATGCATAGTGGCGGCTGGCTCGGCGGCCCGGCGCTGACCGTGAAGACCCGGCCCGGCGACAATCTGATGGTCCACAAGGCGATCGACCTGGCTCAGCCCGGCGACGTGATCGTGGTCGATGCCGGCGGCGTGCTGGTCAACGCCATTATCGGCGAGATCATGTCGACGCTGGCCGAGAAGAAGGGCGTGGCGGGCTTCGTGATCGACGGCTCGATCCGCGATGCCGGCGCGATCCGCGCCGGCTCGTTCCCGGTGTTCGCCGCCGGCGTCGCCCATCGCGGCCCCTACAAGGACGGCCCGGGCGAGATCAATTGCGCCATCTCGATCGACGGCATGATCGTCGAGCCCGGCGATCTGATCGTGGCCGACGACGACGGTGTGCTCTGCGTACCCCATGACGATGCCGAGGCCATCAGCAAGCTGACCGAGGCCAAGAAGGCAACCGAGGAGAAGGCGATCCAGCAGATCCTCGCCGGCACCAGCGACCGCCGCTGGGTCGATGAGGCCCTGCAGCGGCTCGGCTGCGAGTTCAAGGACTAGACCGTCACGGTTGCCCAAGAGGCGGGAATGCCCGCTTCTTGGGCACGAATTTCCGTAAAGCTGGCCGGAATCACCCGCCGCGGCTGTCCGTCCATCGAATCGGGAATTTTTCCCGATCATCGATGGAAAAGAATCCCGTCCCGCCGGGACACATCTCGTTTGCCAAACCTACAGCGCTCCCTGGCAGTCTCAGAGCCAGGGTTCGTCGGGGATAAAAGCCGAACCACGACAATGGGGTGGGCGTTATGGCTGGTACGTTGTTGCGTACGGCAACACGGTTTCTGTCTTCTTCGGTCCATACGCGCGGCGCTGCGGCCGTGCTTACCGCCATCGGAGCCGCAGCGCCGCTGACCGCGGGCG
>NZ_LGHK01000179.1 GCF_001908235.1 Bradyrhizobium sp. NAS96.2
GCCACGACTACGCCGTCGAACACCGCACAGAGAAGGTCGAGTTCGCGTTCGTCCATCTGACAATCCTATTTGCTCGCGGACTGTTTCTCCCAATTTAATACACCCAGCTTAAGCTCATCCCCCAGCAGCTAAGGGTGGTACCGTAATCACACGGGGCGCAGTCCCGTGCCTGAGATTTGAGGACCGCCAGGTAGGAGCGGCAGGCGTCGTCGGTACCAACCTCCCGGCGAGCACCAGCCCCGGGTACCGGCGCTAAACGCACCATCGGCTACGCTGAACCAAAGCTTGCCGAATGGCTTGTGTGTGAGAAGCGTCACAGACCGCCAAGCTCAAGGTCGACCGCCTGCACCGCCAACGCCGTTCGCTCTCAGCCCTGTTCGCCGCCTTGAGCCGGTCTCCGATGTAGTCGGAGATGTCGCCGATCTCAGCTTGCAAGTCGGGCTCCGAGAAACCCTGCTCCTTGGCAGCCGCGACAAGGCGGCGGGTCAGTTCGGCGACATCCTGAGGCGCGCCGACAGTCCGATACTGCTCGACAGCGTGAACGCTATTCTCGATCTAGAAATCGATAAACTCGCGGGCCTTGCTCACCGTATATCCCCTACGCCAGACCAAGAACTAGCGTTAGCGCCCGTACGTGAGCACAGCGAAGCCGCCTCAGTGGGGGCTCTTCGTTTGCCATCTTCCGATTTTCCCCGAGGCCACAGTTCCCGTGGTAACCTCTCGCACCGGGCTGAGAGGGCAAGAAATGTCCACCTACATCCGCTTGCAGATCGACGCCATGGCGCCGAAAGATGCCAACCGCATTGTCAAAGCATACGAGCTAACGTTGGCTATGCTCTCGGTCAGGGATGGTGACGATCCGCTGACGGAGATGATCGCGAAGACGGTCATCAAGGTCGCGCAGACCGGCATCGAGGACCCCGCCGAGATTTCGGCTCAGGCGATCAGAGAACTCGAAATTCGATAGCCGAGCCTTGCGGCCGGCCTTAGCTCAAACGTCGAAAGGCCCCGACGCGGGGCTAGTTGCGTCGAGGCCTTTCGGATGGCAGTGCCCACCAAGAACTCCCGCCGGGGTGGATTGTTCCATCCCCTCGACCGGATGCCGTCGCGCTCAGGAAAACGACCCAAACCTTGACCGCCTCGGACGCTGCCGGGCTTGCGCTGGTTCGGGAAGGCTTGCAGCGCCCTCCAACTCCGCGAACCGACCTAACAGGTTTCGCAGTTGCGGCGGAATAGGAGCAGCGTCGTGCGCGAGATGCTGCCGAAGCCGATCGCCGATTTCGTTGCAGATCGCGCGGGAGTGGTGCGGTTCCAGAAGAAGCGGATCATTGGCGCGGGATGGGGCCATGGCTGCTACCTTTAGCGGGTGCGCACAGCTTCTTTGCATGTGCAGAGCCTTCCTGCCGCCACGATCACAGCGTGCGTCGGATCGGCTTCGATCCTCTGGAACCGAACCTTTTTATCATAGATGAATTACCACTGGGGCTTCGCACTGCGAGGCGCACTATGACAAGCCTTTCGCCCAGCGACGTGTTTCTCACCGTCGCAACCATGAGCACTGCTTTCCTGATCGAGGTCGCAATTTTCGCCCCGATCGGGTTGTTCTGAAAGAACACGCAGTGGAACTGTGGCCTGTTTTGAACCACCCGAGCGACTTATTCGTTGTCGGTCGCCGCCGGCAAATTACCCTGGCGCCGGTGGGTGAGAGGCCACCGACGCTCTCTCGCCTAACGTTACACAGGAGAGAGAGCGGTGCCCAGCAAACGCTCTATCCCCATTACGCGCGAGTTGATTAATCGTAGGCTGCGCCAGATCGAGGCGGCGCTTCGGACGAGCCGATGGGTGGCGTCGGCCGACTTGCAGCCGCCGAGTTAAGCATACCGGCGGATACCAGACGGTGCGCCGCTATTCCGACTAATATTTTCCTAAGTTCCTCGCAACGATCGACCTCGTTCGGCGTCATTGCTCAAGTGAGGAGCGCGTTATGGACGACGACGAGGAACGACGAGAGCTTCAAGATCGCATCATGCGCTACCGTATGATGGAGCGCGCCGTGACCGATCCGCTCGCGCTCGGCCTTCTGCGCGACGTTCTAGCGGAATTAGAGGCGGCCTTGCGAGTTACCTGCGAACCGGACGCGCGGCCGGCCTAGCGAATATACTAGGCAGTCTCTCTGATCGGCGCGCAGGCCGTAAGCCGGATTTTTCCCGTATCAGTAAACCGGAAATACGTGTGCACGCGCTGGCCATCATGCGCGCGATACTCGAGCGAGACACAGTCCCCCCTCGGGCATCAACGCCTCGATCTCGAACGCATCGGCTCCGAACGCCGCGAGCCTTTGACCCCAGTACCATTTCATCGCGGCTCGGCCTTGAAAGCTCCCGCCCTCGCAGCACTCGACCGCAGCCGTCTCATCGTCGAGGTCTAGCAAATCATCTAAGCGGCGCTGCTTACAGGCGTCGATCCAACCGATAACGACACCGACGGCATCAAAGCTCTCCGACCGTTAGACATGATTACACCTCCTCGTTGGCGCTGCCCGACGAGATGGGTAGGTGCTCTGGGCTGAAAGGATGGTGAACTGCCTCTGTTCCGCCCAGCGTTTTTCAAGTTCCCGCCTATAGCGAGCCTTTCGCGTTTGAGATGTATTCGGGGACGCCGCCCGGGGAGGGGCACTAAGTTGCCCTCGTAGCAGTTGATTTGGGACAGGTTGATGATCGCGGCTTGGTTGGTCGTGATCGAGTGCAGATCATCGGGCGGCTTTACCCCGTGGAACGGTCGGCGTCCGCCCCCGTTACACCGGCTCATGCTCAAGGGAGGACATCCATATGCTGAAAATCGGCCTTGCCCTGGCGGCAGCCGCAGTGGCGGCAGCCGCAGCGGCGCTAACAACCACATCCCTTGCTATTCCAGCCAAAGCCGAAGGCGTCAGGCTGGCACAAGGCGTTGATGTCCAGATCGGACGGGATCGCGAGGATCGCTATTACAGAGACCGCGACTACAGGGACCGCGACCGCTACGACCGCGACACCACCGTCGGCGTTGGCCCGGGTGGCGTCACCATCGGCCCACGGCAGCATTGCCGCACAGTGACCACGACGGTTGAACGCGACGATGGCCGCATGGTTACGCGCAGGGAGCGGCGCTGCGACTAGCTCGATCCGACCTCCACGGACCACTTCGGCTGCCCCGCTCGCCCGGTCATTCCTTCACTGGCTCCGCCACGGTCGGGGCACATGGGCGCTTGGACAATTCGCCGGGCGGCGACCGGCGACCTAAGCAGCCTGGCGGGCGACCGCACGTGTTATATTGCCGCCCCGGCGGCGGTCAGCCTCAGGAATGTCCCGCTGCCATCAGGGTCTTCGATCCAACCGAAGCTCTCGGGAAACTTGAGCCCGGCGGTGAGACCATCACGCTTCGCACCGTCTTTGCTCCAAACGGCGTCAACCGTTTCTCGCTGGACGATCTGCCCCGTGCAAATCCCGGCGGCTTTCATGACCTCGATCAAGGTAAGGCCATGCTTCTCGATATCATCCAATGTGGTCGTCCTCGTCGGTGCAATTGCAGACAAGTTGAGGCTCGTGGTGCTCAGACTGTCAACGGGCGCGCTTCGGTGGTTTCGGCAGTCTGCCAGGGTTGAACGGTGGTATGGGCGCCGTCGGCACTGGCTTGGGCGGCACGTCCTCGCTCAGAATGAGCGTGCCCTCAAGGAGCACCGCGCGTCGGTATTTAATGGAACCTATGAGGGCGACCCGGAACGAGGAAGGGGGCTTAGCGTTCATAGGCGGGGCCAGACAGGGTTCTTGTCCAATGAATGAAGCAACATTGTTCATGATGGGCGTAGCGGGTTTGGCGCTATGGGCGGCTATCGTCGCGGTCCAAGACATGATGGCGGCATGGAAGCGAAAGCGGCTGCGGGTTCGCCGTTAGGATCGCTGACATAACCTTTCGAGAGCCTGACCTGGAATTCACGTCGAGCCCAGCCCGATAGCCTGTAATGAACACGCTGATGGGTAGATCAACCGTCGAGGGTCAGGCGACCCGCCGCAGTTCGGTGTCTGTGTCTACTGGCTTGCCGATGATCCGTCGCAACTCGGCCGCGACGCCGTCGAGCACCGCGCGCTTCTGCTGCATGCGCTTCGACTGATTGTAGACGGTGGTCGTCACCCGATTGATTTTCGTCGTCCTTGGTTACCGCGTGGTCGAGGCACTTGGCAATCGCGGCCTCGGAGAAGCCAAGCTCGCCGGCCAGCGTCGCGGCGGTACGCCGCAGGTCGTGTGGCCTGAACGGCTTCAGGCCGAGCAATTCGCGCAGCCCGGGCGTCTTGGAATTTTCCGGGTGCTTTTCGTGCTTGGTGCCGCGCAAGGCGGTTGCCAGGGCAGTGCGGTGGATCGGCTGGCCGGGATAGACCGGGCTTTCAAAGACGAATTGCTGATCGTCGCTCGCCATCGCCTCGCTGATAATCTCGACCGACCGACAGGATAGTGGCTGCTCGATGATCAAGGTAAACCGTGAACGGCAGGCTTTGTTTCCGACGGCGCCGCCGCTCGTCCAAAACCCGAATGACATCCAACCTTGGTAACTCGCCGACTTCGCCGCAGCCGCACCCAGGTGGCATTTGCAAGCCCCGTCGACCACGCTTCTGCCGAACCGTTGGAGCCCCCGTCGCCGGGAGTTCCATCAAGTTAGTATCTCTCGGCGAGCACATGAAGGACGCAGACAGGATTTTCGGTCTCGTCCGCCACTTCCCTTCGCCATTCCTGGCCGGGCTTCAGTCGGCCATTCAGGTCTTGGAGAAGTTGGCCCGCGGTGAAGATGGCCTCCTTCCGCGTCGCGTCCCTTTCCGGAGCTCAACGCCGGTTTCGTCGTCGTAACGGTCCCCATGCAGGACATGAAAATAATAACGCGGCATTTCGACCTGAACAGGACTATCGCACAGAAGCTGGCGGAATAATTGAGTGCATGTCCGCCCGTTCCAAGCCTATGCTTGGCGCGGAACTCATACCGCTCCCAGCCACAACCTTGGAACCTGTGATGCCTATCGAGACGATGATCCGCAAATTGCGGCAACACTCGGAGTTGCCCAATGAAGACATTGAAGCTCTCCGGTCGGTCGTGGCGTCGGTGAAGAGCTTGCCGGGAGACTCGCCTATCGTTCGAGAGGGTGAGCTTAGCACTCATTGCTGCGTGATTTTGAGCGGTTTCGCCTATCGCTCCAAGGTCTCGGAAAATGGCAAGCGCCAGATCCTGTCATTTCACATCGCGGGCGATATGCCCGACCTTCATGGCTTGCCGCTGAAGCGGATGGACCATGATCTGACGACGCTGTCGGAAGCGCGGCTTGGTTTTATTGATCACAATGCGCTCGAACGAATCCTTGCAACGCGGCCGGCTCTGGCGCGGGCGCTGTGGCGAGAGTCGCTTGTTGACGCCGCGCTGTTCCGGCAGTGGATCGTCAACCTGGGAACACGATCGGCTTCGGGACGTATGGCCTATTTGATTGCCGAATTGCGCCAGCGGCTTGGAGCTATGGGAATGGTCGCCAACGAGCAGTTTGACTTTCCGATCACTCAATCGAAGCTGGCCGACGCACTTGGACTAAGCGTCGTGCACGTAAACCGCATTCTCCAGAGATTCCGCACCGAAGGCATTCTTGATCTAAAGCGGCGGGTCGTCACGCTTGGCGACCTCGAAAAGATCGTCCAACTCGGGGGATTTGATAGTCTTGAGGACTAACACAGCACAGCGGTTGCACGTTGCAGGCCCAGACGTAGTGCAGCGATAACTACGAGGCGTTGCTGTCTCGCAGCCGAGAAGGTCTCCATGGGATGGTTTCATTGATCTGCTTAAGCTCATGAGGTGCAAAATGTCGGTCTACCTGCATACGCAAATCCGCGGGATGAAGCCGACAGAGATTAGCCGCATCATGACAGCTTATGAAAGAACCCTGCATGCATTGTGCGTCAAGGATCGCGACGACCCTCTCACGGAAATCTGTGACAGCGGACCTCAGCGAGCGTCTGCGCGACTTCGCTTCAGGGCCATCTCCGAACTCATGCGCCGCAGCAAGTGGCTTCCTCATTCGATCACCTCGTCGGCGCGAGCAAGGATTGACGGTGGCACCGCAAGACCGAGCATGGCGGCGGACTTGAGATTTAGCCTCATCTCAAATTTGGTCGGCACCTGAACCGGAAGCTCCGCTGGGTTCGCGCCACGGAGAATACGATCGACGTAGAGGGCGACACCAAGAAATATGTCATCATCGACGGGGCCATAGGAGAGCAGCCCTCCCTGTTCAGTAGGAAGCGTTCGATCCGAAACCGCAGGCACCTTGTATTGGGTCGCCAGCGATATGATCTTTGCGCGATGGACAGTCATAAATCCATCCGACTCGACAACCAGGCCACCTCCCGACTCGCGTCCAAGCATCGTGATCGCCGTTTCAATTTCCGCTTCACTATGAACGGGTGTCGTGATCGACGCGACGTGGAGCGATCGCGCGGCGGCCTCGAATGAGGGCAAGAAATATAATCCGCCTTTGGGTGCCGTATCCGGATTGAACATGATGGCGACCCGCCCAATGCTGGGCGCGATTTCCTTGAGAAGCTCGAGCCACTTGCCTCCCATCGTCGGTTCTAGATTGATGAACCCAGTGATATTCGCGCCAGGGCGGGACAGGGTCGCGACAAGCCCAGCGCCTACCGGATCGGAGACTGTCACAAACACAATTGGGACCGTCCGCGTCTCTTGGTGGAGCGCAAGGGTCGCTGGGGTCGTGGATGCAAGGATCAGGTCGGGCGCCAGTCCAACCAACTCTTTGGCGAAGACCCGCATCCGATCGACACTTCCTGCCGCCCAGCGAACGTCCAGCCGGATGTTGCTGCCTTCTATCCAACCCAGATCGTGAAGTCGCTGTGTCAAGGTGGGGAGAATGGGCGCTGCTGCAGGAGCGTTTTCATCCCACCCCATAAGTATGCCGACCCGCCGCATGTGCCCCTGCTGTGCAGGCGTAGCGATCGGCCACGCAACGGCAATGACCGAACCACCGAGAACGGTAACGAACTCGCGCCGCTTCATTCGATCGCCTCGTCGGCAGGTACGAAGTGCCCCGTGAGGATAAGCATACCAAACTCAAGGTTCTGCGTCGCAGCGAAATACGGCTGTTGATGTCGCAGTTGGGTCAAAAGCAGTCCCTCCCTGTCAGATGGGCGCGAACATGAAACTGATCAGCCCATCCGCGAACCTGCCGCCGGAATTTCTGGAGCACCGACGCCTCCAAATCCGGCTCGTCATCGACCACGAGGATGGTGGCGGTCATGCGGCCTGCTCGAGCCGTGCATCGATCTCTTGGCGCAGCGCCGCGAAATCGATCGGTTTGGTCAATAGGTCGCTCGCGCCGTTTTCCAGCGCCTTGCGCTTGGTCTCGGCGTCACCGTAGGCTGTGATCATGATGACGGGGACGTCGGGCCGGGCTGCGCGCACGATCGGCAGCATCTCCAGCCCGCTCATCCCGGGCATGTTGATGTCCGACAGGATCAGGATGAGGGTGGCATCGCGAATCTCGAGCGCGCGTTGCAGCGCTACGGGCGCCGAAGGTGCAAATTCCATGAGAAAGCGACCGGCCCGCAGATCGCGCCGGAAATGCTGACGGAACAGCGCTTCGACATCGGGCTCGTCGTCGACGACCAGAATATAGACGCTCAACTCTTGCCTCCGGCCTGCAATGGTGCGGACACTGCACGCGGCAGCGTGATGATGAATTCAGTAAAAGCGCCCGGCTCGGTATCGACGTCGATCGTTCCGCCATGCAGTTTCACGACGATATCGTGGCAGATCGAAAGTCCGAGCCCTGTTCCTTCGCCGGCCGGCTTGGTGGTGAAGAACGGATTGAAGATACTCTCCTTGAGCTCGGGTGGAATGCCGGTGCCATTGTCGCGAATCCGGATTTCCACGGCGCTGCCGAGTTGTCTTGTTGTTGCGCTCAGCGTTGGCTCGAAACCATCACCAGCGACCTCCTTGCGTTTCGTGGCTGCGTAAAAGCCGTTTGAAATCAGGTTGAGGAATACCCGCATGATCTCCTGCGGGTACAGTTCAATCATCTCCGCCGCGGGATCGAGGTCGCGCTTGAGCGTGATGTTGAAGTCCAGCTTTTCCGCCCGCGCACCGTGATAGGCGAGGTTGAGACTTTCCTCGACGATTGCGTTGATGTCGGAGGGACGACGCGCGCCAGACCCCTGGCGCGAATGCAACAGCATGTTCTTGACGATCGAATCGGCACGCTTGCCGTGCTGCACGATCTTGCAGAGATTATCGCGCAGGGTATCCGCCAAGTCGGCGATTTCGGTTCCCGTCGTGTCGTCGACCTGCACTCGCCGCAAAGCCTCCTGCAGTTCGTCGATCAGTTCGACCGACAAGCTCGAGAAGTTGTTGACGAAATTGAGCGGGTTCTTGATCTCATGCGCAATTCCCGCTGTGAGCTGACCGAGCGACGCCAGCTTTTGGGTCTGGACCAGACGGTCCTGCGTCATCTGCAACTCGCGCAGTGCAGTTTCGGCGGCATCACGCGCCGCGCGAATGGCTTCCTCGGCGCGCTTTCGCTCCGTGACATCGGCATAGATCAGGACGAAGCCGCCGTCCGGCACCGGATTCCGGCGTACCTCGACGACGCGACCGTCCGGACGCGTTCGCTCGTGGCGCATCTCCTGCCTGGTATCTTCGAGGGACCGGCTCAGTTGCGCTTCGAGCTCGGTCGAGCCGAACTCACCTCGTGCAGCCAGATAGCGGAAAAGCTCGGCCAAGCTTGGCCGATTTGCGAGCAAGGCCTCCGGCAGATCGAGCATCTCCTGCAAATTGCGGTTCCATGCCGCCAGTCGCGCCGCAGCGTCGAACATCGCGACGCCGTCGCCCATGTTGTCGAAGGTGGTGCGCAATTCGGCCTGACGCTCCCGCAATTCACCCAGGAGCCGTGCGTTTTCGATTGCGATCACGGCTTGATCGGCGAAAGTCTCAGCCAATGCGATCTGCTGTTTGGTGAAAGGGCGGACTTCGGTTCGACGGACGACGAGCGACCCAATGACCTTTTGCTCGCGCATGAGAGGTACGGCGAAAATTGTCCGGTGCCCCATCCGACGAGCCATGTCGGAGCCGACAGGAAACTCGGATGTCTCGGCCTGCAGGTCGTGGACATGGACGGGCCTACTATCGACTACCGAGCGTCCGGTGACCCACTGCCTCGATATCGGCGATTTTCTGAAGTCAATTGGAATTGGGCCGTTGTGAGCTCCGAGGCGTAGGAAATCGCCTTCTCGCACAAACAATGCGGCATCGTAGGCCTCGCACAGCCGACAAGCCGACTCAGTCAGCGTGTCAAGCACCTTCTGCAACTCGAAAGTAGAGCGGCTGATGACCTTGAGCACATCCGCGGTTGCGGTCTGCTGCTGCAGCGATTCGCTCAAGTCCCGGGTGCGGCGCTCGAGTTCGTTGAACAGCCGGGCGTTTTGGATTGCGATGACTGCCTGATCAGCAAAGGTCTGTACGAGCGCGAGCTGCTTTTGCGAAAATCGGAACCCCTTGTCTCGGTGCGTAAATATGATCGTGCCGATGCCCTTGTCCTGGTCGACCAGCGGCACGATCGTAATAGAGCCGAAGCCGCCGGAAGCAGCAGCGTGGCGCGTAAACTCAGGTGTATCAGGGGCGGCGACGTCTGGAATTTCGATAACCCTGCGTTCGAGAATGGCGCGTGCCGAAGGGGCCCGGATCGGGTCGAACGGAATCGGATAGAGTGAGCGTGCAAGCTCGACATCGAAACCAGGCAACAGCGCCGCCGTGGCATTCCAATGGAGCATACCGTCTTTCAGCGTTGTTATGGTCGCGGCGCAGGGTTCGAACAACCTTGTACCGCTGTTCACGATCGCGTCGAACACCGGTTGCACATTCGACGGAGAGGAGGCGATCACCTTGAGGATCTCCGCCGTTGCGGTCTGCCGCTCCAGCGCCTCGCGCGTCTCGGTCAGAAGACGGGCGTTCTCGATCGCAATCACCGCTTGCGCGGCAAAGCCCTCCAGGAGGGCGATCTCGTTCTCGGTGAAAGCCTTAACCTCGCGTCGGCCGGACACGATCATTCCGAGGAGCGTCTCGTCCCGACGCAGTGGCAAGAACAGCGCAGTACGGATCCCAGCGAGCTCGACTGCGCTTAGCATGACCGGATGATCAACTTCCGCGCAATCAAGATGAACGAGGCGGGCGCCGGCAAGCAAGGCCCGGCCTACCGGATGGTCAGAGGCCCGAAATCCCCGCCGCAAGATTTCAGCGAATTGTTCTGGCAAATCATGCACAGCAACAGCTCGGAGCCATTCGCCGTCATAAACTTGCAGGCTGCCATATGCGACGCCGCAGAGGCGATGCGCCTTCGCCAGGATCGCGTCGAACACCGGCGCGAGATTGCCGGGCGATGAATTGATGACTTCCAGCACCTCGGCGGTCGCGGTTTGTCGCTCGAGCGCTTCGCGCTGCTCTGTCAACAGCCGCGTGTTCTCGATGGCGATCACCGCCTGGTCGGCAAAGGTGCGTACCAATTCGATCTGCCGCTCGGTAAACGGCTCGGCGCGTTGGCGCGCCAAGCTCATGATGCCAATCGGCTCGGCGTTGCGCAGCAGCGGCACGCCAAGGAGCGCGCGTACTCTCGCGAGCTCGAAGATCTCGGGAAACTGATATTCTGCGTCGGCAGTGATGTCGGCGATTTGCACAGCGCGACGTTCCGAGACCACCCGCCCGGTCATTGTACGCCGGCCCGAGAGCCCGGAAACCGGATGAGTATCAAGGTACTTCTGCAATCTGACGGCGCCGGCTTCGGCTTCAGGCGTCAAGCCGACAGCCGCGACGTAGCGGAAGACGTCGCCGTCGCGCTGCGAGATGAACGCCATCTCGGCCTCGCACAATCGTCCCGCAGTACGGGCGACCGTCTCCAGCACGGGGTGGAGATCGAAGGTCGAGCGGCTGATGACCTTGAGCATGTCGCTCGTCGCGGTCTGGTATTCGAGCGACTCTTCAAGATCGCTCGTACGCTCGCGCAGCTCGTCCAAGAGCCGCGCATTCTCGATGGCGATGACGGCTTGAGCGGCAAAATTTTGCACCAGCGATATCTGCTTGTCGTTGAACGCGCGCACCTCCTGGCGGAAAAAAACGAGCGCACCGATCATGCAGCCCTCCTTGAGCATCGGCACAGCCAGGACAGTGCGATAGCCGCCAAGCTCAGCGGCTGCCACCGCCAAAGGGTCGCCCTGAAGGTAAGGTTGCTCAATCGTGATGTCGGCAGTTTGCGCAACCTGCTTGGTTGCTACAGCGCGGCCAAAGGTTGTATGCGGACTGGGCCGCACTGGCCCGCGTTGCATATATTCGGCGAACTTCTGCGGCGCGTTGTGGGTCGCGCCTAGTCGGAAAGCATCGCCTTCTGCCAGCATCAGAATGCCGAATTTGGCCTCGCAGATGCGCGACGCGTTCTCCAGCATGGCCTGGAATACTGGCTCAAGGTCGCCGGGCGAGCTGGAGATAACCTGGAGCACTTTCGAGGTCGCCGCTTGTTGTTCCAGCGCCTCGTCGCGCTCGCGGGTGAGGCGCTCGACCTTTGCTTCACTGGCAGCGGATGAGCTAAGGGGTCGCGCCTTTGGCGCAGTGCGGTGCCTGTGCGCGACCGCCTTGCGAGGTTGCGCGTTAGTCGATTTGCCGCCCGCTCTGGATCGCCGTCGCATTGCCATCCCTCCGGTTCAGGAAGGCGCCAGCCGAGCCCAGATTAGCACAATGTTCGATGGTTCGTCACACGTGGGTTGAGGGGACCGATGTCTCAGGTGGGTCAATCGCGTCGGTATACACCTGAACTCGGGACTTCCGGTTCATCACCGGCACCGGACATGTCACTGCTGCGCCAACTGACGCGGTGGGGCCACAAGCGGTCATCCCGCGCCCTGCAGGAGATATGTCATCCGCGGCAGGTGCCCCTTGATTTCGATTTCCCCGCGCGGCACCGCGTGATAACGGGCGGAGAGTAACCGTCTAGTCTCAGCTGAGATCTGAATCTCGCCTGGCACACCGTTCGATTCCATTCGGCTTGCCACGTTTACGGTGTCACCCCATAGGTCGTAGGCAAATTTTTGCCTGCCAATCACGCCCGCGACAACCTCGCCTGAGTGCACGCCGATGCGCAAGTCGAGCGCGAGACCGTGGTGCCGGCAAAACTTGCCAAAGGCTTCCCGCATGTCGAGGGCGAGGTCGGCGATTGATGCCACGTGGTCCCCATCACCGCCGGACAACCCCGCCGCAGCCATATAAGCGTCGCCTATTGTTTTGATTTTCTCCGCGCCGTGCTGCTCGACCAGGCTATCGAAGCGAGAAAACAAGTCGTTGAGCAAGTCGACGATGTCACCCGCTTGCAGCCTTCTCGACAGTTCCGTGAACCCGACGAGATCAGCAAACAACACAGTCACCGCGTCACAGCGATCGGCAAGCGGCTTCTCGCCCGCCTTCAACCGTTCCGCGATGTCGGCCGGAAGAATGTTGAGCAGAAGGTTTTCCGAACGGTTTTTTTCGGTTTCGAGCATTTGCTCGAGCTGGAAGGCGCGCCGGTTAATCACGTCGAGCAGATACGCAAAACCGAGTACAAACCCCGCGCCGCCGACAATCCACGATAAGGCGTTGACGATTTCCAACCTTGTCGCTCCCGCCAGCGCCATGACTAGGAGCGGGCTGAGGACGAGCGGCGTCAGCGTAGCGGCCGCCTGCGCGGTCCCGATGACGACGACCGGAATGAAGATCATGCCCAGCAAGAACCCTGAAACGCCTGCGAGAAACCCGTTCGGCAGTTGCGCCAGGATCAGGCTGAAGCCGACCGCTACGAACGTGTAGACCGCGATATTCTGCATCAGAAGGTACGGTGGCCTTCGGAGCGACGGCACGAACGTAATGACGAACTCGGCAGCGAAAAGCGCGATGATTGCTAGGCGGATCGGAGCGGTCCTGGGGAGCGCGTGCGGATCGAGCAGGAGATCCCAAAGCTGAAACCCAGCAAACGCGGCGATGCCGATTGTGCATGCAAGTCGCTGCAGCGGAATCATGCGCAGCTGCATCTCTTCCACATAAACGCGTTCAATCTGCTGGGTGAAATGGATCGGGCGCCAGGCGAAGGTTGCACTCATAGCAAGCTCATTCGGGACGGTGAGCAGACTACGAGGCGCAATCCGGCGCCGACAACAGGTTTCGCACCTGCTCGGGTTTTCCAACAGACTTTAAGCCACCCGCGCCTCTGTGTTCAACAATGAATGGAACCAAGCGAGCCGTCCGCATTGGGTCAATCGCTACAGTCTAGCCCGGTGCCAGTGAGGTCCGGTCTACGCCACGCAGCGGGCAGGTGGCCGGTCGGGCGCGTTGGTCGAGATGGGCCAATACCGGAAGTTACGAGAGTTCGTCGAGCAGGGCCTTCGCTTCCTTCAGATCGCGGGTCTCAAAGCCTTCGCTGAACCAGCCGTAGACCGGCGCGAGCAGAGCGCGAGCCTCGGGGTACTTGCCCTGGGCGCGCCAGAGTCGGGCGAGACTGATCGCGGCCCGCAGCTCGAATGACTTGGCGCTCTGACCCCGCGCCGTTACCAGCGCCTGTTCAAAACAGGACTCGACGTCGGCCGGGCATGCCCCCTGGGCAGACCGCAACTCACCCTCAAGTCGCTGGAGTTCCGCCTCCCACATGTGGTCGTTGTTTCGCGCGACGAGATCCGTCGCTTGCGCGATGACGCCCAATCCTTCTTCGGCGGCGCTTGCTTGCAGGTGAGTTGCCGCCAGCATGCACAGATATCGGATCTGGTACCAGCCGACGCCCAAGGTGAGCCGCTCAGCGGCACTCTGGCGCATCAGCGCCAGCCCCGCCTCGGTAGCCCCTTCCTGAGCCATCACCCAGCCTCTCAGGATTTGGCCGCTTAGCCGGAAGTAATGCAAGCTGTGCTGATCGGCGAGCCCGATGATCGCATCCGCATGACCCTGCACCGCCGTCGTATCGCCAAGAAGCTCGGCAAGCCCGGCGCCGCCGTAAACTCGGACATGAGCGGTGAGGTTTGCCTGGTTTAACACCTCGGCATACTGCAACGCCGCCACGCTCGAGCGTCGCGCCTGCTCCGGATAGCCCAGGATCGAGAGGATGACCGGGAGATAGGCGAGCGCCGAAATCTTCGGATCGTGGACGTAATGGACCGGTGGCGGGCGATGTTGGCTCGGGTCATAAAGGCGCAAGATCGTCTCGAATTCGGAGCGCGCTTCGACAAACGCTCCGACCTGCAGGGCCGTAAGCGCGGACAGACGGTGTGCCGCCAGCCGAAGAGCCGCATCGGCAGTGCGCTCCGACGTGCGCCGCGCCTCTTCGGTCAGCTCTCGCATCATGCGATAGTCACCGCGCACGAAGTGATACGTGAACTCACCGCTGAGGGTGGCGAACAGAGCTCCCGCGTCTCCGAGCCGCTCGCACAGAAGGCGCGCCCGACTGTAGGCTGCACCGGTTTGCGGGGCGGCGTAGCCATGGACAGCGATCAGCGGCGTGCCGATCGCTGTCTGCAATGCGAGCTCCTGCCGGTCGCGCTCTGGACCCGCCGGCAGCCTGTTCAGCGCCTCCAGCCCTTTTGACAGATCGCTGATCGCTTCGAGATTGGCGGAGCGCTCGGCGGCGTTTCGGCCCGCCCGCAGCCAATAGCCCACGGCCCGGTCGGCCAGCCCGGCCTCGGTGAGATGCTGTGCCAGCGTCTCGGGCTCGGTCTCGGCGACCGTCGGAAAGCCCTCCTCGAGAACGGCAGCGATCCGCGCGTGGATCTGCTGCCGCCGGCTCTTGAGCAGGCTCTCGTGGGCAACATCCTGAACCAGGGCATGCTTGAAGCTGTAGCCGACCTTGGGCGGTGCGCCGCGCCGGAAGACCAGCTCCGCGGCGAGCAACTGGGCGAGTGCATCACCGAGTACGTTCTCACCGAGCGACGCCACCGCGGCCAGAAGCTCATGGGAGAACTCGCGTCCGATGCAAGCGGCCATCTGAGCCACATCCTTGACGGGAGCCAGCCGATCGAGCCGCGCCATCAACGAATCCTGCAGCGTCGCCGGGATTGCCAGCGGCGGTAGCGGGCCGGTCAGCTCATAGCAGGCGCCCCTGTCTTCGAGCAAACCGGACTCCAGCACCGTCTTAGTCAGCTCCTCCACAAACAAGGGCACGCCGTCGGTCTTGGCGAGGATCTGCTCGAGCACCTCGTCTGGAAGCCGCTTGCCCCCGGTCACCCGCTCGACGACGGCGGCGCCCTGCCGCCGTCCTAGCCGGCTCAGCGAGAGCGTGGTGACGTGCCCGTGCCCGGTCCACGGCGGGGCGAACTCTGGCCGGAAAGTGATCACGGCCAGCACCGGCAGGCGCTGCACCCGATCGACAACCCGGCCCAGCAGCTCGAGCGTGGTTGGGTCGATCCAGTGCACGTCCTCGTAGAGTGCCAGCACCGGTTGGCGCGACGCCAAGCCCGCCACCTGATCGAGGAGCGCTTGGAATATCCTCTCCTTCTTGTGCTGCGGGCTCAGGGCCAGTGGCCGATAGCGCTCGCCGGTTGGGATTGCGAGCAAGTCCGCGAGGAGCGGAGCGCTCTCTTGGACGTTCTCCACTGCTAGGGCCAGCATCGTCTCGAGCTTGTCGAGCTGACGCTCTGATGGCTCCCCTCGCTGTAGCCCCGCCGCTCGCTCGAGAAGGCCGATAACCGGGTAGAGTGCGCTGTTGGTGTGATAAGGCGAGCAATAATGCCGCAATGGCGTACGCGGTTCGCTGCCGAGCCGGTCGCGCAGGCCGTGGATGAGGCAGGACTTGCCGATGCCCGGCTCGCCGGCGAGCAGGACCACTTGCCCTTCGCCCTCCTTCGCCCGTTCCCACCGCTCCAGCAGCAGCGCCAGTTCCTGGTCGCGCCCCACCAACGCGGTGGTGGACGCGCCGTGTCGGGCGTCGAACCGGCTCTCGGCGGTCCCCTCGCCGAGGATGGTCCAAGCCCGCACCGGCTCGGCGAAGCCTTTCAGGCGCAGCGCACCCAGATCGCGGTAGGCGAAGAGATCACCGAGCAGCTGGCGTGTGGCCTCGGCAACGACCACGCGCCCCGGCTCCGCCACCCCCTGCAGCCGCGCCGCCAGGTTTGGGGTCTCGCCGACCACCGCCCGCTCGCGCGCCTCCTCCTCGCCGACCAGGTGACCGACGACGACCAGCCCGGTCGCGATGCCTACCCGCGCGGCGAGCGCACCGCCTCCCGGCGCGGCGAGCGCGGCAACTGCCGCGGTGAGGCTGAGGCCCGCCCGGGCCGCGCGCTCGGCCTCGTCCTCGTGCGCCCGGGGCCAGCCGAAGTAGGCGAGCACGCCATCGCCGAGAAACTTGGCGATGTGCCCCTCGTAGCGCGTGATCTCGCCGGCCACCGTGTTCTGGTAATCCCGGATCAGCTCGCCCATCTCTTCGGGATCGAGCCGGGACGAGAGTGCCGTCGAGCCCACCAAGTCGACGAACATCACCGTTAGTTGCCGCCGCTCGGCCTCAAGCGAGACCGGAGCCGCCTTCGACCCAGCTTCCTCTCGCCGCGCCTCCGGCAGCCGGACGGTCGTCGGCGGGCCGGCCACGGCCTGGATCGCCTTGAGCACGATCTTTCGCGGCCCGAGCGGGAGCCCCAACTCCCGCAGGTCGGCCTCGGTCAGCTCTGACAGGACCTCGGGCGTGACTTCAGCATCCTGGAAGGCCTGAGTGTAGCGCTCCAGCCCAAGATCACGAAGCCATTCCGCGATATCCACGCAAAGTCTCCTCGCGCGGCGTCAGGCGATACATACGGCCAGCTCAGTTGAAGGTATGTAACCTCAGCTTCAGCGAACGATCCGCCTGACGCTCGAACACGTGCGTGGCGATGCCAGAGAAGCTCGCAGGCTTGCCATCCTTGTCCTTGCCTTTGGCGCTCCAGTTTGCCGTGCCATAGAGGACCTTGTCATCGCCCCCTGCATCGATCAGCTGAAGTTTGTGGTCCGTTACCCCGTTGGCGTAGAATCCGGCAAAAACCTTCTCGATCGCCGCCGGACCCGACGCCACCTCGTGGGTTGGCGGTAGTACCTTCGCGTTCTGCAGATACAAGGCGGTAACAGCCTTCGGGTCGCCCTTGTTGTATGCCGCATCAAATGCTGCGTAAGCCGCCGAGACATCGCTCCTGGGGTCACCGGCATAGGACCCCACCGGGGCAGCTGTGAGCAAACAAAGAGCGAATGCCGCTGCGTGAATCAACCGCATGAAATCCTCCCTTTTAAATCTGCTATTTAAAGCGAACGACTAGCACCGCGGTGGTGTACCGTAAAGCGCGGGCTCAACTGGGAACCGGACGTTGCTCTGCAACATCGCGGTCGATCTTTCGATCTGGAGTTTCGTTCGGATCAAGAAGCACGGGTCGCGATTGTCCCAAGCAGATATCCGACAACGACTCCTACTCAGAAGCTCAGGAGAGTTTCTGCATTGCATGGGAATTCCAAAGCGCCCGCCACTATCGGTATGTCGCGCCTGGCGGCGGATCGGAAATATTTTACTC
>NZ_LGHK01000018.1 GCF_001908235.1 Bradyrhizobium sp. NAS96.2
GCGCCGACACCGCAACCGCGGCGACCACCGCCGCGAATGCCGACAAGGTCGCCAAGGCGGCCGGCGTCAAGAGCGAGGGGCAGGTCACCGCCACCGATACGGCCACGGTTGCGGGCGCATCGACCGCGACCGGCGATGCGACACTCGCCGCCACCGTCGCTGCCGGAACGCCCGCCACCAAGACGACGCCGCAAGCCAAGACACAGCTGACCACCAAGGACGCGGTTGCGACCGCGCCTGCCGACCAGGACAGCACAGCCCAGGGCAGCAACGCCACCGCGCAGGCCACTCCGACCAACATCGTTCCCGCCGTCGCGCAGCCGGCTGCGGTTGCCGGCAAGGCGAAGGCCGCCACAGACGGCGCAGCCGATGCGATCAAGGCCGATGCGAGCGGCGACGGCAAGGCCGCGCCGACGGCCGGCGGCCAGGCCGCTGCGCAGACCCAGGTCACGACGCCCGATCCCAGCGCGCAGGCGGCGAATGCACTCCAGCCACAACTCGCCACCCAGACGACGCCGTCGGCGACCGCGCAATTGACCGTGACCAACGCCGCGCAAAGCGCCGCCGTGCCGCTCAGCGGGCTTGCGATGCAGATCGCCGCCTCCGCCAAGAGCGGCAAGAGCCGCTTCGAGATCCGGCTCGACCCCGCCGAGCTCGGCCGCATCGATGTCCGCATCGATGTCGATCGCAATGGCCAGGTGACCTCGCATCTCACCGTCGAACGCCCGGAGACACTGTCGATGCTGCGCCAGGACGCCAACCAGCTGCAGCGCGCGCTCGACAACGCCGGCCTGTCGACCGGCAATGGCGGGTTGCAGTTCAGCCTGCGTGACCAGTCGCAGTCCGGGCAGAACAACAACGGCCAGCCCAATCCGAACGCCCATCGTTTGATCGTCGCCGAAGAGGACAGCGTTCCCGCCGCCGCGGCAGGCCGCTCCTACGGCCGCGCAAGCAGCGCCCTCGGCGGCGTCGATATCAGAGTGTAAGGAGTTCACCATGGCAGTCGATGCAACCATGCCAACGCCCGTCGTCTCGGCACCGGGCACCAGCAACGGAACGAGCTCCGGAAGCAGCAGCACGGGCAGCGGCCTGACGACCTCGTCGCAGGGCATCGCCGACAATTTCCAGACCTTCCTGACGCTGCTGACGACGCAGTTGCAGAACCAGAACCCGCTCGATCCGCTCGACACCAACCAGTTCACCCAGCAGCTCGTGCAGTTCGCCGGTGTCGAGCAGCAGCTGAAGTCCAACGATCAGCTCAAGCAGCTGATCGCAATCGAGAAGAGTGCACAGTCGACGCAGGCGCTGGTCTATGTCGGCAACACGGTCGCGGTCGACGGCAGCAAGACGCAGCTCGACAAATCCACGACCTGGAATCTGGTGTCGCCGCAAGCCACCAGCGCCACGATCACGATCACGAGCGCGACCGGCCAGACCGCCTATTCCGGCAATTTCAACCTGAAGCAGGGCAATGCCAGCTTCGTCTGGGACGGCAAGGGCAATGACGGCACGCAATGGCCTGCCGGCTCCTACACGCTGACCGCGACCGGCAAGGATTCCAAGGGCAACGACCTCGCCATCTCGACCGAGATTCAGGGCGTGGTCGACTCCGTCGACCTGACCGCCTCCCCGCCGCTGCTCTCGATCGGCGGCCAGACCTACACCACCGACAAGATCAAGCGCGTGGTGCGCGGCGCCGGCGGCAACAGTAGTTAGGCTAAAGGTCTCCGCTGCACACAGACCCGTCGTCCCTGCGAAAGCAGGGACCCATACGCCGCGGCGGATATTGTGAGCGGGACTCGCCGTTCGTCGTCCTGGCGAAAGCCAGGACCCATAACCACCGCATCGGATTGTAATAGGGAACGTGGCCACAGCATCGTGCAGCGATGAGCATCGGTGGTTATGGGTCCCTGCTTTCGCAGGGACGACACTGAACGTGTTGCGCGGGCGGTGGGCCACAGCGCTACATTCTCGCGACATGTTTGTCCGAGCTTTTGCATTTCGTTTCGCCGCTCTGAGAACAGAGGGCGCAGGGAAAGCCGGGTGCCGATCGCACCCATGGGCCCCGAGCAAAAGGTAGAAAGCTCGGGGGTAGGACCACAGGTGTAACCGGGGTAACCCGGCTTTCCCTGCGCGATGGGCTACGGCTTATACGTGCTCTCCCCGGCGAGACTGGGCTTTTTTGTCACCGTCTTCACAACGCGCACTGCGCAATGCGAAAAGACACCTACCGCTAGGGCGTCAGGCCTGCACGACTTCGCCGTCCGCTTCGCGTGCTCTCGTCAGGGCCACGCTCAACGTCCACCGCATCTCGACCCACCTTCGTGACGACCGCGAAGCGCCCCTCGTGTCGGGTGAGACTTCGGATTTATAGCATTTCTCTTTCTTTCTGATAAAGAGAAATATTTTTGTTGCAGGGGGCTTGACGCATTTGCTGCGTTGCCCGCCGGGGCGCTAGGAACGGAGACGTGCGGCCCAGATCGGCTTTAGCAGTTCGAGCAGAACCAGCAGCACCAATCCCGCGCCGAGCGTCACGGTCAGGTCATCCAGGTGCAAAGGCCCGAAGCGGAACAGCGCAGATGCCGGCCCCCATAGCAGCGAAGTGGCGAGAATGGCGGCGACGGCCGACAAGATCCAGACCAGCGCGGCATTCGGACGAAAGAGTGCTGAGGCGAACGAAGCGCTGAAGGATCGGTTGACGAGGACGAGACCAACGATACACAGGACCAGGGAAAAGAACGCAAGTGCGCGAGCCTCGTCCGGGGGCATATCGCCACGAAGCGCAATTGCGAATGTCAATGCCACCACGCCTTGCAGAACGCTCCAGCAGATCAGAGCCCACGTGAACAGCGGAGCATCCGCGCGCCTCGGGGGACGGCTCATCACATCACGCTCCTCCCGCTCCGCCTCGAAGACAAGCGAGCAAACAGGATCGATGATCAGCTCCAGAAAAGCGATGTGCACGGGACCGAGGATCAGAGGTAACCCGAACGCGAGGGGAAACAGCGCCAGCCCGGCGATAGGCACGTGCACCGCAAAGATGAACGTCATCGCCTTGCGCAGATTGTCATAGATGCGTCGGCCAAGGCGAATGGCCGAGACAATCGATCCAAAGTCGTCGTCGAGCAGAACGATTGACGATGCCTCGCGCGCCACATCCGTCCCGCGCCCGCCCATCGCGATTCCGATGTGGGCGGCCTTCAGGGATGGCGCATCGTTCACGCCATCACCCGTCATCGCGACGGTCTCGCCATCGGCCTTCATTGCCTGGACAATGCGTAGCTTCTGATCAGGCGTGATCCGCGCAAACACATTCACGCTCTTGGTAAACTTGCCCAGCTCCGCATCGTCCATGGCTGCGATCTGTGCCCCCGTCAACACGCTGGAAGCCTCCAGCCCCGCTTCCCTCGCGATGGCCCGCGCGGTGGCGGGATAGTCACCCGTTATCATGGTGATGCGAATTCCGGCCGAACGGCATTCGCGTACGGCGGCTGCCACACTCTTGCGGATGGGGTCGGCAATGCCGATCAAACCGAGGAATCGGAAGGCGAAGCCTTCCTGGGATGAAGGAAGCGCTTCCCTGTCGTGGTCCGCAATGGCGATCGCCAGCACACGCAATCCGTTCCCGGCCATGACGTCGACGTTCTCGCGCATGGATGTCTGATCCGACTCGGACAATTTGCACAGGCGGGCGATCGCCTCTGGTGCTCCCTTGGCTGCAACAAGATATCCGGGCGCATCGACGTTATCCCAGACTTGCGTCATGGCGAGCAATTCCGGGCGTAGTCCATAGCTGCGGGTCAGCCTCCATCCGGAGGACGCCCTATCATTGGTCGGCCACGCGCGGACAAGGTCATGAAAGGCCTTTTCCATCGGGTCGAATGGCTCGGGCGAGCTCGCCATGGCAGCACATCGTACCAGCTCGACGACATTCGGCTCGATGTGGGCCGGCTCGATCGACGAGGTTCGCAGACAAGTTCCGTCGGCAAGCCGAAGTTCTGCGACCGACATCTGATTTTGCGTGAGAGTACCGGTCTTGTCCGTGCACAAAACGGTGGCCGCGCCCAACGTTTCAATTGCAGCCGCACGCCGGGTCAGCACGCGGGCCTTTGAAATTCGCCACGCGCCCATCGCCATAAAAACGGTCAGCACGACGGGAAATTCTTCCGGAAGCATCGACATGCCGATCGCGATACCGGCCAGGACGGCCTGCAACCATTCGCCGCGCAACGTCCCGTAAAGCACGACCGCGGCAAGGCTGACCGCCGCACCGCCAATGGCGCAAAGTTGCACCAAGCGCGCCATCTGCTGCTTCAGGCGCGGCGGCTCCGCCTGCAAGGCCTGCAGCGATTGTCCGATCTTGCCAATCTCGCTGCGAGGTCCGGTCGCAGTAACCACCGCGATGCCTTCACCTCGCACCACGAGCGAGCCCGAATAGACGAAAGGCTGATCATCACCACCCGGCCGGCGATCCTCTGCCGGCGCTCCAGCCACCTGCTTGCGTACCGGCACCGACTCGCCAGTGAGCAGCGACTCATCCACCTGCAGATCCCTGCAATCGGCGAGCATGGCGTCGGCCGGGACCCGATCCCCCTCCGCCAGCACCACGAGGTCACCCCGCGTCACCTCCCGGCCCGCGATACGCCGACGTTCGCCGTCGCGAATGACGAGCGCGCGCGGACTGGTCAAGTCACGCAGTGCCTCCAACACGCGCTCGGTTCGCGCTTCCTGCACCACCGTGATGAGGATGGACATGGCACCGAACACGAGGAGCAGGAGCGCTTCCTGGAGATCGCCAAGCAAGAGGTAGATCAGCCCGCCGCAAGCCAGAAGTGCGAGCATGGGTTCGCGCAATACTTCCACCAGAATTCGAAGCGGCGTGCGGCGTTGGGCTCGGGGCAGCTCGTTGTAGCCTTCCCCGACCAACCTGGCCTCGGCCTCGGCCTGGCTCAGCCCGGTTCGTGAAGCCTGCGCGCTCACGCCTTGCGCCGTCGTGCCCAGAAGCTTGCAATGCCTGCCACCACGACCACGAGCACAATAGATACCCACGTCTGGATCAAGTCGAAGTGCAGGCTGTCGCGCGCGACGAACAAGGCGACGATCGCACCAGCAATGACGAAGAGGATGCGGAGGATGATACTCATTGCGCCCCGCGTTCCGTCCGCTTGCCGGCGCCCGGCAGCATTCGCCTCAGAGTCTCGTCGCCGAACACCAAGTGATGCAACAGCGCAGCTGTCATGTGGATCGTTGCGAGGATCACCAGGAGATTAGCCAGAACTTCGTGAATTTCCTTGATGTTGTGAGCGAGTGCCTTGTCGGCATGCCATGGTGAAGCTATTTCTCCGAGACCAAACAGCGGCAGCGGGTGGCCTTTTGCAAACTGCAACGCAATACCGAAGGCCGGTACGGCGAGCAGCAAACCGTAGAGCACGTAGTGCATCACCCGGGACACCGGATCGGTCCACTCGATCAGCCACCTGCCAAACTCGGTAGGAACGACCTTGGGCGGTGGATTGGCAATTCGCCACGGAATTCGCACCACTGCCAGCACCAGAATGCTCATTCCGACCCAGATATGGGTTAGCAGGCCCAGCGGCCGGGTGGCATCTTCGTTAAAAATACCCAGGGTCCAAGCGATGACCACCAGGAGCACGGTTACCCAGTGCAGAGTCTTGGCCACCGGACCGTATTCGTCACGCGCTCGCATCACGACTCACCTCTCAAAGGTAAGCCTAGGCCGTTCCGCCGTCCTCGAACTTGATGCGGATCAAACCAGCGCTGCGGCCGGCCCTTCCCGCCCTACCGGCCGATGCTTCTCCAGCAATCGAACGAAGGAACTGTGTGATACGCACGACATCCGTGCGCCTAGACATGCGCACGTCGAGTTGCGGATTCGAGACGCAAGCGGCCGTGATCCGTCAACCGGTGAGACCCGCCTTGCGCAATCCGTCGAGGAAATGTTCGCGATCGGAGGGATTGCGATATCGGTCGGCCCTGGCCTGCGCGAGGTCGAGGGTTCTCGCGGGCACAGCGCGGCCATTCGCATGCAATTCGCGACATCGCTGGCTGACGAACGCGGCGGCCTCGGCCTGCGCCTCGTCGATCCGTCCGATCTGCGCATAGCAGGCGGCAAGGAGGCCATGCGACCACCTGTCGAACGACCGCGCTTCCATCACCGCCTTGACCGCCTGCTCGTACTCGCGCCCCGAATAGAGGGCGAGCGCGTGATACCAATGGTACAAGTTGGGCGGAAACGGATTGAGCCGCTTGGCTGTCCCGATCCACGTCAGCGCCTCGCGCCACCGTCCCCAGTAGACCAGGATGTTAGCGAAGACCGCGGCGACGTCGGCGTCGTTTGGATTGAGTGCAAGCGCGCGGCTGAAATGGATTTCGGCCTTGGCGTCATCCTTGCTCAGGAACAGCAGCTGAGCGAACACGCCATGCGACCAGGCGTCGCCATCCTCGATATCGAGCGCGGTCTCGATCTCACTCCGCGCCTCTTCCAGCGTCGCGGTGGTGGGCGATTCGAGAAACACGTCACAGACGATGGTCCAGGCGATGTTGACGTGGGCGCGGGCATATTGCGGGTCGAGCGCGACGGCGTTTCGAAAATAGTCCCTGGCCTGCGCCATCGCCGCCACGGTCAGCTGACGCCATCGCTCGTTGCCGAGCAGAACCAGATCGTAGGCGGTAATGCTGGAGGTCGGCTTGCGCCTTGCGATCTCGCGACCGGCGTCCTCCATCCGGCCCGGCAGCGCCGCGACGATCGCCCGGACGATCTCGTCCTGCAGGGCGAAGATGTCCTCGAGATCGCGGTCGTAGCGTTCGGTCCAGAGACTGTACCCGCTAGCGGCATCGAGCAGCTGGATGATCACTCGCATTCGGCTGCCGATCGTGCGCACGCTCCCTTCGGCCACGTAGCGGACCCCGAGCTCGCGGCCGACCCGTTTGATCTCGGGTGTCTGCCCCTTGTAGGCGAAGCTGGAGTGACGGGCGACGACGAGCAGTGACCTGAACCGCGACAATTCGGCGATGATGTCTCCCGTGATCCCGTCGGAAAAATAATCCTGCGCGGGATCGCCGCTCAGATTTGACAGCGGCAGCACCGCGAGCGACGGCTTGTCGGACAGCGCCGGCGCTGACGATACGGGCGAGCTCGGTTCGGACACGCTCGCAACCGGGGGTCCGACATAGCGATAGCCGCGGCGCGGCAGCGTCTCGATCCAGGCCGCGCCACCGTCGAGGTCGGCAAAGGCCCGCCGCAGCGCGGCGATCTGCACCGTCAGATTGCTCTCCTCAACGGCAAGCCCCGGCCACGCCGCCTGCATCAACGCGTCCTTGGAAACCGGCGATCCGGCCCGCTCGACGAGCAGCCGAAGCAGCACCACCGCGCGCCGTCCGAGCGCGACCGGCTCGGACTCCCGGAACAGCGTCTCGGCCCCTGCGTCGAGGCGGAAGGGACCGAACTGGTGGATCGTCGCCATGGCTCTGGAGACTACATTTTTTGCAACTTTTTCGGAACGGATTCAGGACCTCCGGAAAGCGGACGATCATGCTGCGGGCCGAGCAACATCGAGGACTACACGATGCGCGATTCATCCCATGCGGTGGAGACGGACGAGCTGACGCCTCGTCCCGGTTCGAACGTGATGGCCGGTGCCCCGGACCGGGGGCACCGCGAGCTCGAAGCCGTCCAGGCGCTGGCCCCGCTGATCGCCGCGCACCGCAACGCGTTCGACAGCGAACGGCGGCTGCCCGACGCGGTTTTCGCTGCGCTGGCCGATGCCGGCCTGTTCCGCTTGTGGCTGCCGCAAGCGCTCGGCGGACCCGAGCTATCTCCCTTCGCATTCGCGCGCGTCGTCGAAGCCGCCTCGGCGGTCGATGGCTCGGTCGGTTGGCTGGTCGGCAACGGCGCCGGCATGAGCCGGATCGGAGGTTACCTCGACCAGTCCGTCGTACGCGCGTGGTATGCCGACCCGCGTGCATTTGTCGCAAGCGCGACCGGAGCTGTGGGCACGGCGACCGTGGTTGCAGGCGGCTATCGCCTGTCCGGGCGCTGGCCGTTCGGCAGCGGCGCGCATCACGCGACGCGCTTCATGGTGCTGGCAAGCGTCAAGCCCGACGATCCGGCTTCGCCGCTTCTCTGCTGCTATCCCGGGCGGGAGGATGTGACCATCCTCGACAATTGGCACGTGTCCGGACTGCGCGGCACCGGCAGCTGCGATTTCGAGGTACGGGATATTCTCGTGCCGGCCGCGCACGTCCATCCCTTTCTCGGACTACGACCGACCCAACCCGGACTGCTCTATCGCATGCCGCCGTCATCGGTGTTCGCCTGGAGCATCTGCGGGGCGCCGCTCGGCATCGCGTCCGGCGCCATCACTTCGTTCGCGGAGCTCGCCAAGGGCCGCGCCGGAAGCCGAGCCGCGCTCCGCGATCGCGAAATCGTTCAGGCGACGGTCGGGCGGACGCGCGCAATGCTTCGCGCCACCCACGCCTTTCTGATCGATGCCATGACCGAATTGATGGCCGCGACCGACATCGGCGGCCAACGGCTGGTGCTGGCGCGCGCGGACATTCGGCTCGCCAACGCACATGCCGCGGAGACTGCGACGTCCGTCACCGAGATGCTGGCTGCCAGTGCGGGCGCCGTCGCTATCTTCGAGACCTGCGCCCTGGAGCGTGCGGTCGGCGACGTGCGCGCCGCGGCGAAGCATATCGCGATGAGTCCGAACAATTACATCACCGCCGGCCGGCTGGCGCTTGGGCTCGATCCCGGCACGGCGAGGTTCTGAATATACCCGGCTACCAACGGAGCTGCCGATGTCAGTGATTTGCCGACCGGCCCGCGCAGCGGATCTGGAATTTGCCGACGCCCTCGTCGTCGCCAGCATCAACGATCTGACCGAACGGCACGGCTTCGGACCGATGGCGGCTTCGTCCCCGCCCAAATTCCAGCTGTTCTCCATGAAGGACGATCCCGACGGGCTCTGGGTGGCGGAGGAGAACGAGCAGATCCTCGGCTTCGCGTGGAGCTGGGTGTGCGGCGACATGTGGTTTCTGGCGCAGCTGTTCGTGTCACCCGATCAGCAGGGGCGAAACATCGGCAACGAGCTGATCAAGCGGACCATCGCGCACGCCGAGAAATCGGGCGCGTCCAACCGCGTGCTCATCACCTTCAGCTTCAACACGGTATCGCAAGGGCTCTACATCCGTCACGGACTGCTTCCGCGATTTCCGATCTACAGTGTCGGTGCATCGCGCGAACAGTTGCTCGCTCACTTGCACGGTCCACGATATGCCGTCACGCCGCTCACGCTGGAGGCCGCGACCCTGCGCCGCCTCGCGCAAGCGGACGAGCGGATCCTCGGCGTCTCGCGCGAAAAGCATCATCGCTATCTGATCAGCGGCGGCGCGGCGACCGGGTTCAGTCTCCACGATGGAAACGATTGGATCGGCTACGCCTACGTGGATGCCGGCGGTCATATCGGACCGCTCGCCGTCATGGAGCCGCACGCCATGGCTCCAGCCCTGAGAACAGCGCTCTACCTGGCGGCCGAGAGCGGCGCGTCGCGGATATCGGCGTTTCTGCCCGGCACAGGCAAGGCGGCGCTCGATACCGCGATGGCGCTGGGAATGCGGATCAAGTGTCCGATGCTGTTGATGTCGTCACGGGAGTTCGGCGATTGGGCCCAGTATCTGCCGCGCAACCCGGGCTTCATGTGACCGGCGCGGGCTCCGGTTCGACCGCCGCATAGCGCCGATCGTCATCGGAGGTGATACTTCCTGCCGTTCGTGTTCGGATCGCTATTGTCGCTGGTCGAGAGCAACAGGACGGGACCGAAAAAGCTCTTGTTGTCCCGGAAGAGCAGGAATCGGCCGCCACCCTTGGCGGCGATCTCCTCCAGGTCGCTGCCTGCCGGGCCGAGCAGCTTGTCATCTTCATACAGCCGGGCAGCACCGAGCTCGCCATCCAGAAATTTGACGGGAATTTGGTACGCGTGCCCCTTCAAGAAATAGAAGCTGCCGCGGAGCAGGTTCCTGTCGATCGGGCTTGGAGGAAGCAGATAAAGGAACGCACTCGACGCCAAGGCAAAAAGCGTCGATCCGATCACGATGCCGGTATTGGCGGATATCCTCAACGACGTTTGTCCCAGGTTCTTGCTTGCGAGGCGTCTCTGTAGCGCGCGTCTTCGTCGCATACAACCGACGGGCAACCGCCAAGCATGGTTCACAGCCGGCGACTGCCGCAGGACCGGTACGGCAGAGGCACGGATCCGCCTGCAGCATATCTCGGCGACTTTCGTGCAGGGCCACGGCTCGGCTTTCGCGGCGTGACGCGTACCGGCGCAGCTTCCGATGATAGGAACGCCCGCCCGGCACGGGCGTTTTCAAACCATCGGAGGCGCACCGCATGCCGGCCCAATGCGGGGTCATCGCGACGTCACACAGCGAGCTGGCACGTCACCGAACCAGACCAACAATTCAGGATGAGCGCATGGTCGAAACCGGCAAGATCTTTCGTGTTCGCTGCGTCGACAACACCTTGCAGCGGGACACGCTCTCGCTCGGCCGTGTCTACGACGTGACGCAGGAAAACGAACGTGACGGCTATTACGAGCTCAGTGGACTGGGGCGCTTCAGCCGGTCCAGATTCGAGGTCGTAGAGCCGCCGAACGCTGCCGAGGTCCGCGGGAAGTCAGGGTCGAGATAGCCCGGCAAGATAGCCTGGGAGGTCTGTGCCGGGCATCGTCACCCCAGCCGGCAGGCATGACCAGGCGCCTGAGGCGGCGCCTCGCGAACGCGTGATCGGGCGCCACCCCCGGTTGCCTTCATTTGGGCACCGATCGGGAACAGGCTTGCCGGGCGAGAAGCAAAGGCGGCCGCCGCAGGGGGTGCCTGCAATTGACCTATCGATCCCACAGCAGCTGGCAGGACGTGGATCTGCGCAATCTCGTCCGGGTCATATCGGCCTGTACGCTCGGTCTTTGGGCATTCGCGGCCGGCCTCCTGATCGGGACCTTCCTGCTCTGATAGTTGGTCCGGCAGACACGCCGCCAGCCCTACCCGCCGCTTAGATGATGGGCGGCGACGAACAAAGCGAGCGCGCTCAGCACCAGCGCTGACGTAGCGCCGGCGACGCTGCGCGCAAGTTCAGCCTTCGAAAGATTGGATCTGGTTGCCATCACAACCTCCTGTGCGTGCGAGCCGAGGCCTGACCGCCTCGGCGGTGCGGCTCGCGCTCGGGTTCACTCTTGGGACCACAATCGCATCACGAGGATGAACGCATCATGAGTGAAACGAACGGACGGTGCGCCGGTTCCAAAATCTGACCCGGGTGGATCGCTTTCGGAACCCGGGCGTTGACCGCTTGCGGCAAACGGGCCGAGCCGCGCTGGAGTTTGGCAATCGGAGACGCAATGCTGATCCGCTGGGGGCGGCTTCAACCGACGATCTGGGCGGTCGTCATGCTGCTTGCGGCCGTCACCGCAGCCGACGCCGCCGGCGACGAGGCAGCGAAACCTTCCGAGTTCATCCTGCTCGCCCAGATCGCGCTGCTGATCGCGGTCGGACGCGGCCTCGGCGAGGTGATGCAGCGGATCGGCCAGCCCTCCGTGATCGGCGAACTGCTCGCTGGCCTGCTGCTCGGCCCGTCGCTGTTCGGCTGGCTGTGGCCGTCGGCGCACAGCGTCGTCTTTCCGCCGTCCGGCGAGCAGAAGGCACTGATCGACGGCATCGCGCAGTTCGGCATCCTGCTGCTGTTGCTGTTGACCGGCATGGCGACCGACCTCAAGCTGGTGCGCAAGGTCGGCCGCGCCGCGACGACGATCTCGGTTGCGGGCATCGCGGTGCCGTTCGTCTGCGGCTTTACGCTCGGCGAATTCTTGCCCGACAGCCTGTTGCCGCATCCCGAAGCGCGGCTGATCGCATCGCTGTTCCTCGGCACCGCGCTGTCGATCTCATCGGTGAAGATCGTCGCGGTCGTGGTGCGCGAAATGAACTTCATGCGCCGCAATGTCGGCCAGATCATCGTCGCCTCCGCGATCATTGACGACACCATCGGCTGGATCATCATCGCAGTGATCTTGAGCCTCGCCTCGCGCGGCACCCTGAATGTCCTCTCGGTCGCGCAGGCGCTGTTCGGCACGCTGGCTTTCCTCGTGGTCAGCTTCACGATCGGCCGCAGGCTGGTGTTCCGGCTGATCCGCTGGGCCAACGACAATCTGGTCTCGTCGGCCGCTGTCATCGCCGTGATCCTGCTGCTGATGTGCGTGATGGCGATGATCACGCATCTGATCGGCGTGCACACCGTGCTCGGCGCCTTCATCGCCGGCGTGCTGGTCGGAGAATCCCCGATCCTGACCCGGCAGATCGACGAGCGGCTGCGCGGGCTGATCTCGAGCCTGTTCATGCCGGTGTTCTTCGGCCTCGCCGGCCTCGCCGCCGACCTCACCGTGCTCAGGGATCCGCAACTCCTGCTGCTGACCGCGGCGCTGATCCTGATCGCGAGCATTGGCAAGTTCGGCGGCGCCTTCGTCGGCGGCGCGCTCGGCGGGCTGACGCGGCCGGAATCCTATGCGCTGGCGAGCGGCATGAACGCGCGCGGCTCGACCGAAGTGATCATCGCCACCATCGGCCTGTCGACGGGCGTGCTGAGCCAGACCATGTTCTCGATGATCGTGACCATGGCGATCCTGACCACGATGGCGATGCCGCCGATGCTGCGCAGCGCGCTGGCGCGGCTGCCGCTCGGCAAGGACGAGAAGGAACGGCTGGAGCGCGAGGAAGTCGAGCAGCGCGGCTTCGTCGCCAATCTCGAGCGATTGCTGCTCGCGGTCGACGAGAGCAACAACGCGAAATTCGCCGCCCATGTCGCTGGCCTGCTCGCCGGCGGGCGCGGCCTGCCGATCACGGTGCTGCATGTCGGCGCCAATGCCAAGCTGCAGGAGAAGAACCGCGCCGACGAGGAGAGCCCCGAGGCCGCGGTCATCAACGCCGCCAAGGCGAGTGCAAGGGCCAGCGCCGAGGCCGACGGCGGCGCCGACGACAATGTCGACGTCATCAGCCGCGCCCGCGAGGAGACGGCGGCGGAGGCGATCGCGGAGGAAGCCAGAAAGGGCTTCGACCTGCTCGTGGTTGGCATGGACGCGGTCGCAGGCCCCGACGGCGGCTTCGACCGGCGGATCGACGAGCTGACCTCCGGCTTCGACGGCCCGCTGGCGATCGCGGCCGCCAAGGGTGTGCACGAGAAGGAGCCGACGGCGAATGCGCGGAAGATTTTGGTGCCGGTCTCGGGCAGCAACGTGTCGCGGCGCGGCGCCGAGGTCGCGATCGCCCTCGCCCGCCTCAGTGCCGAGCCGCTGCAGGTGGTCTACGTCTCGACCACGCGCGACAAGGGCGCCCGCCGCTCCAGCCCGAGCATGTCGCTGGCGCCGGAGGAAGCGATCCTGAAGGACATCGCGGCGACCGCTGCGCGCTACGACATCAATGTCGCGACGCGGCTGCGCGCCAGCACCGCGCCTGAGGTCGCGATCCTGCAGGAGATCACGGCAAGCCGGGCCGATCTCGTCGTCGTCGGCGTCGACCGCATCCAGGGCGACAGCCTGAATTTCGGCAGCGTCGCGGCCGCCGTGCTCGGTAAGTCGAAAGCCTCGGTATTGCTGGTGTCGGATGGCGACGTCAGGCCGAAAACCTGACGGCAGGACCTCAGGCGGGAACGGCTCGCGCCTACCACTCTTCCGGACAGGGATCGACGATCTTCCAGAGATCGACCCCATTCTTGATCTTCTTCATCTCGGTGGTGAGCCCGCCATTGCGGCGGATCCAGTCCTTCACCGTATCGGGGTAATAGGACATCAGGTCCGAGGTACCCTCGCGGCTGGTGACCTTGATGCCGAAGGTGAAGGCCTTGTCGTAATAGGCCTGGTGGAAGCCGATGCTGGCCTTCGGCGTCACGCAGATCTTGTTCAGCGGCACGATGCCGAACACCAGCGTGCAGGCCGAGTTGCAGATGCCGTCGATCACGACGCGCTCGCGGCGGTCGCGGATCAACTTGTACTTGGCCTTGTACTCTTCGACATAGCCGCCATGGTCGCGCGTGATGTGCAGCACGGCCCGTGCTGGCGTGACCGCCAGGACCGAGAGCAGCAAGGCGACAAGGGGCGTGATGCGCATGGAATGTTCGAAACCGAGGGAAAGGCGGCCCGGGCGGACCTGACCGCAAGACTCTGGCCGGACTGTGTTGGCAATCCGTTAAGCATCCGCAAAAAGGCAAAATTTGGCGCGCTGTGACTGATTTCCCGCAGCTTTTGGCCGGATTCCGGGTTAAATGAGTCGTTAGAGGACCTTGGACCGGCTGAAGTGGCCGATTCCATCGTGAATGCCCGGAGGCCGCCAATGACCAAGACCAAGCTTTTCGCCGCCCTCGCCCTGACGGTTTCGTTGGCTGTCCCGGCCGCGGCGGCCGATCTCACGGCCACCCCGCACCACCGGCATCACCATCACCGGCACGCCGATTGGGGCCTGCCCTACCACATCAGCTATCTGCACAATTACGGCCCGGGCCCGGCGGCCGGCAGCTTCGCCTATTACGACGGCCCGTCGACCAACAAGTGCTACCAGAGCTCGGCGGCCTATATCGGCCAGGATCACCGCCGGCATCCCTGCTTCTGAAGGCCGGCGGGCAACGGCCGCCGCTCGGCGCAGACCCCGCCCGGTACCGCGCGAGGCCGCTAGCCCTGTCAGCCCAAGTCTGATAATCGACCCCCGCGGCGCTCGTAGCTCAGCTGGATAGAGCATCGGATTTCGATTCCGAGGGTCGGGAGTTCGAATCTCTCCGAGCGCGCCATTGGCGCACCACCCAGACCGTTTTGACCTGTCGCGTGGACTTGCCTCGTCTTCTGCCCCGACCGGCAGCTGGAGCATGCCGGTTCGTGTTCCCGCTTAACCGTCCCGTTTAACGCTGCCACCGCTTGGGCTTTCCTTCCTATTGACGCAGTCGGGAGCCAAGGTGATAGGCTACCGGCATTTCAGGGCGGCCATTTTGAAATGCGCGATTTATTGGGAGTGAACCAGCTTCTGCTGGCAGTTTTGATCTTCGTGCCTTTCGAGCGACTGTTCGCTGCGAGGCCTCAGAAGATCTTCAGGCGTGGCCTGCTGACTGACATGGCCTTCCTGTTCATCAACGGATGGCTGGTGCTGGCCGGCGTGATCGCCATCACGACGGTGGCCATTCTGGTCAATCACTCGGTCCTGCCTGCGGCGGTGACGCAGACGATCGGCAATCTTCCATATCTGGTCCAGGTGCCCATCGTGATCCTGATCGCGGACCTCGGCATCTACTGGACGCACCGCATCCTGCATATCGTACCCGCCATGTGGCAGATCCATTCCGTTCATCATGCGGTCGAGGAGCTGGACTGGCTCGCGGCGATCCACCAGCACCCGCTCGATGTGATCTTCATGAAGGCCGGCGCGCTGTTTCCGCTCTACGCGCTCGGCTTCTCCACGGAAGCGATCGGCACTTACCTCCTCGTCTATTTCTGGCAGACTTGGCTGGTTCATGCCAATGTGCGCCTGAACTACGGACCACTGCGCTACATCCTGGTGTCGCCGGAATTTCACCACTGGCACCACAGCAGCGAGGCCGAAGCCAGGGACAAGAACTTCGCCGGATTCATCTCGTTCTACGATGTGCTGTTCGGGAGCGCCTACCTGCCGAAGAAGAAGGCGACGACGTTCGGCGTCGATCATCCAATGCCCACCAGATATCTGGCGCTCCTCGCCTACCCGTTCATTGCGTGGGCCTCGAAGCCGCGGAGCAACGATCCCTCGGCCGTGCAACATCAGCTGTCGAATGGCGGCGAGCCCGCGCAGCCGCGCCACAGCGCGCCGCTGAGCTAGGCCCGTACGCCCTTCGCGCTGAACCAGCGCCGGCAGGCGCGGCTGAAGCTCGTCGCATCGGTGTAGCCGAGCGCAGCCGCCATCTCGTCGCGAGACTGCGTGCCTTCCGCGAGCATGGTCCGCGCACGCTCGCGCAGCACCCCATCGAGCAGCGGGCGGAAGGCGCAGCCCGCCTCTGCCAGCCGCCGCACCAGCGTTCGCCGCGAGGTGCCGACGAGGCGCGCGGCCTCCTCCTCGGCCAGACGATGCGGCAGCCGCGCCGCGATCAGGCTCTCAACCATCCGCGCCAGCGCCGCAGTGTCCGAGCGCGGCTTCTCGACTGCTTCCAGGGCTTCGATCGCCTTGGCGTGCAATTCCGGATCGGCAAATGGCGAAGGCCGCGCGCACAGCTCGTTCGGCACGTCGAAGATGAAGGCCGCCGCATTGAACTCCACGGCGCAGGAATAATGCTGCGCCAGCCGCTCCGCGCCCGCAGGCGGCTGCCAGGGAAATTTCAGCGTCGCCTCGTCGATCGCATCCTCGAGCAGCTGCACATAGGTTGCGTGGATATTGAGACTGACGGCCAGCGCCACGGCCCGCCACAACGCGCCTTCCATGGGCACCGCCGGAGCGATTTCAATCTGGATCGAGCGCGCGGTCTTGCGCAACCGGTTGCGGATGAAGGGCGCGCGGGTCGATCCGAAGCGCGCGCCGATGTTCATCGCATCTGCGATGGTCGGCGCCGTCCTGGTCGCGACATCGAGCGCGCCTTGCAGCGACGTCGACCAGACCGCCGCGGCCGACAACGGCCACAGCTCGCCATGGGTACGGGTGATGTTGGCGGCCAGCATCACCAGCGCGGAGACCGGCATTTGGGCGCCCGGTTGGTCGAGCAGCTCCTGTTCGACGCCGGTGCCCCTGAGCAGTTCGTTGCGCTCGCCACGCGTCTTGCCGAACGCCCGCACCAGCGCCCGCGCGTAGCTCGCGGACACCGGCACCCGAAGGGCATCCGCCTCCGATCCCTGCATTGCGTCGGCGCCCTCCCTCGCGAGCGTTCAGCCGAACGGCTTGGCGCAAAATGCCACAAAATTGGCCTGTTGGGAACTGGCGGCGCAGGCCCGCCTCGCGGCAAGCTTAGTGAAACAACGGCGGATGCCGCCTCGAAAGAGCAGCTGGAGGGAATGCGATGATCTTCACGGGCACCAACGCCGCTGGCGAAACCATCACCTACAAGGACGGCAAGCGCTATCTCTGGATGCTCTCGTTCATCCCGCCGCTGATCCCGCTGTTGTCCTATTGGCTGTTCCTGCGGACACACAATCCGCTGGTGACGCTGATCCCCTTCGTCTTCATCTTCATCCTGATCCCGCTGCTCGATGTCCTCTTCGGTGAAGACACCCACAATCCGCCGGCGGAGGTGGTCGCCGCGATGGAGGCCGATCCGTATTACCTGCGGCTTGCGCGCATCACCGTGGCGTTTCCCTGGATCAACTACGTCGCGCTGATCGCCTTCTTCGGGACGCAAGAGCTGCCGTGGTGGTCCTATGTCGCGCTGCTGCTCGGCGTCGGCACCATCAATGGCGGCGCACTGTTGATCGGGCACGAGCTCGGCCACAAATCTGATCGGCTCAACATCTTCTTCGGCATGCTCGCCAATTGCGCGGTCGGCTACGCCCATTTCCGCGTCGAGCACAATCGCGGCCACCACACCTGGGTCGCAACGCCGGAAGACCCCGCCAGCGCGCGGTTCGGTGAATCGATCTATGCGTTCGCAACGCGCGAACTGCCGGGCGCCTTCAAGCGCGGCTGGCGCAACGAGGCCGAGCGGCTGACCCGGCGCGGCGAACCGGTCTGGTCGGTCAACAACGAGATCCTGCAGGGCTTTGCGCTGACGCTGGTCGTCGCGGCCATCCTGATTGCGTTGTTCGGCTGGAAGGTCGCGCCGTTCATCGTCGCGCATCATTTCCTCGGCTGGTACGCGCTGACCCAGGCCAATTATGTCGAGCACTACGGCCTGCTGCGCGAGAAGCTGCCGAACGGCCGCTACCAGGCGGTCGAACCGCGCCACTCCTGGAACACCAACCACATCGTCTCGAACCTGATGACGTTCCACCTGCAACGTCACTCGGACCACCATGCCAACCCGATGCGCCCCTACCAGTCGCTGCGCGATTTCGACGACATCCCGCGGCTGCCGAACGGCTACACCGGCATGTTCGGGCTCGCCGCGATCCCGCCGCTCTGGTTCCGCGTGATGGACCCGAAAACACTGGCGTGGGCCGGCGGCGACAAGAGCAAGCTGAACCTGGGCGAGCGGCCGGCGAATGCGTGATCGCGACAAGCGCCGGCGTCCGTCCCTACGCCTGCGCTGACCGCCGCTTCATCGCGCCGATGCCGAGGAACGAACCGTTGACCGACGCATACTGGCTGGTGAATTCGAACGCATCGAAGCTCGGTGCTTCGAATTCCCTGAGCGCCTTCCAGAGCCATGTCGTATCCGGACAGGCTTGGGAGTGGATGTCGTGATGCACGATGATGCGGGCGTGGCGCGCACCAGCAGGTGATCCTGCATCGCACCGCGCAGGCTGTGATCGCCGTCGATGAAAACGAAGTCGGGCTTCAGCCGGTCGACATGCGCGGCGACCAGCGGCGAGGTTGAAAACGCCTGCATGTAGATCGGCTCGATGCGCGCCTGCTCCTGCAGCAGTTCGAAATAGGTCGCGATGAACGGCGTCGGCGCGATCGGATCGAGTGCAATCACCCTCCTGAAGGTCGGCGCCGCTGGTCCTGAGCCACTCCGCGACCAGGATGAACATGCCGCCCCAGCGGCAGCCGATTTCCATGTACGAGGTGATGCCGGCCGCGTTGCGCGCAAGCCAGGCCAGATACGGCGCGAGCTGGTTCGGATACTGCCAAAGGTGCAGGCCCTTGCCAAAGCTCGGCGCAAGCTCCGGCGGCTGCTCGTGCAGCAGCTCGTCATTGAGTCCCAGCGCCGGGATGAACTCCCGTTCGAGGAAGTCAACATCGACCCGCTGGGCCGGGGTCAACGCGGCAATGGTGTCGATCGCTTCACGGACGAAGGGCGCAAGATCGGCGAAACGCTGGTATCGGTCGTCTGGAGCCTGTTGGGCGTTGAGCATCGGTGCGATCGGGCCGGACGGTTGGACACGCCGGAGACCTGCCGGCTGTCAGTGTCCCCGATGCTTCAACGGCGCAACCGCCCGTCTCGGGCGCAGAATCTTGCTTTCCGTAGCAGATGCTGCGTCCGTCCGCCGCCCCGCCGTCCGCCGGGTTGCTGCGCAGCCCTCAGCCGCTCGGGATCTTCCGGCGCACCGCCTCCACGCCGGCATCGGTGACGCGATATCGCCGCCCCAGCTCCGGGACGATCCAGCCCTTGTCGATCATTCCGGCAATAGTGCTCGGGCCGACGCCCGCGGGAAACGAGCGGCGGGTTCGGATCGCGTCGATCGCTACTCTTTCGAGATGGGTGGCGACATGCGACGGGCGCGCGCGAAACGCCTTCGCCATGATGAGCACCGACAGGACCTCGGCGCGCCGCCGCACCGCCGAAGCGCTGCGGGTCAGTTCGTTGCTGATCTCGAGAGCATTCTTGCCGGCCCTGGCGAGTTCTCTGAGCTTCTCGTCCTCGTCAGAGCTCCAGCGCCGCACGATCCCCATCTGCCCCTCACCGCCTGGATATCCATCTCGAACGATGCATACGCAGGCGGCGCTGATTTGCCATGTGACTTTCGGCACCTCTTGACGTGACGTTGGAGACTGTCGCCATCAGGAAGGCCGATTGCGGTGCCGACCGATGCGGCACTCAGAGCATGAGTCCGATTGAATCGGATCATGCTCTCAATCCACTGGTCTGGTCGCATTCTCCTTGCGCGAGCCGGTACCGGCTTCGCTCGGAAACGCACTTCAGTGCTTGCTGGGTTCAAGCATGATGAGCACGCCGGTCGGCTCGGGCTCGTGCGGCCGCAGCGACGTCAGCTCCGGGTCGCTCCATTCGGCAAGGCTCACCACCTCGCCGGTCTGTCCCGGCATGTCGGAGCTCTGCGCGGGTTCGAGGACCTTGAGTCCGCTGGTATCGACGAAGAATGTGTGCTCGCCAAACACGCTGTTCAGTTGCGCCACCGCCGGATGATCGTCCGGAAGCACCTGTGCGTTCATTTGCGACATGGTCTGCTTGACTTGCGTGGAATTAAGCTTCATCCGCTGCTCCTTCTCGTTGGTTCCGGCCGTGACTGCTTCCCTGGCTGGTTCCTCCCCGCCCGCACCCCTCGCCGGGGGCTTCAAAGTCTCGAACCGATCAGGCAACGAAACGTTCCGCGCGCGCGACGCATTGACCGCCCGCGCGCAGGTTCCACATCCACATCTCTGTGAAGCAGCAGCGCGGCGTCACGCGCATCCGCTCATGACGCGGCGGAGGGCTTCTTCTTCCTGGCGAGCCCTTCCAGATGCACGCGGCGCGCGGCGGATTTACGCACGCGCTCCTTGGTGCGGCAGGCGCGACAACGCACGGCCTTGGTGAACACGTCGCCCTTCGCGGTCTCGTACCACCATTTCTGCTGCAACGGCGTCCAGACCTCGGCAACGCCGCAATCCTTGCAGACGAAAGGCTCGGGCCGATAGGTTCCGCGTTCGACGAAATCAGGAATCGAATAGCTGTTCGAGGGTGCGAGCTGGCTCGTCACCACCGGAACCTCGTCGCGCGCCAGCGCGATCTTGTAGTTGCGAAGGCGCTGTCGCTCGGCGGCGCGTTGTGCCAGCGCGTGGTGCCATGCCGCGGCCTTGCGCTGCTTGGCCTCGATCTCTCCACGCGTCTGCTTGCTCCGCTTCACGTCTGCACCATCCGCCCTGCACCACATCGGCGAACTTGCTGCCGGACGACGTCATTGATGCGCTACAGTTCGGCCGCAGGCCCGCCATACTAGCCGCGGCATTGCGCGACGACCAGATCGACGACCAACGATCGGTGCGGCGCCTATGTCCGCGCCTGCTCCACGGGGCGCATATGAATCAGGGCATCGAGCACGAGGACGAGCACGGGGCGCTGCTCGTCGTTGACGAGCTCGGTCTTGAAGATCACGACGGCGTCGCGTCGCTCCGGCCTGATGGTGATCTTCTGGATCTGGGATTGGCCGGTCAGCGTCGTTCCCGGGCGGACCGGGCTCGGCAAACGGATCTCGAAGCTCCGCCCGACGATGCCCGCCACCTTGCTCCAGATCGCCTCCACGACGAGCCGCCGATAGATCGCAATGGTGTTGAAGCCGCTCGCGATCAGCCCGCCGAACGGGCCCGCCGCAGCGGCGACGGGATCGGTATGGATCGGCACCGGATCATACTTGCCGGCGAACTCCAGGATTTCGACCTCGCCGATCGTGTAAGTCCCGAGCCGGAATGTCTGGCCCTCGGTGAGATCTTCCGCATACAGCATCGCGCGCCTCCGTCTGTCGCATGACGATAGCCAAGCGCTGCGGGCTTTCCATTACCTCTGAGGTCATGAACTTCGCGCACGGCACGCGAGCGGCACCGGCCGCTCGCGTCTCGCCGCGGGCGTCCCGCGCTATTGCAGCCGGGCCGCCCTCGCCTTGGCGGCCTTCACGGTGTTCTCCATCAGGCATGCGATCGTCATCGGTCCGACGCCGCGCGGCACCGGCGTGATCGCGCCGGCAACCTGCACCGCCTCGTCGAAGGAGACATCGCCGCATACCGCGTAGCCGCCCTCCGGCTTCTCGACGCGCGTGGTGCCGACGTCGATCACGATCGCCTGCGGCTTGATCCAGTCGCCGCGCACGAGCCCAGCCTTGCCCACAGCGCTGACCAGGATATCGGCCTGACGGCAGATGCTGCTGATGCCGCGGGTGTGGATGTGGGTCTGCGTCACGGTCGCCTGCTCCTGCAGCAGCAGCGCGGCCATCGGCTTGCCGACGATGTTGGAGCTGCCGATCACCACGGCATGCGCGCCGGTGAGATCCGATCGGATCGACTTGATCAGCCTGAGACAGCCCAGCGGCGTGCACGGCACCAAAGCATCGTCGCCGTGAAACAGCCGGCCGGCGTTGAGCGCATGCAGGCCATCGACATCCTTGGCGGGATCGACCGCGGCCATCACGCGCAGGGCGTCGATATGCGCCGGCAGCGGCAGCTGGATCAGGATGCCGTCGATATCGTCGCGCGCGTTGAGCGCCGCAATCCTGGCAAGCAGGTCGGCCTCGCTGGCGTCATCCGGCAGGCGCTCGACCTCGCCGTGCAGGCCAAGCCGCTCGGCCATCCTGACCTTGCTCTGCACATAGATCTGGCTGGCCTGATCGTCACCAACCAGCACGACCGTAAGCCCGGGCGCGCGGGGCGAGCCGGTCCAGTTCACTTGCAACCTTGTCGATGACAATTTGGGCATGTGCATGCCCATCAAGAATGTTCGCCGTCATGGCACCTCCGTTTCGAAGCGGTGCCCAGGCGCGCGGCGTTCAGTCTCTGCGCTCCCCGATGGTGGTCCATCCAAGCGCCAGTCGCGCAGATGGCGCCCTGATAGCCGGTGGGCCCCGCAAAGGCAAATCACGCTCGGTTGCGGTCGGACCGGCGACCAATTGCCCCTGTTTTTGCCGGTGGATCGGTGCCGGGTGGGTCATCTCTGGGGGTAGGATTCGGGCAGAACTTGCGATAAGCCTCGGCGCTTGCCGGGCTTTTCCGATCCCCGGTGCCATCCTTCCGGTCATCACGCCATTTCGGACATTTTCAACATGAGACATATCATCCTCGCGTTGGCGCTTCTCTGCCCGGCTGCCGCGCTTGCCCAAGGCACCGCTCCAGCCACCACGCCACCGCCCGCGGCCGACAAGCCGGCGGCGGCCTCGCAGCCGATGGTCGGCGACAAGCCGCTGGTCCAGGTCGGCAAGAAGTCGGCGGCCAAGAAGGGCGAGAAGGCCGCCGCGCCCGGCAAGCCGCAATCGGTCGCGCAGAAGCTCCAGGCCTGCCAGGACATCGACGACGCCACCAAGGAGCGGCTGATGTGCTACGACGAGATCTTCAAGCCGCAGCCCAAGCCGAAGGCCGCCCCCGCCAAGGGCGTCAACGAATGCCGGTTCGTGAAGGAAGAGGACGAGCGGCTGACCTGCTACAACGGCTTCGCCGACAAGATTCCGCGCCTGCCGCGCTAAACGGCGTGAACGGCACGGACGCCTATTTGCGTCCGGCCCCCGCCTGAATCTCGCGGACATGAAAATGCCGCCGCAAGCATTTGCGGCGGCGTGTCGGTTGCCGGCTACGGCGCGACCCTGCTTACCAGGTGCCGAAACCGCCGAAGAAGCCCATGCGCGGCTGCTGCTGCGCGACGCGGTAGGGCTGATACATGCCCGGCTGCGCCAGCCGCATCGGCTGCTGGGGATGGGCATGGTAACGCGCAACCTTGTGCTTCTTCGGTGCCTGCGGTTGGGCCTGCGCCCGCTGGTCGGCCGGTTTCGCCTCGGCCACAGCCTTCTGCGCGTCAGCCTTCTCGGGAATGAACTGGGCAAACGTGTTGCGGACGCGGGCCTGTGCCGATGCGTCGCCCGTTGCCGGCGGGACGGCCGCGGCAACCGCGTTCACCTGCGCCGGAACGATGATCGGCTGGCTGGTATCGTATACCACCCGCTCCGGCAATTTCTGCGTCGACCTGATGCGGACCATCGTCTTGTCGACGCCCGGCGACGAGATGGTCTGGCTTTGGCCGGGAACCACGGCCTCCTGCGGCATGATGGCATTGACGACGAAGAGCAACGCGAGCAGCACTCCACCAACGTACAGGAAATAACGCGCCACAGGCATTTTGGTAGCTCCCCCCGCGCTACGGGCGCGGTTCATCTCGGCGCGATGACATCAGTCATCGCGCAGCGAATTCATCGTCTGCGCATGATCACCCGGACAGTCGCCATCCCGCGCTTCCGGGTCGTCCTCTAACGGTCGGCTTATTAGTTAGTTCCTGCCTGGCCGTTACGGTTCACCGGGCAAGTCAATTCCCGCTCACTTTTTCGAGATGCAGGGTTTAGGCGCGGCTGGCGGTCACGACAGAGCATTTCGCCTTGTTTGCGTTAACATTTACGAAGCCGATCAACATCTGCGAGTAGGTCTTGCGGCTCTTCATGGCGATAGTGTCCGGGATCAGGCGCTTGCGCTCGGTCATCGGACTGCCGTCGCGGCGGATGAAGGCGCAGGCGATCTCGATATCCTTGACCGGGAAATCATTGGCGTTGCGCAGCGTCAGGGTGACCAGCATCTTGGATCCGAGACCGCCGCGGCGCCACGATTGCGAGGCGATCCGCACCCGGTCCAGCGGCGATCGTTCGGCGCCCGACTGCGACGTCCTGGCCTCCTCGGCCGGCTGCGGGGCGGCGGCCACGCCGACCGTGGCCGGCTCGTCTGGCGGTGCGGCCAGCGCCTCCCTTGCGGCCTGGACAGACTGCACCCCGGTCGGCACATCCTGCGCGGTACGGATGACGGTCGAAGACACCGGCCCGATATCCTGGTCTCCAGCGTCGCTCGGCTCGGGGAGCATGAACCAGGCGGCGATCCCGGCGATTGCGATCAACGACAGCAGCAGGCTGGCGTAGAAGCCGCCGTCACCGAGACGTGCGGCGGCAACATTTCGAAACGACGCCAAGCCGATCCGCATCGTCGTGCCCTCACCCTCGACGCCCGACCAGACCCCCGCCAGCACAGAGGCCGCAGCGATCGCCACATGCGGCATCCGGGACGGCCGCAGGCCGAGCGGCCACGCGAAAACAATCGCCATCGGCCCGAATGGTTTCATTCCGGGACGACAATCTTGCGACGTGCAGCACGGGATGGCATCACAGCCGGCCGATCGCTAAGATTTGCACCGCCCGAGAGCGAGTGCCGCGCGCCGACGCGGCGCGAGAACAACAAGGAGATCGCGATGCCTGTCGTCACCTGGGACCACGTCCATCTGCGCAGTCCCGATCCCGAGGCCACCGCGACCTGGCTGCGTGACATTCTCGGCGGCGAGATCATCCGTGGCCCAGGCCGCATCGACGTCCAGCTCGGCGGCGCCAAGGTCTTCATCGCGGAGGTGATGCAAGGCGACGGCGTCAACACCCCGCCGGTGACGCCCTATCAGGGGCTCGATCATTTCGGGCTGACCGTGAAGGACATCGACGCGGTCGCGGCCGAGATCAAGGCCAAGGGCGTCGAGTTCACCAAGGAGCCGACCACGATCCGCCCAGGCGTGCGGATCTGCTTCATCCGCGGTCCGCAGGGCATCTCGATCGAACTGCTCGAGCGCGACAAGAAGTACGTGTGAGCGAATGCCGCGCTACGTCATGCTGCCGGGCATGAAACAGCGGATCGTCACTCCCATGTAGCTCTTGATCGGCCACACCATCGCGCGGCCGGCCCGGTTGGGCTCGGTGACCACGGCCTCGTCGGGGACGTCGATCCACGTCCCCTCGAGGCGCACACGATAGTGTCCGTCTTTCGACTCCCAATCGACATCGCTGACCGCAGTGCCGTCGGCATCGGAGCAGCACGGCCCCTTGCCGCTGCGCAGACCGTCGAACCATTCCTTCAGCGGCGAATTGGCGTAGCGGCCATCGGGATCGCGGGCCTGCGCTAGCTGCGCAGCCGCCACCGACACGAGCGCGACGAGACCGAGCGGCAGGTACACCCGCATCCGGCCCCTGCGACGGCGGGCCAAGGTTTCGGAATCGTCGTCGAGGTCCGCCAAGCGGCCGCCAGCTTCCATCCTGTCTGTCATGTGTGTTGCTCCAGCACTCACCGGCCAGTGCAACCAGAGCTATGCATTTCGCGGGCCAGTTCGATTCGCGCGCATGGTCCGCTGTCATCGCGCCGTCACACCGCCTGGCAGGAACCGAGGGTTCACGGCCACTCCGGACACCCCGGAATCAACCTGCCGCATTGCACGAGGTTGCTCGCTTTGGCATAAAAAACCAATCCGGATTGCTGCGGGCGTGGCAGCCGGTCAATGGGACGTTATGAAGAACGGGCTGTACTCAATCCACGTCACCCTGCTGGACGGACGCGTCGGCAAGGGCAGCGGAGTGATTCTCTTCCGCGACGGACAAATTCTCGGCGGCGATGCCTATCTCTATTACACCGGCAGCTACACGGTGAAGGGCGATGCGTTCAAGGGCGAGGTCCTTGTGCAACGCCACACCACGCCGCGCGACACCGACAACCCGCTGTTCGGCGGGCCCGCGCCGGTCGGCATCGGCGTCTCCGGCACCTTCACCGACACCCGCGGCACCATGAGTGGAACCGCGCTGGTCGGCAAGGCGAGCCTGATCTTCGGCGCCACGCTGCACAAGCTCGCGGATATCAATTAGCGGTTCGGGAATCGCTGCTGGACCCGTCACCCTGATGAGGAGCGCGGAACGCGCGTCTCGAAGGGTCGACGGCCAGTGGCGGGGCCGCGCATCCTTCGAGACGCGGCTTCGCCGCACCTTCAGGATGACGGGGATATTGCGTCGGCCGATCCACGTCATTGCGAGCGAAGCGAAGCAATCCATAACGCCCCGAGCGGAGAAATGGATTGCTTCGTCGCTATCGCTCCTCGCAATGACGGCCGTGACAACGCCTCACGTCGCGCCGTGCGCGTCGACGTAGAGCGCGTAGATCGAATGGCAGGACGCCATATACAGGCGGTTGTTCTTGGGTCCGCCGAAGGTCAGGTTCTCGCAGCGCTCCGGCAGGCGGATGAAGCCGAGCGGCTTGCCCTGCGGGTTGAACACCATCACCCCGTCGAGATCCTCAGGCCGGCCCTTGAGCTGATAGACCTTGCGGCCGTTGACATCCGTCGGCTCCGATTGCAGCGCGCCGTTGCTGCCCCAGCCGCACCACAGATTGCCGTCGCGATCGACGCGGAAGCCGTCGAGCGAGCCCTGGTCGGCGGCGTCGATCAGCTTGAACTTGTTGGAGACGGTGCCGTCGGCATTCACGTCGTAGCTCCAGATGCTGCGGTTCGGCGTGCCCTTCCACTCGACCACGTAGAGCTTCTTCTCGTCCGGCGAGAACGCAAGTCCGTTCGGATTGACCAGATCGGTGATGACAGCGGTCAGTTTGCCGTCGGTGCCGATGCGGAACACGTTGGTGTTGTCCTGCTCGCGCTTGGCCTTGAAGCCCTCCCACTCGCCGGCGATGCCGAACACCGGATCGGTGAACCAGATCGTGTCGTCGGACTTCACCACGACGTCGTTCGGCGCATTGAGCCGTTTGCCCTCGAAACCGTCGGCCAGCACGGTGATCTTGCCGTTCTTCCCGGTGCGCGTGATCCGCCGCGTCACCGAATGCTCGCAGGTCACAAGCCGCCCCTGGCGGTCGCGAGTGTTGCCGTTGGCGAAATTGGCGGGGCTGCGGAAGACGCTGAGACTGCCGTCCTTCTCGCTGTACTTCATGATGCGGTTGTTGGGGATGTCGCTGAACAAGAGACAGCCGCCTTCGGGGAAATACGCCGGCCCTTCCGCCCAGCGCATGCCGGTCGCGACCTGCTCCAGCGTAGAGCTGTAGAGCCGGTACTTGGCAAAGCTCGGGTCGAGGATTTCGACCGCCGGATCCGGATAGCGCTGATTGGGCTTGAACGGGAACGACTGCGCAATGGCGCGGCTGGCCGCTGCGCTTGCCATGCCCGCGCCGATGCCGGCCAGCAGATTGCGCCGTGAGATCATGTCTTCCTCCCCTGCTCGCACCGCCCGTTGATCGCTGGATCGGTTGACCGAGCCGTAGGAGTGTTGTCGCGGACGGTCCAATGCCGTTCGCGCATCGATCGATACTGATCGAATATCGATCGTCCGGCCCGTGATCCCGAGGGAGCAACACAACCGTCTCGAAGAATCGACGGCCTCCATCGGGCGCCATTGATCCTCAAGGCCCGCTCCGCAAGCGCCGCAGGAGACGCCGATGCAGCCCGGTTATCCGGGCTGCTGATTTCGTCGCATGATCTTGAACACGAGCAAGACGGCACCCAGCACCAGAAGCAGGATGCCGATAACTGTCGTATCGGTGGACTCGAACGTCACACCCACGGCTGTCAGCAAGCATCCGGCTATGATCGCGAACAGGCCGCCAAGCTTCTTGAACAGGAACAGATGTCCGTCACTTGTTTGCGCCACCATGGTACATCTCATTTCTACGGTTGATGCCCCGCGCCTCCCACACTCGCTTCGGCTCGCACGCACGCGCCGCAATCGTACTCCCTCAAGCGAAAACGTTGCAATCGGTCGTTGATTGCGCGCCGCAGCGACGTCCGCCGTTTGATTCAAACTGATGCGACTGCGTGTTGCGTCGGCGACTGGAAAGCGATCGCGTCAGCCTCACTGACTTGAACATCACCTCAGGTGGATTGTTCGCAAATGTTGATGGCTGGGTTGCAGCACCAGGCGCGGTTGTAGGTTGACTCAACTAAAACTTTGGCGCTGACTGCCCCAACGCATCGTGTTCCAGAATGGAACCGGCCACCGTTGGGTCCGTTCGGAAGGAGTGATGCGATGGCGTCGCTTTCGGTCGATCAGCGAGAGCAGGCCTACATCTCGACCGGTCATCTACCCGGTCCGGAGATGGTGCAGGCGCTTGTGGAAGACGCGCACCGGCGATTCAAGTCGAACACCGATGGAACGACGTCGCAGGTTTACCCGGCACTCGCACGGGTTCCGGCGGAGCTGTTCGGTGTTTGCGTCGTCGGAACTGGTGGCCGTTTCTATGGCGCTGGAGACGTCGACCACGAATTCTCCATCATGAGCGTATCGAAGCCGTTCCTGTTTGCGCTGATCTGCGAGACGATCGGCCCGGAGGCGGCACGCGAAAAGCTTGGCGCCAACGCCACCGGTCTTCCCTTCAACTCTCTCGGTGCGATCGAGCGGGGAAACGGGCGCACCAATCCGATGGTCAACGCCGGCGCCATTGCTGCGACCAGCCTCGCGCCGGGACCGTCCCTCGAGGACCGCTGGCAATTCATCCACGACGGGTTATCACGCTTCGCCGGCCGGCCTCTCTCGCTCAACGAGGAGGTCTATGCATCCGCCTCCGAGACCAATTTCCGCAATCGAAGCATCGCGCGCTTGCTGGAGAGCTATGAGCGGATCTACAGCGACGCCAGGCAGGCGACTGATCTTTACACGCGGCAATGTTCGCTGAATGTCAGCGCCAGGGATCTGGCCGTGATGGGCGCGACCTTGGCCGACGGCGGCGTGAACCCGGTGACCAGGCAACGCGTGGTCGACGCAGCCGTATGCCACTACGCCCTGGCAGTGATGGTCACCGCCGGATTGTACGAGACGTCGGGCGATTGGCTCTACGATATCGGCTTACCGGGAAAGAGCGGCATCGGAGGCGGCATCGTCGCGGTATCCCCGGGCAAAGGGGGCTTCGGCACGTTCGCCCCGCCGCTGGATGCCGCCGGCAACAGCGTGAGAGGCCAGCTCGCCGCAAAATTCCTGTCACAGCGACTCGGGATGGATCTGCTCGTGTCGCAGCCGGACGGCTGAGCGGCCGTCGCAAGATCGGCATTCCCGCGGGCGGGCCGATCGCAGAAGCCGAGAAGATCGGAGGACGCCATGGCGCAGACAATATCGATCGGCGGCATCCACCAGGAAGAGCGCGCATCATGGGTTCCGATGATCGCGATTGCGCTCGGCCAGATGATCATGTCGTTCAATGTCGCATCGCTCCCGGTTGCCATGGGCGGCATGGTGACAAGTTTCGGCGTGCCCCCCACCACGGTGGCGACCGGTATCGTGGCCTATTCCATGCTTGTGGCCGGCTTCGTCATGCTTGGCGCGAAACTCGCGCAAAGATTTGGCGCGCTGCAGGTGTTCCGCCTTGCGGTCGTCTTGTTCTTCGCATCGCAGCTCCTGATGACATTCAGCCCCACGGCCACCACCATGATCTCGGCGCAGGCGCTTTGCGGTGCCGCCGGAGCGGTGATCGTGCCTTCGCTCGTCGCCCTGATCGCCGAGAATTATGCCGGGCGCCAGCAGGCCACGGCCCTCGGCGCGCTGGGCTCGGCGCGTGCGGCTGCCGGCGTGCTCGCATTCGTGATCGGCGGAGTGTTCGGAACCTATATCGGCTGGCGGCCGGCGTTCGGAATCCTGATCGCGGTGTCGGCGATCGTCTTCCTGCTGAGCTTTCGCTTGAAGCCCGACCGCGGCCGTCCCGACATCGAGATCGATCTGGTTGGCGTCGCCCTCGCCGCCAGCGCGATCATTCTGATCAGCTTCGGATTCAACAATCTCAACGGCTGGGGACTGGCGCTCGCCCGTCCCAACGCGCCGTTCGATCTGTTGGGCGTTTCGCCGGCGCCGGTCATGATCGTGATCGGCATCGTGCTCGGACAGGCATTTCTGAGTTGGACGCACCGGCAGCAGGCCACGGGAAAAACCCCGCTGCTGGCACTGGAGGTGATCGACTCACCCGAGGAGCGCTGCGCGGTCTATGCGCTGTTCGCGGTGGTCGCGCTGGAGGCTGCACTGAACTTCACGGTGCCGCTCTACATCCAGATCGTGCAGGGACGCTCACCGATCGCCACCGCGATCGCGATGATGCCGTTCAACCTCACGGTCTTCTTCTCGGCGATGCTGATCGTCAATCTCTACGACAGATTGACACCGCGCCAGATCGGACGTTTCGGCTTTGCGCTCTGCACCATCGCGTTGCTGTGGCTCGCCTTCGTCGTGCGCAACGACTGGAGCGAGATTCCCGTTCTGCTTGGTCTCGTCCTGTTTGGCATCGGCCAGGGCTCGCTGGTGACGCTGCTGTTCAACGTCCTGGTGACGGCCTCGCCCAAGACGCTGGCGGGAGACGTCGGGTCCTTGCGCGGGACCACGCAAAACCTCGCGGCGGCGGTGGGTACGGCGGTCGCCGGCGCACTTCTCGTTGGTCTGCTGAGCACGATCGCCCTCGGCAGGATCACGGCCAGTCCGGTGCTGACGAAGGAGCTGCAAAGCCAGGTTGACCTCAACAACATCACCTTCATCAGCAACGACCGGCTGCGCAGCGTGCTCGAAGCCACGAGCGGCACGCCACAGCAGGTCGAGGAAGCGGTCCGGGTCAACACCGAAGCCCGGCTGCGGGCGCTGAAGATCGGGCTGTTGATCATGGCGGGCCTCGCTCTCCTCGCGGTCATTCCGGCAGGGCAGCTGCCGAACTACCGGCCGGGAGAGATTCCGGATGACAACGCGGCGGACAACCGCGAACGAACCAGCTGATCCGAGCCGGCCTGACCGGCAGATCCATGCGCATCACCGGCTGGAGCAAGTTCCTGGCCCGGGAATTGAGGAGAATAACATGGCGACCACCGACAACAGTTCCGCGTTAGGTCTGACCGGCATCGCGCCGCCGCCGCTATGGATGTGCGTCCTGCCCGGGATCGCCATGATCGTCGCGGGCGTCCTCGTCCTCGGCGATGTCGTGCTCTTCACCGTGGTCAGCGCGATCTTCATCGGCTGGACGGCGATTTTCGCAGGCGGCTTCGAGATCGTGCACGCCTTCTGGACCAAGGGGTGGGGAGGTTTCCTGTGGCAGCTGCTGCTCGGAGCCCTCTACATCGCATCCGGAATTGTGCTGTTGAGCCAGCCGGTGACCGGCGCGCTGATCCTGACCTACGTCCTCGGCCTGATGCTGCTGGTCTCCGGGCTCGTCCGCGTGACGATCGGCATCGGCCATTGGCGGCAGTCCGGCTGGGTCCTGGCGGCCTCCGGGATGTTCGGCGTCATCGCGGGCCTCATCATTTTGAGCGGATTTCCGGCAACCGGCCTCTGGGTGCTTGGACTATTACTGGGCATCGATCTGATGTCCCACGGCATCGGCTGGTTGACCTATGCCTTGCGGCCCGCCGACCGGCCGGCGTAGCAGCATTTTGGGGGAAACCGAACATGTCAGGTGTGAGAATACAGAGCGGGATCGTCCGGATTTCCGTGCTGCTTGCGGCGATCGGCATGAGCCTCGGCGTTTTGCCGGCGGCGCAGGCGCAGGATTCCGCGGTCCTGTTCCAGAACGTCCGCATCTTCGACGGCAACAACAGCACACTGTCCGCGGCATCGAATGTGCTGGTCCGCAACAACAAGATCGAGACGATCTCGACCTCGGCGATCACGGCCGATGCGCAGGTGATCAATGGCGGCGAGCGCGTCCTGATGCCCGGGCTGATCGACGCGCATTGGCATGCGATGCTGGTGCGCCCGACGCCGGCGGCTGCGATCGCGGGTGACGTCGGCTACAACAATCTGCTCGCTGCGGCTGAAGCGACCGATACATTGATGCGGGGCTTCACCACCGTTCGCGACATGGGCGGGCCCACCTTCGGGCTCAAGCGGGCCATCGACGACGGACTCGTGGCCGGGCCCCGCATCTACCCGTCAGGCGCGGTAATCACCATCACGGGCGGCCATGGCGATTTCCGGCAGCTGTCCGATCTGCCACGAACGATCGGCGGCATGCTCAGCCGCATGGAGAAAATCGGCGGCAGCATGATCGCGGACAGTCCGGACGAGGTTCGCGTGCGCGCGCGCGAGCAGCTCATGCAGGGGGCCTCGCAGGTCAAACTCACCGCGGGCGGTGGCGTCGCATCGCCGTTCAGTCCGCTCGACGTATCGACATTCACCGAACCGGAGCTGCGTGCCGCCGTCGACGCCGCCGCGAATTGGGGCACCTACGTTGCCGTGCACGCCTATACGCCGGTTGCGATCCAGCGGTCGGTCGCGGCGGGCGTCAAGTGTATCGAGCACGGTCATCTCATGGACGACGCGACGGCCCGCCTGATGGCCGAGAAGGGAATTTGGCTGAGCACGCAGCCCTTCCTCGATCTGGCGGGCGCCAGCGCATTGGGGCCCGCGGAACAGGACAAGATGCGGCAAGTGGTTGCCGGGACCGAACGGGTCTATGCGCTGGCGAGGAAATACCGGATCAAGACGGCATTCGGCACCGATGTCCTGTTCTCGAAGGCGCTGGCCGACCGGCAAGGCACCATGCTGGCCGACCTCACCCGCTGGTACACGGCGGCCGAGGCGCTGACGATGGCGACATCGAGCAACGCTGAATTGCTCAGTCTGTCCGGGCCGCGAAATCCATATCCCGGCAAGCTTGGCGTGGTCCAGGAAGGCGCGCTGGCCGACCTGCTGCTGGTCGACGGCAATCCGATCGACAACATCAGGCTGGTCGAAGATCCCGCAAAGAACTTCCTGGTCATCATGAGGAACGGCAAGATCTACAAGAACCTGCTTGCCGGCGAGATGAAGAAATAGCGGCAGTCCTCGAGGTGACGGAGCCGGCGCCGGCGCCCGCCTACTCCGCGGCCTGCTCCAGCGGGGCGACCCGCGGCAGGATCATCTGGATGCGCGTGCCGTTGCCCGGCGCGGACTCGAGCGAGAGCCGGCCGCCGAGGCGCGTGGTGACGATGCTGTAGACGATGTGCAGCCCGAGCCCGGTGCCGCCCTGGTCGCGCCGCGTCGTGAAGAACGGATCGAAGGCGCGGCGGCGAACGTCGAGGCTCATGCCGCAGCCATTGTCGGCGAAGATCACCTCGACATAATCGTTGCCTGAGGCGTGGACCTGGATCTCGACCTCGCCGGCCTTGCCGTCCGGGAAGGCATGCGCGACCGCGTTGAGGAACAGATTGGTCAGCACCTGGCCATACGGTCCGGGATAGGAATTCATCATCAGGTTCGGCTCGCAATCGACGTTGAGCGTCAGATTGTGCTTGCGCAGGCCGGGCCGCAGACTCATCACCACCTGTTCGGTGAGGTCGCCGAGATCGAAGGTGCGCTGGTCGGAATAGTTGCGGTCGGCGGCGACCTGCTTGAACGACTGGATCAGCTCCGCGGCGCGATTGAGATTGGCGACGAGCTGCGAGGAGGCATCCCGCGCCGTGTTCAGGAAGTCGTTGAGGCTGGAGCGACGCAGGTCGCCGCGCTCGACCTGGGCTTCGAAGTTCGCGGTCTTGCGCTCGAGCGCGGATGCCACCGTGAGGCTGATGCCGACGGGATTGTTGACCTCGTGGGCGACGCCGGCCACCAGGCGGCCAAGCGCGGCGAGCTTCTCGGCCTCGATCAGCGAGTTCTGGGTTTCCCGCAGATTGCGCAGCGCGGCCTCGGCAGAATCCCTCGCCTTGCGCATCTCCTGCTCGGACCGCTTGCGCTCGCCGATGTCGAGCGCCACGGTGACGATGTTCTCGATGTCGCCCTGCGCATCGAGGATCGGCAGCTTGTTGACCAGCCATTGCCGCATGTTGCCGGCCGCGTCCTTGTACTCTTCCTCGTAGAAGCCGAGCTCGCGCCGCACCGACAGCACGCGCTTGTCGTTCTCGTCAGTCTTGGCGGCGCCATAGCGCTGCATCAGCTCGGCGGTGGTCCGGCCGATCGCGTCCTGCGGCTCGACGCCGAAGATGCCCGCCATGTAGCGGTTCATCAGCACATAGCGCAGATTGCGCTCCTTGACGTTGATGACGGCGGGCACCGTGTCGATCACCATCTGCAACATGCGACGGCCTTCAGCGATGGCATCTTCGGCGCGCTTCTGGTCGGTGATGTCGCGCACCGTGCCCTCGTAACGGATCACCTCGCCCTCATCGTTGCGCACCACGGTCGCGGAATCCGACAGCCACAGCACGGTGCCGTCGCGCGAGCGCACCTGATACTCATAGTCACGCACCGTGCCGTCGCGCGCCATCAATTGCTGGTACTGCTCCCGCGCAGCCGGATCGACATAGACGGTGGAGGCGATGTCGCCGATGCCGTTGATCAGGTCCTGCGGCGTGGCATAGCCCATCATCCGCGCCAGCGCCGGATTGGCGTTGAGCAGCGTGCCGCCCGGCGTCGTGACGTAGATGCCGTCGACGGATGCCTCGAACAGCTTGTGGTAGCTCTCCTCGGCGAGCCGCTGCTCGGCGAGCGCGCGCAGTGCCGCCTCGCGCGCGCTGTCGGCGTCGACCAGGGTCTGGCGGAACACCTCGGCGGCGCGCGCGATGTCGCCGATCTCGTTGTCGAGGTCGGCACCTGGGATGAACGCGCTCTTCTCGCCGCCCGCGACCTTGCGGATCGACCCGGCGATCCTGGCCAGCGGGCGGACGGTGCGACGCACCACCAGCACGGCGGCGAACAGGCCGATCAGCACGCCCGCCGTGCCGAGCACGATGCTCTGCCATTTTGCCTCAGCCAGCGTCCGGGCAAAATCGCGCGACAGCACATGGCCACGGCGCGAGCTGAGCTCACGCAACAGCTCGGTGACCTTCTGGATCAGGCGGCCTTCGGCGCCGAGCACCTCGCGGTCGATGTCGGCGATCTGGCCCTCGCGCACCGAAATCGCGCTGATCGCCTCGGCATAATTGTCGACCGCGCTGCGCAGGCTGGGATCGGCGATCGCCATCGCCCGCATGCTTTGCGCGGCCTGCTCGGCGGCCGACGTGTTGTGCGCCAAGAGCGCGGTGGCGATGCGGCTCTGGGCCTGCGACAGCGTGTTCGCAAGCGCCGCGTCATTGCTCTCGGCGACCGCCTTGTCGAACGCGTCGCGCAGCGGCGGCAGTCCGGCGACGATCTCGGCGCGGCGGCTGAGCAGCGCCGAGATGCGCTCGATCCCGCTGCGGTAGGTTGCCAGCCGCTGGGTGACGCCGTCGATCATGTCCTGCTGCTCGGGCGCCAGCTCGATCCGGGTCTTCTTCAGGATCTCGCTCAGCGACTGGGCCGCCTGCGCGACCTGGGCCGACTGGTTGCCGGGCTCGGTGACGAAGTCCCGCGCCGCCAGCCGCAGCTCGTTGGTGCGACGGTCGATATCCTCGGCGATGTCGCCGACGCTTTGCAGCCGCTGCAGCTCGGCAAAGGTCGTATCGATGTGCCGGATCGCGATCACGCTGGCCGTGGATGTGATGATGATCACAGCCAGGACCAGCAGGAAGCTGCCGAACGTGAGCTGGCCAATCGAGAGGGAGAACGCACGCGGCGCTTGCGAATTCGGCGGCAATTCAGCGGTCATGTCATCAAGGCCGGGGTCCAATGCACCCCAATATACGGGAAATTACGGGCTTTGGGGAAACATGCTGCAAGCTCGGGCTTGTCGGCGGTGTGACGTCTGTCACCCGGCCGGGCGCCGGTGGCGGATCCGGTACAGGGCAGCCGAGCTGGTCCGGCGGGACGCCGGCGTCCTGATGCTGTTCGGCGGATCAAACGTCAGGCCGCGGCGCCCCTTCACGGGGCATCGTCGTCGCGGCGATGGTCTCAGGCCGTGGCGATCTTTCGCGCCGGAATCGTCATGGCGGCGACGCCGACGACGACACAGGCAAGCCCGACCCACGCCGTCGGGCTCAGCCGTTCGCCGAGGAATGCGACGCTGAGCGCGACCCCGATCGGCACCCGCAAGTAGGCCTGCGCGGTTGTGCCGACCGAACCGAGGGTCTGGATCAGGCGGAAGTAGATCACGAAGGCGATCGCGGTCGAGAACACCGCAAGCGCCAGCAAGGCGAGCAGCGAACTGGTCGACGGCGTCAGGGTCCAGGGCCGTTCGACGGCAAGGCTGAGCGGGATCAGGATCGCAGCGCCCGCGATCAGTGAGCCCGCCGCCGGCGCCATCGGATCGAGCCCCTTGAAGCCGCGGCTGAAGATCGCGGCGCAGGCATAGCAGATCGTGGCAGCGACGATCGCGACCTCGGCCACGATGCCCTGCCCGAGATCGCGGAAGGCATCGACGCCGACGATCAGGCAGATGCCGGCCATCCCGGCGATCACCCCGACCAGCTTGCGCGGGCTCGCGGCCTCGTGGCGGGTGATCGCGGCGGTGAACAGGAAGGTGAAGATCGGCGACGCCGAATTGAGGATCGTCGCCAGCCCGGCGTCGACGTAGCGCTCGCCCCAGGCGATCAGCGTCCACGGGATCACGCTGTTGAGGCAGGCCTGAAAGATGAAGCGGCGCCAGGTCGCGCCGTCGGTCGGCATCGTCACGCCGCGCATCCGCATGATGACGAGCAGCAAGAGCCCCGCGATCGCGGTGCGCGCGGCGATCAGCGTGATCGGCGGGATGGTCGCAACCCCGAGCTTGATGAAGGTGTAGGAGCCGCCCCAGAGGGTGGCGAGCGCGAGCAGCAGAGCGAGCTCGAGGCCCATATTCGGTTGGCGCGTGTCGCCGGTCGCGGGGCAACTCACGATGCGCTCCCCGCAAGCCAACCAGCGGTCGCCGCAAACAGGCCTTCCCGTCCGTGTTCAAGGTGCATCAGATGCGTTGCCTTCGGCACGACGACATCGGCCTTCTCCGTGGCGCCCAACCCGCGTGCCAGCCAGGCGGCGTCGGCCTCCTGACAGAGGTTGTCCCATTCGCCGCGCACGATCAGCGTCGGAGCCAGGACGCGGCGTGGGTCGTAAGGGAGCTGCCCCGACAGCGCCGCGATGATGTCGGCCTGCGGCCCGTTTGGAATCCGGACCGCCGACGGGTTGCGTCCGGCCGCCCCGGCATCGGTTGCCAGATAGGCCGGCCCCCACGCGGCGAGGTCAGGCTCGATCAGCACCGGCGGATGCGACGGTGGGACATCCTCGACAAATCGCTTCAATTGATCTGGGATCGTGACCTCGCGCCATGCACCGATGCTCTCAGGGGGCGGCAACCCTTCCAGCGCCCGCCGAACGATCGGTCCGAACAGCACAAGGCGGCCGACGGCATCCGGATGATGGCCGGCAAACAGGCCGGCAGCGATCGTGCCCCACGAATGCGCGACGATGTGGACCGGCACGCCGGGCCGCGCGCGGCGGATGTGATCGACAACCGCACTGATCTGAGCGGCGGCTTCCGGCGCACGCCCCAGTGGCGCGACCCCGCTTGCGGGCATGGACATCTGCCGCGGCCTGCTCGAGCCGCCGAAGCCGACGAAATCGAAAGCCCAGACGTCGAAACCGCCGGCCGTGAGATCGTCCGCCCAGGACCGCCCGCCGAAGCGGTAGCCGACCGACAGCGACGACGGGAACGTCGCGCCGTGAACGTAGAGCACGGGGTCGCCCTCGCCCGGCCAGTGCCGCAGCAGCAGCCGGTCGGCACTGCCGGGCAACGTCAGATGGACTTCGTCGGATATCGGCGCTTCGAACGATGCTTGCACGTCGGCTCCTCTTGCACCGGGCAATTGCCCCGGCGCGGTGACCGACGTGGTTATAGCGAGCTTCCGGTGGCGATACTTCGGTTCAGACCGAAGTGTGAACCCCATCCGAATGTGTTGCGCCGCCTATGGAAGCATTACCCCAGCGCCCCGACGTCGAACACCTCGCCGTCGTAGCCGGCTTCCCTGGGGATGCGGAGCTGACGGCCGGTGGCGGTCTTGGTCATCACGGGCATCACCGTGACGATCGACTTGCCACGGCTATCGGCAAGCGCGGCGCCGACGTTCGGCTGCTTGCCGAGCCGGATCAAATTGCGCGTGGTCGGGAACGGCAGCTTGAAGCGGCCGGTCTCGCCGCCCTCCAGCGCCTCGCGCGTCGACACCCAGATCGAATCGGTCGATTCCTTGCCGTCATGGGCGCCGAGTTGCTCGGGCGGCGCTGCGGCCAGGAAGAACCAGGTGTCGAAGCGCTTAGGCATGCCCTCCGGCGTGATCCAGTGCGCATACGGCACGAGCTCGTCGAGCGCGAGCACCATGCCGTTGTCCGTGAGCACCTTCAGGAACGTGATCTTGCCTTCGTTCAACGCCGCGCGATGCGCGGTCGCGATCTCGTTCGCATGCTTCGCATCGACCAGATCCTTCGACCCTTGCGGCCGCGCCAGCAGGATGCCGCTCTCTTCAAAAGTCTCGCGGATCGCCGCGATCCGGAAACCGAGCGCGTCGCCATCAAGCCCTTCGCCGCCCGAATAGAGCGCGGGATCGGCGGCGATCTCCTTGTCGTTCTTGTCGACGCTGCCGCCGGGAAACACCAGCGCGCCCGAGTTGAATTCGATCTGGTGATGGCGGACCATCATGAAGACTTCGATCTCGCTGCTGCTGCCGTCACGGAGCAGCAGCACGGTCGAGGCAAGGCGCGGGGCAACAATCTCGGTCATCACTTAGCCTGCTGCACTGGATTGCGGTTGCAGATTGGCGCGGCGGTCGACCCGCGCCACGCGGGAGAGCAGATAGTCGACCTCGGCCTTCGCCTGCGGGGTAATCACCGCACCGGGCTTGCGCTGGGCGCTGGAGGAGATGATGCCGCGCTTCTGCAGCACGTATTTGCGCACGGTGAGACCGACGCCGGGCTGCTGCTCGTAGCGGATCAACGGCAGATGCGCGTCGAACAGATCGTGCGCCGCATCGCGTTTTCCGGCCTTCGACAGATTGACGACGTCGATCAGGAGCTCGGGGAACGCATAACCCGTCATCGCGCCGTCGGCGCCGCGCTCCATCTCGAAATCGAGGAATAGGCCGCCATTGCCGACCAGAATCGACAGCGGCCGCAGCGAGCCGTCCTTCTGGAAATTGCGCAAGGTCGAGATCTTCTCGAGGCCCGGCCAGTCCTCGTGCTTGAGCATGACGCAGGACGGCGAATCCATCACGATCTTGCGGATCACCGCGGGCGTGAACACGACGGTGAGCGTCAGCGGATAGTCCTGCAGCACCCAGGGAATGTCGTCGCCGATGGCTTCCTGCGCCTGCTTGAAATAGCCAATGATCTGGTCGTCGGTGCGCAGATGCGGCGGCGGCGCGATCATGACGCCGGCGGCGCCCGCATCCATCGACTTCTTCGCCAGCGAGCGCATCGTGGCAAAGCCCGGCGCCGAGACGCCGACGATCACCTGCAGCTTCCTGGCGCGCTTGACGAAGCGCAGCGCGACCTGCTCGGCCTCGGCGGCATCGAGCTTCGGCGCCTCGCCCAGAATGCCCAGCACCGTGACGCCGTCGCAGCCGACCTCGGTGTAGAAATCGGTCAGCCGGTCGATCGATGCCTCGTCGATGCGGCCGTCGTCGTGGAACGGGGTCGGCGCGATCGCAAAGGTTCCTGCGGCCTGGGCGGTGAGTTTGGTCATTTGTGCCTCATCTGTTTCCGCCCTCTATACAGCGTCATTCCCCGGTGCGCCATTGCGCATCGGGAAGCCCCTACCCCCGGACGCGGCTCATCAATTCCGGTCCGATGCCGCGCATCGCACCGGAACGGCATTTGCCAGGACTTACTTGAACCGCCGCGCCGACTTCTTGATCTCTTCTTCGGAGAAGAAGATCTCCTTGGCGTGGGTGACGATATCCTCCGCCTTCCATCCCGTGAACGGCGGTGTCCAGCCCTCCATTTCCATCATCCGCATCTCGCGGACCCCGCGCGGGCCCGAGACGCCGAGCACCTTGCCGGTCTGGTCGCCCGAGAGATCGCTGACCATGTAGAGCACGGCCGGTGCGATGCCATCCGGGCCGAGCGCCGCGCCCGGGTTCTCCTTGTAGCGCGGCAGGTCCGCAGTCATGCGGGTCAAGGCGCCCGGCGCCAGCGTCCAGATCCGGATGTTGTACTTGCGGCCTTCGATCGCCAGCACGTTGGAGAGGCCCCAGATGCCGCCCTTGGCCGCGCCGTAGTTGGTCTGGCCGAAATTGCCGATCAGGCCTGAGGTCGAGGAGGTGTTGACGATGACGCCGCCGCCATTGTCGCGCATCCATTTGAACACCGGCTGGGTGCAGCAGAAGGTGCCTTTGAGATGCACCTTCATCACCTTGTCCCAGTTTTCTTCCTTGGCCTTGTGGAAAGTCTCGTCGAGCAGGATGCCGGCATTGTTGACCAGGATGTCGGCGCGGCCGAAATGCTTGATGGCATCGTCGAACACCGACTGACCGCCAGCCAAGGTCGAGATGTCGGCGCCGTTGGCGACCGCGCGGCCGCCCTCGGCCTTGATCGCATCGACCACCTTGTCGGCCATCGACTTGTCGGAGCCCGAGCCGTCGCGCGGGCCGCCGAGATCGTTGACCACCACAGCCGCGCCCTCGCGCGCAAACAGTTTTGCGTAGGCCTCACCCAGTCCGCCGCCCGCGCCCGTGATCAGCGCCACCTTGCCGTCGAGTAATCCCATGGTTGTTTCTCCGTTGTTGTTTCTTCTTCACCTCTCCCCCGCAAGAGCGGGGTGAGGGAGCCGACGACCAGCGCAAGTGGCTACGCCAGCACCGTCCTGCCGCTCTTGATCACGGTGACGCCGCGCGATTTCACCTTGGCCTCGAACGACACCACGTTGCCATCCTTCCACAGCTCCATGGTCACGGTCTCGCCGGGAAACACCGGCGAGGAGAACCGCGCCGCATGCTGCTTGAAGGCCGACGGATCATAGTCGGCATAGGTTTGCAGCACGCCGCGGCAGGTGATGCCGTAGGTGCACATGCCGTGCAGGATCGGCCGCGGGAAGCCGGCCTTCTTGGCGAACTCCGGATCGGAGTGCAGCGGGTTGCGGTCGCCGCAGAGCCGGTAGATCAGCGCCTGGTCAGGCCGCGTCGTGATGTCGACCACCTTGTCCGGCGCGCGCTCCGGCACCTTGTGCGGCTCGGGCTGGCCGTCGGACGGGCCGCCGAAACCGCCATCGCCGCGGGCGAAGCGCGAGGCCACCAGCGTGGCAAGCTTCTCGCCCTTCTCATCCTTCAATACGGTCTGGTGGCGGATCACCGCGCCCTTGTCCTTGCCCTTGTCGAACACGTCGAGCAAAGTGGAATCGGCCGTGATGTGGGCCGCGGTCGCGAACGGCTTGTGGAAGGTGATATCGCGCTCGCCGTCGACCACCATCACGCGGTTGAGGTTCATCTCGCCGGGGCCGGCGCCCCAGGCTGCGACCGACGCGAAGGTCGGCACCACCTTGAGCGGACGCGGCGTCAGCACGCCCTCATTGACGAAGGCGAGCTCCTTCTCATCCATCGGATCGGCGCCGAGGCCGATGCCGTAGGCATAGAGCATCACGTCGCGATCGCTGTAGCTGTATTTCTGGCCGAGATTCTTCAGGGCCATCAGCTGTTCGTACACGATTGGCATTGTTGTTTTCTCCCCGAACTCTGTTCCTTCTTCGCCGCTGCTCGTTGTTGCGCCCTCTCCCCTTGTGGGAGAGGGCTACACCGGCGCAAATCGCAAACTCACTTCGGTGAGGGGTTCGCGCCGCAGAGAGAACATCGTTCGCGGAAAGAACCCCTCATCCGGCGGCCTTCGGCCGCCACCTTCTCCCACAAGGGGGGAAGGTACTTCTTAGGCCGGCGTGAAGAACGGCAGCGGGGCGCCGTCGGTCGGCTTCCACACCACCTTGACCTTCTGGCCGATCTTCACCGTCTCCAGATCGCAATCGACGATATTGGTCTGCAGCGACGGGCCTTCCTTCAGCGTCACGTAAGCGATCGCATAGGGACCGGTCGGCGACTTCCGCATCAGGCTGTAGGTGTAGACCGTGGCCTCGCCGCTCGACTCTTCCCACACCGTCTTGTCGGAGAAGCAGAACGGGCAGATCGCGCGCGGGAAGTAATGCGCCTCGCCGCAGGTGGTGCAGCGTTTGATCATGAACTTGCCCGCCTTCGCCGCTTCCCAGAACGGCGCGGTCTCCGGATTAGTCACCGGAGCATTGTACTTCTTGGCTTCAGACATCACGCACGCTCCAGAATGCAGGTTGAGGCGGCGTGGCGAACGCCGAGCAGGCCGCCGGTGCCGTGGGCGATCGCGAGGTCGCAGTTCTTCACCTGCACCTTCGGATGCGCCTCGCCGCGCAGCTGGCGCACCGCCTCGAGGATTTTCGTCATGCCGCCGCGATTGACGGGATGGTTGCTGCAGAGGCCGCCGCCGTCGGTGTTGAACGGCAGCTTGCCGACGCCCGAGATCAGATTGCCGTCGGCGACGAACTTGCCGCCCTCGCCCTTCTTGCAAAAGCCGAGATCCTCGAGCTGCATCAGCACCGTGATGGTGAAGCTGTCATAGATCGAGGCGTATTTGATGTCCTTCGGCGTCACGCCCGCCTCTTCGAAGGCGCGCGGACCGGACCACACGCCGGCCGAGTAAGTCAGATCGAGATCCTTGCCGCCGCGCGGCCCCTTCATCGCCTCGCCGTGGCCGATCAGGCGCACCAGCGGCTTCTTCAGGCTCTTGGCGATCTCCGGCGTCGTGACGATCATCGCGCCGCCACCGTCGGTGACGACGCAGCAATCCATCCGATGCAGCGGATCCGAGATCATCGGCGAGTTCAGCACGTCCTCGACGGTGACGACCTCCTTCAGCATCGCATGCGGATTGTATTGCGCGTGATGCGAGGCCGCGACCTTGATCCAGGCGAGCTGTTCGGAGGTGGTGCCGTAGTCGTGCATATGGCGCATGGCACACATACCATAGGCATTGTGCGTGGTAGCCCCGTAAGCCAATTCGAAGTCCGCCTCGGCGCCGGAGGCGCGCGGCGGCATCGGACCGGTGCGCGGCTTGCCCGCCAGTGTGACCAGCGCAACCGAGCACTTGCCCGCGGCGATCGCCTCGGCGGCATGGCCGAGATGGATTAGATAGGAACAGCCGCCGGTTTCGGTGGAGTCGACGTGACGCAGCTTCTTGGTGTTGAGGCCGAGATAGTCGACCATCGGCCACAGCCCGCCCGGCGCATCGCCGGCGCAGAAATAGCCGTCGATATCGTCCTTGGTGAGCCCGGCGTCCTCGATCGCGCCCTTCGCGACCTCGGCGTGTAGCTGTGCTGTTGATTTATCGGGTGCATGCCGGGTGGGATGCTCGTAGATCCCGGCAATGTAGGCCTTGCCCTTGATGGTCAAATCGCTCTCCGCTGGCGTTTTTCGCTCCAGCGTTTTTCTGAACCGGCGACGCGACCTTGGCAAGCGCGGAAATATTCCGTCAGGCGAGACTGCGGTTAGCGTGCACTGTGCGCGCCTCAAAACTGCTGTCGTCCCGGCGAAGGCCGGGACCCATTACCACAGAGTTTTGTGGTTAGAACGCGCTGTGGCCTCAGCGCTGCGCGACAATAAAGTTCGGGGGTTATGGGTCCCGGCCTTCGCCGGGACGACATCCGATATGCGGCTACCCTACTCCGCCGCCATCTGCCGCGGCGCTGGCGGCGGGTTGGCGAGGTCGGCGGCGAGTTGCGCGTAGCGAACCTTTGCTTCCTTGATCGCCTTCTCCTTCACCGGACCGTAGCCGCGGATGCGCTCCGGCAGCGACAGCAGTTCGACCGCGATGTCGTGATTGAGCGGCGACAGCAGGCTCAGCACCGTCGCGACATCCTTCTCGTAGCCCGCGATCAAATCGCGCTCTAGCCTGCGGTCGGCGTTGTAGCCGAAGATGTCGAGCGGCGTGCCGCGCAGGAAGCGGAATCGCGCCATCACCCTGAAGGCCGACATCATCCACGACCCGAACGCCCGCTTCTTCGGACGGCCCTGCGCATCGAGCCCGCCGCCGAGGATCGGCGGCGCCAGATTGAAGTTGAACTTGAACTCGCCCTCGAACTGGTCGCGCAGCTGCTTCTCGAAGCGGCCATCGGTGAACAGCCGCGCCACCTCATACTCGTCCTTGTAGGCGAGCAGTTTTGCGTAATTGATCGCAACCGCACGCGGCAGCGCCTCGCCATAGCCGCCCTTGGTGGCGACCTCGCGCACCTGGTCGACCAGCTTGCGGTAGCGCTTGGCGAGCCGCGCATTCTGGTAGTCGGTCAAGAGCGCCATGCGGTGGGTGATGATCTCGTCGAGCGACATCGCATCCAGCGACTTGACCGGCGCGGCGTCCTCATCCTGACCCTTCATCATCGCGGCGAGCCGCGCCGGATCGGCCGCGGCCAGACGCCCGAGCTGGAATGCCTGCGTGTTCATCTTGATCGAGACGCCGTTGACCTCGATCGCCTGCTGGATCGCCTCCGCCGACAGCGGCAGCAGCCCGCGCTGATAGGCAAAGCCCATCATCATGATGTTGGTGGCGATGGAGTCGCCGAGCAGCGCTTCGGCCGGCTTGGTGAAGTCGAAGAAGGCAGAGTCCTTGCGCAGCTCAGTCTCCAGCACGCCGGTGACCTTGCGGCTCTGGAAATTGAAGTCGCGGTTCAGGATAAAGTCCGCGGTCGGGATGACGTGGCTGTTGATGATGCCGACGGTGCGGCTCGCCTCGCACAGCGTCATGGTGTCCTTCGACACCGCCACGACTTCATCGGCTGCGAGGACGAGATCCGCCGTGCCGGTCACGATGCGCGAGCAGGTCACGTCGGCGGTATGCTCGGAGAGCCGCACATGGCTGAGCACCGCGCCGCCCTTTTGCGCCAGACCCGACATGTCGAGAATCATCGAGGCCTTGCCCTCGATATGCGCGGCCATGCCAAGCAGCGCGCCGATCGTCAGCACGCCGGTGCCGCCGACGCCGCCGACCGCGATGTTGTAGGGCCGATCCAGCGGGGGCTTGGTGGCCGGCTCCGGCAAGGCGCCGATGTCGCCGAGTTCAGTGGGCGCGCGACGCTTGAGCGTGCCGCCATCGACCGTGACGAAGGACGGACAGAAGCCCTTCACGCAGGAATAATCCTTGTTGCAGGTCGACTGGTTGATGGTGCGCTTGCGCCCCAATTCGGTCTCCAGCGGCTCGACCGAGATGCAGTTAGACTGCACCGAGCAATCGCCGCAGCCTTCGCAGACGGCCGGATTGATCAGCACGCGGCGCGCCGGATCCTCCATCAGGCCGCGCTTGCGGCGACGGCGTTTTTCCGCAGCGCAGGTCTGCACGAACACGATCGCCGAGGTGCCCTTGGTGTCGCGGCACATCTTCTGGACGTTCTCGAGCTCGTCGCGATGGAACAGCTTGACGCCGGGCGCGATGGTATCGGCCGGATAGGCGCCGGGATTTTCCGAGACCAGATAGATCTCGCGAATGCCTTCGGCGTGGAGCTGGAAGGTGATCTGCTGCGGCGACAGGTCGCCATCATGGCGCTGGCCGCCGGTCATGGCGACCGCGTCGTTGTAGAGGATCTTGTAGGTGATGTTGGCTTTGGAGGCGATCGACTGGCGGATCGCGAGAATGCCGGAGTGGAAGTACGTGCCGTCGCCGAGATTGGCGAAGATGTGGTTCTCGTTGGTGAACGGCGCGATGCCGACCCACGGTACGCCCTCGCCGCCCATATGGGTGAAGGTCTCGGTCGAGCGATTCATCCACAGCGCCATGAAGTGGCAGCCGATGCCGCCGAGCGCGCGGCTGCCTTCCGGCACCTTGGTCGAGGTATTGTGCGGGCAGCCCGAGCAGAAATACGGCGTGCGGCTGACCGGCGCCGTCGCCTGCATCTGGGTCGACTGGCGGCCGTTGAACCAGTCGGCCTTGGCGCGCAGCATCTCGGCGATTTCAGGATTGAGATTAAGTCGAAGCAGCCGTTCGGTCAGCGAGCTCGCAAGCGAGGCCACGCTGAGCTCGGCGGCGAAGGTCAGGAAGCGCTTGTCGTGATCGTCCATCTTGCCGACGATGCGCGGGCGCACGTCGTCGCGCCAGTTGAACAGCTCCTGCTTGACCTGGTTCTCGACGATCTCGCGGCGTTCCTCGACGATGAAGATCTCCTCGAGGCCGACAGCGAAATTGCGCACGCCTTCCGGCTCCAGCGGCCAGGGCATGCCGATCTTGCAGAGGCGGATGCCGATCTTGGCGGCGATCTCGGGCGTGATGCCGAGCTCGCGCAGTGCCTGGCGGATGTCCTCATAGCTCTTGCCCGAAGCCATGATGCCGTAGCGCGCGTTCGGCGAATCCATGGTGATGCGGTTGACCTTGTTGGCGCGGGCAAAGGCGATCGCGGCAAAGCCCTTGTAGTCCTGCAACCTGCGGTCCTGCTCGAAGCGATCGTCGGGCCAGCGGATGTTCAGCCCGCCCGGCGGCAGCTCGAAATCGGCCGGGATGATGAAGGGCGTCATCTCGTCGGTGAGGTCGATCTCGGCCGTGGTCTCGACCGTCTCGGTGATCACCTTCATGCCGACCCAGCAGCCCGAGTAGCGCGACATCGCGATACCCAAGAGGCCCATCTCGATCATTTCGTGGATGCTGGAGGGATAGAGGTAGGGCATCAGCGCGGAGATGAAGGCGTGGTCGGACTGATGCGGGACGGTTGAGGACTTTGCGCCGTGGTCGTCGCCGGCAAGGCAGAGTACGCCGCCATGCTTGGCGGAGCCCGCCGCATTGCCGTGGCGGAACACGTCCCCGCAGCGGTCAACGCCGGGGCCCTTGCCGTACCAGATGCCGACCGCGCCATCATACTTGGCGCCGGCCGACAGCCCGAGCTGCTGCGAGCCCCAGATCGCGGTGGCCGCGAGGTCCTCGTTCACGCCGGGCTGGAATTTGATGTTGTACTGCTCGAGATGCTTGCGGGCGGCGAACAGCTGCTGGTCGTAGCCGCCGAGGGGGGAACCGCGATAGCCGGAGATGAAGCCTGCCGTGTTGAGGCCTGCGGCGCGGTCGCGTCTGATCTGCGCCATGGGCAGGCGGACCAGCGCCTGGATGCCCGTCATGAAGACGTGGCCGGTGCCTTGGGTATATTTCTGGTCGAGGCTGATAGGCCCTTGGTTGATTCCCATTTAGCCCTCTTTTCGCTGGTCGCGACGGCTGCTTTTTAGCTAGCCATCCGAACTTGTTAGAACCAGTCTATGTCGGATTTTCCGGCCCGCGCAGCACAATTCTGGGCGACTAGGCCCGTCGCTCAAAAATCGCAATATCGTGCCGGGAATATCTGAGGGCGGTTTCGGTTTCTGTCGCAGGACAGGCCTGCGGCGAAATGGCGTAACGCGTCTTGTGGACCGGAAGGTGCGGAAGGTGAATGGATGCGGCGACGACATCGAACGACAGGTGCGATTCTGGCCGGTGTGCTGTTGTGCGGTGCGTTCGCGGCCCGCGAATGCACTGCTGCGCCGACCGACGACGTCATCGCCCGCGGCAAGGCGCTCACGGTCGCCGGCGACTGCGCGAGCTGCCACACCGCCGATCCGGCAAAGCCCTTCGCCGGCGGCAAGCGGATCGACACGCCGTTCGGTGCGGTGTTCTCTGCGAACCTCACACCCGATCGCGATACCGGCATCGGCGGCTGGAGCGACGACGACTTCCTCCGCGCGCTGCGCAGCGGCGTCTCGCCGAACGGGAAGCATTATTATCCCGCCTTCCCCTACCCCTCTTTCACGAAGCTGATCCGCGACGACATCCTGGCGATCCGCGCCTATCTCGCGACGCTGGCGCCGGTCAATAACAGGGCGCCGCCAGCCCAGTTGCGCTGGCCGTATTGCTACCGCGTCCTGATGCGCGCCTGGAATGCGCTGTTCTTCACGTCCGGCATCATCCAGCCGGACCAGAGCAAGGGCGCGGAATGGAATCGCGGCCGCTATCTGGTCGAGGCACTCGCCCATTGCGGCGCCTGCCACACGCCGAAGAATGCCTTCGGCGCCGACAGGCGCGACCAGGCGCTCAGTGGCAGCATGGTCCAGGGCATGTTCGCGCCACGGCTCGATGGCGCGGAGCGCGGCGGGCTGAAGTCCTGGAGCGCAGCTGACATCGCCGAATATCTGCAGAGCGGCCGCAACGGGCACAGCCATGCCGGTCCGCTGATGTCCGAGGTGGTGGTCAACTCGACCTCGAAGATGAGCGACGCCGACGTGCGCGCGATCGCCGTCTATCTGAAGAGCCTGCCCGCCGGCGCACCGGAGCCGCAGGTCACCTCAGCCTCGCCCGCGCAGATGAGCAACGGCGAGCGGATCTATCGAGGGGCCTGCGTCGCCTGCCACGAGCTCGACGGCTCCGGCGCGCCGCGGATCTATCCGCCGCTACCCGGCAACGCGAATCTGCAATCGGCCAATCCTGCGAGCACGCTGCGCATCATCCTCGACGGTGCGCAGACCGTGACCACACCGCGGGCGCCCAACGCAGGGTCGATGCCGGCCTATCCGAAACTCAGCGATCAGGAGGTCGCGGACGTTGCGACCTACATCCGCAATTCCTGGGGCAATTCGGCGCCGGCCGTGAGCGCGGACGAGGTCGCCAAAGCGCGGACGGCGAAATAGCGGTTCACCGCTCCTCGTCAGAGAACACGAATTTCGGCATCTCCCATCTGTAGCGGATCGCGAGCATCCGGAAGCTCAGGCCGAGCGCGAAGGTCAGCAGGGTCCAGATCGGCGGGTTGAGGTTCAGTCCGAACGCGGTCGCATAGAACAGCCCCGTCACCACGGAGACGCTGGCGTAGAGCTCGCTGCGAAACAGCAGCGGCACCTCGTTGCAGAGGATGTCGCGCAGCACGCCGCCGGCGCAGCCTGTGATCATGCCGGAGACGATCACGATCGGCAGCGAGGCATCGACCTGCCAGGCCACGTCGCAGCCCGCCATGGTGAACACCACGAGCCCGATCGCATCGAGCACGAGGAATGCGAGATTGAGCCTGACCACCAGCCGCGCCAGCAGGATGGTCGCGAAGGCGCTGGCCGCCGCGACCGCGAGGTAGATCGGGTTCGCGACCCAGAGCAGCGGATAATGCCCGAGCAGCACGTCGCGGATGGTGCCGCCGCCGAGCGCGGTGATTGCGCCTAACATGCAGACGCCGGCCCAATCCATGCTGCGTCGACCGGCCGCCAGCGCCGCCGTCATCGCTTGCGCCGCAACGGCAATGAACGAGAGCACGTGCAGCACCGAATCGGTGGGCGGCATGGTCCACATGGAAAAGGCCTCATGGAACAGGTTTGGAACCGCTGGGAATCGCCGGTTCCTGCATGAACTGGTTGCAACATTGGCGCGGAACATCCCGACGCGCCAGCCATTGTCCCCTGCGTTTAGCTTTGAGGTGCTAACGGAGGAACTTTGCAATGGCTTACAACCCTGACGATCCGTATCGCGCCAACCTGACCGATGACGAAATCCGCCGTCAGGCGCGCTTCAACAGCCTGGACAACGAGTTGCAGCCCGATCCGGAACTACGGGAGGGATCGGCAAGCAGCACCAAGATCGCGATGTTCGCAGTTGCGGTGGCCGTGGTGCTCGGCGCGCTGTTCTATGGGTTGAACAATACGTCGGTCCACGAGGCGGGCACGACGCCGTCGACGCAGACCGCGCAGCAACAGCCGGCCAATCCGGCCGGGGCGCCTCCGGGCATGCGCGACGTGACGCCGAAGCCCAACAGCCAGCCCGGCGTGACCACGGGCGCGGCGCCGGCGCAGCCGGCCAGCCCGCCGTCGGACATGAACAAGTCTGACATGAACAAGCCCGCCGCCCCGCCGGCCGGGACTTCGAAGCAATAACTGACACTACCAGGCGCGAGCAGCGGGCCGAAACGGTCCGCTGCCTTTTTGCGCGCAAGGTCTACTTGAACATCTTGTTGAGCTCGCCGCCGGGATAGCCGTTGGCGAATTCGGTGAAGGTGCCCTTCTCGGCCATCTCCTTCGCCGCCTTCATGACGCCGGTCCAGGCCATTCGCGCAAGGGCCCCGCCGACGCTGATCCGCCGTACGCCGAGGTCGGCGACCACTTGCAGCGTCAGCTCGGACGCACCGCCGATCAGGAGGTTGACCGGCTTCGGCGCTACCGCCTTCACGACCGCGATAATTTCCTCTTTCGTCGAGATGCCCGGCGAATAGAGGACGTCCGCCCCGGCTTCCGAATAGGCCTGCAGCCTTTCGATCACCAGGTTGAGGTCCTTCTTCCCCCACAGGAATGCTTCGCAGCGGCCGGTGAGCAACACGCCGCTGTTGTCGGCATCGATCGCCTTGCGCGCCGCTTTGATGCGCTCGACCGCGAGATTGTGCTCGAACAGCGGATTGGCCGCGTCACCGGTGGAGTCCTCGATCGACAGCCCGGCGACGCCGGTCTTGACGCCGCGCGCGACATTGATCGCAACCTTCTCGGGCTCGACGGCGAAGCCGCCCTCGAAATCCGCGTTGACGGGAATATCGACCGCCGCGCACACCGCTGTCAGATGATCGCAGACGTCGTCGATGGTGACGCGGTTGTCGGCCTTGGCGATGGTCCAGGCAAAGCCCGCGCTGGTCGAGGCCAGCGCCTTGAAGCCGAGATGCTGCAATGCGCGGGCGCTGCCGGCATCGAACGGATTTGGAATGATGAAGCACCCGCTCTCGTGCAGCTTCTTGAAGGCTGTGCGTTTGTCAGCAGTTGGCAGTGGCATCGGTCGCTCCCTAGATTCGTTGGCCGCGCAGAGATAGGCACGAGCCCTGCTGCGCGCTAGTGCGGCTCATGTACCGCGCGACTGTCTTTCGGCGCCTGCTCGCGTTCGTTCAGGCCGTAGTCGCGCATCACACTCGCAACGCGCAGGCGATAGTTGTCAAAAATCCGCGCGCGGCCCTTGGCCTGGGTGCGGCGGTGCTCGATGGTGTTGCGCCAGGCTTCTACCGCGGCCTCGTCGCGGAAGAATGACAGCGACACGAACTTGCCCTTCTCGGTGAGGCTTTCGAACCGCTCGACCGAGATGAAGCCGTCGATCTCCTGCAGGATCGGTTTCAGTTCGGCGGCCAGGTCGAAATACAGATTCCGGTGCTCCGGCTTCGGCCAGACTTCGAAGATCACGGCGATCATGGGCGCCTCCGCTCATTCTTGTTGCGGAACGACTATAGCTCGACCTTGCGCAGAAATGTCCGCTCCTCGGCGAGGATGAAGCGGTTTTCTTCCGCGAAGTTGAAATTCGCCATGCCCTCTTTGTCCTGGCGCAGCCGCGCGCGATAGGCCTCGTAGGCGGCGAGGCTCTCGAACGAGATCAGCGCGAAGCCGATGTTGTTGGTGCCCTCATGCGGCATCCAGTAGCCGAGCAGATCGCCGCCGCAGCGCGGGATGATCGACAGCCAGTTCCGCGAATACTCCTCGAACATCGCGCGCTTGAACGGATCGAGCTGGTAGCGAATGAAGACGGTGATGGTCATTGGGATGTCCTCTGTTCTCGGTCATTGCGAGCGCAGCGAAGCAATCCACGGCTCCACTCGCGTTGGCATGGATTGCTTCGTCGCTTCAGCGCAAAATCGCTTCGCCATTTTGTCGCGAGCTCCTCGCAATAACGGCACGGTGAGACACTACCGCCTTGCCCGACCTCGATGCTTCGGCTATCATCGAACTATGAAAGCAGGACCCGACATCTCCCGGATCGCCGCCCTGGTCGGCGATCCCGCACGCTGCAACATGCTGACCGCGCTGATGACCGGCCGCGCGCTGACCGCGAGCGAGCTGGCGCAGGAGGCCGGCATCACGCCGCAGACGGCGAGCTCGCATCTTGCCAAGCTCGAGGCCGGCGGGCTGATCGAGCCCGAGAAGCAGGGCCGCCACCGCTATTATCGCCTCTCCGACCCCGACGTCGCCGATGTGCTGGAAGGCCTGCAGGGCATCGCTGCCCGCGCCGGCCACATGCGCGTGCGCACCGGGCCGAAGGATCCGGCGCTGCGCCGCGCCCGCATCTGCTACGACCATCTTGCCGGCGATCTCGGTGTGCAGATGCTCGACAGCATGAAGCGGCAGAAGCTGGTGCGCCAGAGCAAGCAGGCGATCGAGCTGACCGGCGAAGGCAAACGCTTCATGGCGGAGGAACTGCAGATCGACGCCGATACGCTGACGCATCCACGCCGCCCGGTGTGCAAGGCCTGCCTCGACTGGAGCGAGCGGCGGCATCATCTCGCCGGCACGCTTGGCGCTGCGATGATGGAGCGCTTCACCGAATTGAAATGGGCCGCGCGCGACGCGACGCCCGGCAGCCGCGTCGTCAATTTCTCGCGCAACGGCGAGAAGCGGTTCGCTGCGCTGTTCGGCGCCGGCGAGTAACGTCGCGCGTTCAAATCGGCATCGGCTATTTCACGCACGCCCTCGTCACGCTTGTCTCGCACTCCGATACATTTGCATCGGCATCGTGACGCACGCTGCGCACGCGGCTTCGAAATATTTCGAAATGATTCTGAGCGTTCTTGCGACGCACTGACGCAGGTGTGACCCGCAACATTCATGTCGCATTCAGTCCGCAACATTATGGTCGACGACATCGGGCACGGCTTCTGCAATGATCCGGCCGGGCGAATCGGTAATCTAAAAGTTTGTTGCGGTGCCGCAGCGCGGCCTAAATAAAGGAGAAGTCATGAAGTATCTTTTTGCGGCAGCAGTTTTGGTGACGACCGCATTCGCTGGCATCAGCGCCGCTGATGCGGCCGGTGGCTGCGGCCCCGGCTGGCATCGTGGTCCCTATGGCGGCTGCGTCAGGAACCGCGGCGCTGTTGTCGTCGCTCCGGGTGCCGTTGTCGTCCGCCCGCCGGTCGTGGTCGAGCGCCCCGTCGTGGTGGCGCCGCGCGTCCGCGCCTGCCCCTACGGATTCATGTGGCGCTACGGCCGTTGCCGCCCGATCTGATCGCGGCGCATTCCGAACAAACAAAACCCCGCTTCGCGCGGGGTTTTTCTTTTTCGACATGGAGTCGATATCACCAGCGGCGCCAGTGATGACGGCGCCAGTGACGGCGCCAATGACGGCGGCGCCAACCCCAATGCCTGTGGTGCCAGCGCCGATGATGCCAACCGTGATGCCAGCGCACCTGCTCGGGCTTCAGGCGATCGACCTCGTCGCCCGTGGTCACGGCCGGATGCGCATCGTTGGTCGCCGGCGAGCGTGCATCCTGGTTGAGGGGAAGCGGCGCGAGCGGCGCCGCCTGGGCCGTTGCTACGAACGTGGCTGCTCCGGCGGCGACACCGAAGGCGATCTTCAGAAAATCGCGGCGTTCCATGAGAGTTTCCCTTTGTTGCTGAGTTGGACCAACTGCACTCCCTGAGTTTTTTCGCCCCGACCTGAACGTTCGCTGAACCAGACGATCACGTTTCGCGGAACTCGACATCTGGGGGCGTCGTCCGCGACGTTGTGACGTCACGCAACCATCACGACCCGACGGCCTCGTCCGCGCGCATCGGTCATGCTCGTTCCGAGCGTTTCACGGACAGCCGAACGGGACTAGCATCGCGCGTCACAAGAACATCTCCGGGAGGCCGCCGTGAAGTCAGGACAACCGCTCAAGGATGCCAGCCACCTCTACGAAGTCGAGCACCGTGCCATGCACGCCGCCCGCCCCGGCTTTCGCATCATGGAGCTGCAGCTCTCGCCGACCCAGAAGGTGCCGTGGCACACCCACAGCAACATCTCCGACACGTTCTATGTGCTGGAGGGCCAGATGCGGCTGTTCCTGCAGGAGCCGAAGGAGGAGGTGAACCTGAAGGTCGGCGAAGTCTACGCCGTCCGCCCGACCCGCCCGCACCTCGTCACCAACGCCGGCACGACATCGCTGACGTTCTTGATCCTGCAAGGCGTCGGAGAGTACGACTACGTGCCGCTGGCGTCGCATTGAGACGCGCGCTGCTTTCTCCGCTCGTCGTCCCTGCGAAAGCACTAGGGCATGCACACATTTTGCTGCGACAGATTGACTCGAACGCTGAATCTGGGATTCCAGAATCGGCAATCGATGTGATTCCT
>NZ_LGHK01000180.1 GCF_001908235.1 Bradyrhizobium sp. NAS96.2
CCAGCCGCACCTGCCGAGGCTGCCAGGCCCAGCGAGGCGGCCAAGCCGGCTGAAGCAGCCAAGCCCGCCGAGCCTCCCAAGCCGCAGCTGTCGGCCTGCCGGCAGGCGCTCACCGAGGAGATCGCGATCGCGCCGAGCATTCCGGATATCCACGGCGCCGGAGGCTGCGGCGGCGAGGATCTGGTGCGGCTCGAGGCCATCGTGCTGCCGGACAAGCGCAAGGTCGCGGTCAGGCCCGCGGCGATCCTCCGCTGCAGGATGGCAGGCGCGGTCGCCGACTGGGTCCGCACCGATATTGCGCCGCTGGCGCAGCGCCTCGGGGGCGGGATCAGCAATCTCGACAATTTCGACTCGTTCGAATGCCGCGGCCGCAACCGCGTTGTCGGCGCGCAGCTCTCCGAGCATGGCCGCGCCAATGCGCTCGACGTGCGCGCGTTCGGTCTCGCCAACGGCAAGTCGATCTCGCTGACCGACCGCAGCGTGCCGCGCGATCTGCGCGAGACCGTGCTGCATTCGGTCTGCGCCCGCTTCTCCACCGTGCTCGGTCCGGGCTCGGACTGGTATCACGAGGACCACATCCATCTCGACCTCGCGGAGCGCCGCGGCAACTACCGGATCTGCCAGTGGAACGTGTACGATCCGCTGCCGCAGGTCGCGCCGCTGCTGCCGGCCGAGCGTCCGGAACAGGCGCCGCCGCGCGAGGTCGCCGCGAAATCGGATGCATCCAGGCCTGACGCCACCAAGTCCGACCACGGCAAGGCCGATGAGCCGGATGCGGCGCAATCAGATGATGCGGCGGCCGCACGCGGGGGCGCGCCCGAGACCAAGCCGCAGCCAACAAAAAAGCGCCGGCAAAGCCGGCGCCTTTGATCGCGATTGCGATGTGATTGAGATCAGTAGGTGGTGCCGCCGGCACCCTGCAGCGCCATCTGCGGCTTGTAGGGCGAGTCACCGTGCTTCGGCTCCAGCACCACGACGATGGTGCCGAGCTTGACCCGGTTGTAGAGGTCGATGACGTCCTCGTTGGTCATGCGGATGCAGCCCGAGGAGATCGACGAGCCGATATATTCCGGCTGGTTGGTGCCGTGGATGCGGAACAGCGTGTCCTTGCCGCCCGAGTAGAGATACATCGCGCGCGAGCCCATCGGATTGTCCGGGCCGGGCGCCACGAAGGTCGGAACGCCGAGGCGCGAGATTTCGCCGGGGGTCGGGTGCCATGCCGGCCATTCGGTCATGCTGCCGACCTTGGCAATGCCGGACCAGGCCATCGCTTCTTCGCCGACGGTGATGCCGTAGCGGATCGCCTTGCCGTCGTTCAGCACGTAATAGAGGTAATGGTTGTCGGAATCGACCACGATCGAGCCGGGGGCTTCCTTGCGGTGATACTCGACGATGGCGCGGCGGAACGGTTCAGCCACCGGCGTCTTGACGTAGGTGGTCTTGGCCAGGAGTTCCTTGTCACGCGGCTTGAAGGCAGCGGTATTGGTTGCCTCGTAGGTCGTGGCCTGCATGCAGCCCGACAACATCAGGCCCGCGGTCAGGATCCCGAAGGTAACTTTGAGCGACGACATGATTACATTCCAATCGAAAATCCGCGCACGAAAGCGCCAACATTACGCCCCAAACGCCACGATTCCATAAGATGCATTATTGCCTGAAACCCGCCATTCTTCCCAGACTTTAGATGGCTTTCCCGCATCGCGGGACGTGATCTGTGGCTTTTTTGCCGCAACTGTTCTGGCGTGGGTCGGTTTTTTGTGCAAACAGGCAACGGTCGTCGAGTTGGACCTCCATCACTGCCACCCGGCTGCCACAAATATGGACGCCCGGTTAATGCCCCGGTCATGAAGCGCCAGCCAGAATCGCGCTAGGTCGGCGGGTTCTGCCAGCCCTGTTTTGTGGAGTTCGTGATGCTGTCGGTGTTCGTTCCCTCCGATTTTTCGCTGAAGAAGGCCGCCGCCACCGACCTCGGCGCGCTGCCGGAGGGCGCGGTCTGGGTCGATCTGGTGAACCCGACCGTCGAGGAGGACCGGGCCGTCGAGAAGCTCGCCGGAATCGCGGTTCCGACCCGGGAGGACATGCAGGAGATCGAAATCTCCAGCCGGCTCTACATCGAGAACAGCGCCCGCTACATGACCGCGACGCTGATGTGCCAGTCTGACACCGACATGCCGCGCACCACCGCGGTCACCTTCATCCTGACCAGCCATCGGCTGGTGACGGTGCGCTACGACCTGCCGAAGCCGTTCGCGCTGGTCGAGAACAAGCTGGCCCGGGCCTGCGCCCCCGGCATCACCGGCGAGCAGGTGCTGATGGAGCTGCTGGATGCGGTGATCGACCGTTGTGCCGACCTGCTGGAGCGCTGCGGGGCCGACATCGACCAGGTCTCCCACGACATCTTCGAACCGGAGAGTGAGCGCCACGGCCATGCCAAGCAATATTCGCAGATCCTGATCGCGATCGGCCGCAAGGGCGACCTAACCTCGAAGGTCCGCGAAAGCCTGGTCTCGATCGGCCGCCTCGTCACCTTCCTCTCGGCGATCGTGGAGGGGGTGAAATGGTCCAAGGACATGCGCGAGCAGCTCAAGACCATGCAGCGTGACGTGGCCTCACTGACCGACCACGCTTCCTACCTCTCCAGCAAGATCACCTTCGTGCTCGACGCCATGCTTGGCGTGGTCAATCTGGAACAGAACAATATCATCAAGCTGTTCTCGGTGATGGCGGTTGTCCTGATGCCGCCGACGCTGATTGCCTCGATCTACGGCATGAATTTCAAGCTCATGCCGGAACTCGAGTGGACGCACGGCTATCCGTTCGCGCTGGTGATGATGCTGATTGCGGCCGTCGTGCCGTATTGGATCTTCAAGTGGAAGAAGTGGCTGTAAAGCAGTTCCATCGTCGCGTTTTGGGACGCACTTTTCTGCCTTATTTCCTCTCCTAAAATTTGAGTGTTGCGCTGAACGTTTGGGCGAAACTTGTCTGCGATAACGCCTGCCTCGAAGCCGGAGGACAGCAATGGTTGAGAAGATCATAACGCCACGGCGTAACGTCATCGACTTTGCGCGCTATCAACAGGACCGCGCAGCAGGCAAGGTGCAGGCGATCTCGCCGAGACTTTGCCGATACTGTGACGCGGCGCTGCTTGATGGCGAGGACGAAGACGACTGCTCCAGCGCGCTCAATGACGTCGCGCTGCAGCGGACTGAGAAGAAGTCGCGTCGGTTCTATGCGGACTAGAGGCTGAGGCCTTCTGGAGGCAGAAGCCTCGTCTGCGTCGTTTTACGCCTGCCATCGAAGCAATCCTTGGAGTACGGCCGCGGCGGCGGCCGGGATCGCCTCGAACCTCTCTCCCCCGAAAACACATCCAAGCCAAAGCTCAGACGTGCTGGCCACCATTGATGTGGATCTCGGCGCCGTTCACATACGAACTGGTTTCCGTGCACAGCACGTAGATGATCTTGGCGACCTCGTCCGGGGTACCGAGGCGATGCATCGGGATCTGCTGGTCGACGATCTTCTCGGTACCCGGCGACAGGATCGAGGTATCGATCTCGCCGGGGGCGATCGAATTGACGCGGACGCCGACGCGGCCGAAGTCGGATGCCATCTCGCGCGTCAGCGCGGCAAGCGCGGCCTTCGACGTCGCATAGGCGGCTCCCGCGAACGGATGCACGCGCGAGCCGGCGATCGAGGTGACGTTCACTACCGCGCCCTTGGCATGCTTCAACTCCTCGATTAGCCCGCGCGCGATCATGACGGGTGCGAAGAAGTTGACGTGGAAAACGTGGGTCCAGGTCTCGATGTCGGTGTCCATGGTGCCGAGCCGGCCGCCGCCGACGGCCTTCGGCGAGATCGCGGCATTGTTGACCAGCGCATGCAGCTCATCATTGTCCAGCCGCCGCCGGATCTCCGAGATCGCGCGCACGGTGTCGTCATGGCTGCCGAGGTCGACCTCGATGTGATCTTCCGGCCCGGCGCCCCAGGGGCAGACCTCCGGGAACGCGTGCCGCGAGAGGGTGATGACGCGCCAGCCGGCGGATGAGAACCGGATCGCGGTGGCATGGCCGATGCCGCGGCTCGCGCCGGTCAGGAGCAGCGTGCGCCGCGGTGCATTGGATGGGCGGGTCATCGACGGTTTCTTTCGTTTTCGCCATGCGCGGCGCCGTGCCGGGCATCGACGTCTTCGAATGATAAGGGGATCATGACGTCGATGGCTGGGGTCATCTTACACGAAGACGCGCTTCGCGCTTTCGCCCTTCCATGACAGTCGCGGTTTTTCAGGGATAGAGCCGCAGCTTCGACCATGCGTGACCTGTGTCATCGCGGCGGAATTCGATGCGGTCGTGCAGGCGGAACGGCCGGTCGTGCCAGAACTCGAAACGCTGGGGCGTAATCCGCCAGCCGCTCCAGCCCGGCGGCCGCGGCACCTCGCCGATGACATACTTCGCGCCGACCTTGGCGATCGCCTGCTCGAAGGCGAAGCGGCTCTCGAGCGGCTGCGATTGCTTGCTGGCCCAGGCGCCGATCTGCGCCTGCTTCGGCCTTGTGGCGAAATAGGCGTCGGCCTCGGCATCGGTCACCGGCGTCACCGGCCCGCGGATGCGCACCTGGCGGCGCAGCGATTTCCAGTGAAACAGTAAAGCGGCCTTAGGATTTGCGGCCAATTCGCGGCCCTTGGCGCTCGCAATGTGGCTGTAGAACACGAAGCCGTCGGCATCGAAGCCCTTCATCAGCACCATCCGCACGTCGGGCAGCCCGTCGGCATCGACGGTCGCAAGCGCCATCGCGTTCGGATCGTTCGGCTCGGACTTGACCGCTTCCGCAAACCATTCGGCGAACAGGGCGAACGGCTCCTCCGCCGCGGTGAAATCACCCGATGTTAACGGTGTCGGGTGTTTGATGGAGGTCGTGTCGGTCATGTCAGGAGTCCCGATTTGCGTTCGCCCGCGTCCGAGAGCGCGTTTCTAGCCCTATATAGGGCATGGGGGCGCGTTGGCCTATCGGCGATCCGCCCCGCGGGCGCGGTGGTGACATTGATCCTGATCGGCGTCGGCGCCAGCGGCTGTAGCCTGTCGCGCAGCGATGCCTTCGCCAAGATGGACGACAAGGATGTGACGGGCTCGATCGGCCCGACCCGAGTCAATTCGACCCAGGTCAGTGCTGTCATGCCGACTGACAGCGATCTCGCCTTTGCCCGCAACGCGGCCTCCGACGTGCTGACCAAGGGCGACAAGGATTCCAGCCAGCCCTGGGAAAATCCCGAGACCGGCGCGCGCGGCTCGGTGACGCCGCTGGCCCAGGCCTATTCCGGCGAGGACGGCAAGACGTGCCGGGATTTCCTCGCCAGCTATGTTAATGGAGCCACCGAGAGCTGGCTGCAGGGAGCCGCCTGCAAGGCTGGACAGGGCCGGTGGGAAATCCATAGTTTGAAGCCTTGGAGAAAGTCCTGAGAGTTCCGGCAGAAGCCGGTACCGGCCTAGTTGCAAAAATGCCACTGAGCCCCCACATGAAGGTAAAGTGGGCCCCGGATGGGTTCCCGGCCAGGACTGATTTTCCCGTGAAGGAGACGTGACGGATGCGCGACCCCTATGAGGTCTTGGGGGTGCAGCGGAGCGCCAGCGCTGCGACGATCAAGAGCGCCTATCGCAAGCTCGCCAAGAAGCATCACCCTGACAACAACAAGAACGACCCGAAGGCGGCGGCCCGCTTTGCGGAGATCAACACGGCCAACGAGATCGTCGGCGACGAGGACAAGCGCAAGCAGTTCGACCGTGGCGAGATCGATGCCGAGGGCAAGCCGCGCTTCCAGGGTTTCCCTGGCGGTGGCGCGGGCGGCCGTGCCGGTCCGGGCGGCGGCTTCGAGTACAGCTTCCGCGGCGGCCCCGGTGGCGGCGGCATGGGCGGCGGCAGCTTCGAGGACATCCTCAACAGCATGTTCGGCAACGCCGCGCGTGGCGGCGCCGGTGGCCGCGCGGGGCGCGCCAGCCCGTTTGAATTTGACGGCGGCGGGGTCGGCGTCGACCTCGATCTTTCGGTCGCCATGACCGTGTCGCTGGAGGAATCGGTCAGGGGCGGCGACAAGCGCGTCCGCCTGCCGACCGGCCGTGAGCTCAACGTCAAGATTCCGCCCGGCGTCACCGCCGGCCAGCAGATCCGGCTGAAGGGGCAGGGCGACACCGCGCAAGGCCACCCGCCCGGCGATCTCCTGATCACGATCTCGATCGCGCCGCATCCGTTCTTCAAGGTCGACGGTAATGATCTGCGGATCGACCTGCCGGTGACCCTCTACGAGGCGGTGCTGGGCGGCAAGGTCCGGGTGCCGACGCTCGGCAGCGCGGTCGAGCTGTCGATCCCGAAGAACACCTCCAGCGGCCGCACCTTCCGCCTCAAGGGCAAGGGGCTGTCGAAGGCGGGCGCAGTCGGCGATCTCTATGTCACGACCCGCATCATCCTTCCCGACGGGAACGATGCCGAGCTTGAGGCATTGATGCAGACGTGGCGGGAGCGAAATCCCTACAATCCGCGCAGCGATCTCGGCTGACCGCCGGGAGCGCGCCCCAGAGACGCGAAGACGCGAAACTGCAACTACCCCGGAGTCTATCGGGGTAGACGCGGCGCCGTGAGCGCGTCAAAGGATGACCGGCCGTCCGAACTCCTGGTCTGCGGCGTGCAGACCGGATGGCGGAAAAAGGAGTGCGGCCTCGAGAGGGGGACCAGCGCGGTACACAAAACCCCAATCGAGGCCGCGTGCGCCGATCGGCGGATCGGGCGCGGATCATCTTCGCGTGAGCATCCGGTGCGATAATGAGACGCGGCAATGACGCGAATCGAAATTTTCAATGTCGGAATTGGGACGCCGAGTGAGGCTGGATTCACTTGCTCGAAACGGCACATGTTCACGACGTGATCTCCCGTAAAATTACGGGAGATCAGCCGCCGTTCTTTTCCATCTGATCGTAGACCGCCTGCGCGACCTGGGTCAGGCGCGTGCGGTCGGTGCCGCCGCTGACGACATAGGCGACGCCGCGATCGGCCCAGAACAGCGCGCCGTCGCTGCCCTGCGCGGCGTAGCGCATCTGGGTCGCCTCGGTCTTCACCTTGGCGGTGTAGACCGTGAAGCGTTCGCCGGACGTGCTCTCATACATCAGGAACGACGCCGGCCCGCTCGGCCCCGGCAGCAGGCGGCCGCCGACCAGCTTCAGCCCGCTGAGGTCGGGGGCGCGGACGTCCCAGCCGCAGCGCTTGGTCAGCCATTGCTGCAGATGGTCGCGCTCGCTGCCGGGCACCTCGACCGGATGGCGGACCTCGACCACGTAGAGCCGATGCGCATCGAGCGCATCGAGCGTGAAGCTCTGGAAGGTCGACGGCGCAGCGGTAGCGCCGCGTGCGACCCAGCCGACGCCGCCGCCGGCGATGAAGGCGGCAAGCGTTGCCGCTACCGCGCCATAGACCCAGCGGCGCGGCTGGCGCACCAGCCGCTCGAGCTCGAGCCGCTTCGGCACCGCCTCGTCCAGCACGCCGTCGTAGCGCGCATGCAGCGTCTCGGCCATCGCGCGCCATGATTGCACCCGTGCCGCGTCGTCGGGATGGGTGGCGAGCCACGCCTCGACATCGCCGCGGCGTTCGGCCGGCAGCTCGTTGTCGACGTAGGCGTGCAGCTCGTCTTCGGTGACGGGAATGTTCGGGTCGGTCATATCAGTCGTCTCTGCCAAATCTTGTTCGAAAATCGCTCATCGTAACGTCTGCCATCGCGCACATTATCATTTCACCCGCCTGAGCGCCGGGCGCTGGCCCTCGATCGAGGCCCGCACATGGGCGCGCGCGCGGGCGAGGCGGGACATCACCGTTCCGATCGGCACGCCCTGGATGTCGGCGACCTCGCGGTAGCTCATGCCCTCCAGCATCACGAGCAGCAGCACCGAGCGTTGCTCCTCGACCAGCGTCGACAGCGCGCGCTCGATGTCGCGTCCCTCGGCCTCGGTGCCGCTGGCGTCGGCGTTGTTGTCGAGCAGCGGCATGAAGGCCGGCCGTCGCGCCAGCGAACGCCGCCGGTTCTTGTTCAGATTGGTCAGGATCGTGTAGAGCCAACTCCTGACGTCGCCGCCGAGAAACAGCCGCTCCGAGCGCAGCGCGCGCACCAGCGTGTCCTGCACCAGGTCGTCGGCGATATCCGTGTCACGCACCAGCGCGCGCGCATAGCGGCGGAGCGCTGGAATCATGGCTTCGACACTTTGACGAAACGCGGTCATGCATCCAGTCTTTGATGGTCGCGGCGATCGCCGCCTTGTCAAACATAACACCCAAACGACGTGCCTATTCCGGTCGCGCCGACCTGCGCGCAGTGCGCCTCTGCTGCGGCCGATTTGGGCTTGTCGCCGGCCAAAGTGCTGGTGTACCTCCGAGCCGAAAAAATTCGAAGCGTGGAAGCCTCAGGTCAGGCGCCCGACAGCTCGCTCAACAGGGACCAGCCGTTACGGGAATGCCGGTGCCAACGATCTATTACATCCGCCACGGCGAAACCTCGTGGAACGCCGAGGGCCGGCTTCAGGGTGCGCAGGACATCGCCCTCAACGAGCGCGGCCGCGCCCAGGCGGTGCATGCCGGTCGCATCCTTGATGATCTCCTGGCGCGCGACGGCCGTGACAAGACGACGCTGCCATTCGTCGCAAGCCCGCTGATCCGGGCGCGCGCGACCATGGAGTTGGTGCGCACCGAGCTTGGCCTGCCGCCGGGCGATTACGCGCTCGACGCACGGCTGCGCGAGATCGCCTACGGGACCTGGGAGGGCTCGACCTTGGCGCAGGCGCAGGCCGCGGACCCCGTCGTCTATGCACGTCGCCTGGCTGAGAAGTGGATGGTGTCGCCGGAGGGCGGCGAGAGCTATGTCGACGTGCAGGCGCGGATGACCGAATGGTACGGTTCGGTGACGTCAGACACGGTCGCGGTCGCCCATGGCGGCACGGCGCGGGCGCTGATGGTCGCGCTCGGCTTCGAGACCCCGGCCTCGGCCGCCGACCTCACGATCGAGCAGGGCGCGGTCTACGTGTTCGGCGCGACGGGCCTGCAGAAATATAGTTAAAGGCACCCGGCCGGCCACGTCTTTGGGGTCATGAAACCCGTTTGACGCTGCCGACCCCGCGCGTTACGACACGCCATGTCCTTCAATACTTTCGGCCATATGTTCCGCGTCACGACCTTCGGCGAGAGCCATGGGGTCGCGATCGGCTGCGTGGTGGACGGTTGCCCGCCGATGATCCCTCTGACGGTTGAGGAGATCCAGCACGACCTCGACCGCCGCAGGCCCGGCCAGTCGCGCTTCACCACCCAGCGCCAGGAGCCGGATGCGGTGAAGATCCTGTCCGGCGTGATGGCGCATCCGGAAAGCGGCGTCCAGGTGACGACCGGCACGCCGATCGCGCTGCTGATCGAGAACACCGACCAGCGCTCGAAGGATTATTCCGAGATCAAGGACAAGTTCCGTCCCGGCCATGCCGACTTCACCTATGAAGCGAAATACGGCCTGCGCGACTATCGCGGTGGCGGACGATCCTCGGCACGCGAGACCGCGACCCGCGTCGCGGCCGGCGCGATCGCGCGAAAAGTCCTGCCCGAGGTGAAGGTGCGCGGCGCGCTGGTGCAGATGGGGCCGCACAAGATCGACCGCGAGAAGTGGGACTGGGACGAGATCGCCAACAACCCGTTCTTCTGTCCGGACAAGGACAAGGCGGCGTTCTTCGAGAGCTATCTCGACGGCATCAGGAAGAGCGGCTCCTCGATCGGCGCCGTCATTGAGGTCGTTGCCGAAGGCGTGCCGGCCGGTCTCGGCGCGCCGATCTACGCCAAGCTCGATAGCGATCTGGCCTCGGCGATGATGAGCATCAACGCGGTCAAGGGCGTCGAGATCGGCGCCGGCTTCGGCGCCGCCGAACTTTCAGGCGAAGAGAATGCCGACGAGATGCGGACCGGCAACAATGGAACGCGTTTCCTGTCCAACCATGCCGGCGGCGTGCTGGGCGGCATCTCGACCGGCCAGCCGGTGGTGGTGCGCTTTGCGGTCAAGCCGACCTCGTCGATCCTGACCACGCGCCGGACCGTCGACCGCAAGGGCGCCGATACCGACATCCTGACCAAGGGCCGCCACGACCCCTGCGTCGGCATCCGGGCCGTGCCGGTCGGCGAGGCGATGATGGCCTGCGTGCTGGCCGATCATTTTCTGCGCGACCGCGGGCAGACCGGACGCTGATCCCCTGTATAGTGGCGGTCGCCAGACCGCCCTGGGGGAATGCGATGAATGCGTCGGAGCTTCGGGATATCATCACATGGATGATCGGCGGCGCGCGGTCGGCACCGACCCCGCCGCAGATGATGGCGGAGTGCTGCGAACGGCTGGTACGGGCCGGCCTGCCGCTGTGGCGTGTCGGCGTCTTCGTGCGCACGCTGCATCCCGAGATCTACGGCCGCCATTTCTTCTGGAAGCAGGGTGCCGAGGTCGAAACCGGCACCGTCGATCACAACATCCTGGACTCCCCGGAATTTGCCGTCAGCCCACTGTCGATCGTCTTCAGACAAGGTGTTGAAGTGCGCGCGCGGCTGGACGACCCCGCCAGCAAGCGCTTTCCGATCGTCGTGGATCTCCAGGCGGAGGGTGTCACCGACTATATCGCCGTGCCGCTGGTTTACACCGACGGCTTCGCCAACGCCTCGAGCTGGACCGCCCGGCAGCCGGGCGGCTTCACCGGCGAGCAGCTCGATGCGATCCGCTCGATCACTGTCCCGCTGGCGCGCTACATCGAGATCGTGACGCTGCGTCGCACGGCGTCGCTGCTGCTTGACACTTACGTCGGCAACCGCGCCGGCGAGCGCATTATGGGCGGCCAGATCCGGCGCGGCCATGCCGATACGATGGATGCCGCGATCTGGCTGTCGGACCTGCGCGGCTTCACCGCGCTGTCGGACCGTTTGCCGCCCGAGACCGTCGTGGAGATCCTCACCTCTATTTCGATTGCCAGGTCACGGCGATCCGCGAGCATGGCGGTGAGGTGCTCAAATTCATGGGCGACGGCCTGCTCGCGGTGTTTCCGGTCGACGAATATCTCGGCGACGAGGCGCAGGTCTGCTCGCGGGTGCTGGAGGCCGCGCGTGCATCCCGCGCCGGGGTCGAGGCGCTGCAATTTGCCAATGGCGACGCCGTCGAGCGCTTCCGCTTCGGCGTCGCGCTGCATCTCGGGCGCGTGCTCTACGGCAATATCGGCGGCGGCAACCGGCTCGACTTCACCTGCATCGGCCCGGCCGTCAATCTCGCCGCGCGGCTGGAGAAGATCGCCGGCCGGCTCGGCCGCACCGTCGTCGCGTCCGAGCGCTTCGCCGGCATTCATGACGGCGGCTGGAGCGACCTCGGCGAGTTTCCGATCGCGGGGTTCTCGAAGGCGGAACGGGTCTATGGCCTGTTCGACGAAGCGCCGATTGCTGCCGCCAGCTAGCATCGGTGCGACGTGACTGACACGGACGCGCAGCATCGCACCGGGATTGCGCTGGTCGTGGCGGCCGCGGCCGCCTGGAGCACCGCGCCGTTCTTTACCCGGCTGCTGCACTTCGATTCCTGGACCATCCTGTTGTGGCGCGGGCTGTTCGGTGGCGGCGCGATTGTGCTGTTCCTGGTCGCCACGCAAGGCCGGCGCGGCGCGCGCGATCTCGTCGTGATGCCGTTGAGCGGATGGCTGGTGGCCGGTCTCTCGACCCTGGGCATGGTGACGTTCATTCCGGCGCTGCAGCTGACCAGCGTCGCCAATGTCGCAATCCTGGTCGCGATGCAGCCGTTTGCGGCCGCTGCGATCGCCTGGCTTTGGCTGCGCGAGCGGGCGCGGCCCGGCACATTGCTGGCGAGCCTCGTCGCGCTCGCGGGTGTCGCCACCACCGTCAGTGGCGCCGTTGGCATCACGGATTACAGGGGCATCGGCCTTGCCTGCGTGATGGTGCTCGCGATCTCGCTGATGACGGTGGTGATCCGGCGGCACAAGGGTACGCCGATGATCGCCGCCGCGGCGCTCTCGAACTTTCTCGGCAGCGCCGTGAGCTTGCCGTTGGGGCAGGGCATCGGCGCGGTCACGGGCGCCGATCTCGGCGTGCTCGCGATGTTCGGGGCATGCCAGGTCGGTCTCGGCCTCACCCTGTTCACGGTCGGCTCGAGGTTGCTGCCGTCCGCGCAGGCCTCGCTGATCGCCACGCTCGAAACGCCGCTGATGCCGTTCTGGGTATGGCTCGCCTTTGCCGAGGTGCCGTCGCTGCGCGCCCTCATCGGCGGCGCGCTGGTGATGGGCGCGGTCGTCGCCGACATTGCGATCAGTCAGCGGGCCGAGCCGGCGCAGCGGTGAGGCCTGCTACTCTTCCGGTTCGGTGGTGAACAGCAGCGGATAGCCTTTGGCGCGGCCGGCGTCGGTGGCGCGCGTGGCCTTGGTCTCGGCGACGTCCCGGGTGAAGACCGCGACCACGCAGACGCCGCGCTGATGCGCGGTCAGCATCACCTTGTAGGCCTGGTCGTCGGTCATGCGGAATTCGCCCTTCAGCACGGTGACCACGAATTCGCGCGGCGTGTAGTCGTCGTTGACCAGGATCACCTTGTGCAGGCGCGGCCGCTCGACCTTGGTCTTCGTCCTGGTTTTCGGCTTGACGACAGTATCGGGCATCGCACTCCCTCGCGATTGCTCCGTAAGAATACCGTCTTCCGGCACGTCTTGGAACCGTTCGATTTGCACGGCGTCATTGCGGCAACGGCACGGCGCGTGTCGCCTCATGCGTGACGTCCAAACCTGCGGGCGTCTAACTTGCAGGCCTCTAACTTGAATGTGAAGGACAGATGATATCTGCGCTTTTCGCCGCCTGATTTGCATGTCACCATAACGGGACACGACGGGAGGGCCGCAATGCGCTGGTATGTCTCGATCGGAGCGGTGCTTGTCGCGGGAGTGTTAGCCAGCGGCGATGTGGCCGGTGTTGCCGCGCCCAGCCCGGGAACCCAGGTGGGCCATCGCGTCGCTGAAAAGGAATCCACGCCGAGCGTCGACATCGAGTTGATCATCGCGGTCGACGTCTCCTATTCGATGGACATGGACGAGCTCGCGATCCAGCGCGAGGGCTATGCGCAGGCGATCGTCTCCAAGGAATTCCTGCAGGCGCTGAAGGCCGGTCCGAACGGCAAGATCTCGATCACCTACTTCGAGTGGGCCGCATCCAACGACCAGAAAGTGATCATTCCCTGGCGAGTGATCGACGGCCCTGAATCGGCGGACGCGGTCTCCGCCGAGATCATGAAGACGCCGGTGCGCCGCGCCTCGCGCACCTCGATCTCGGGCGCGATCTATTTCGCGATCCCGATGTTCGACGAGAATCCGCATCGCGGAATTCGCCGCGTGATCGATATTTCCGGCGATGGGCCCAACAACAACGGCACGCCGATCACGCCGGCGCGCGATGCGGCGCTCGACAAGGGTATCGTCATCAACGGCCTGCCGATCATGGTGAAGGAGCCGTCCTACTCGACGATGGATATCGATAATCTCGATTACTACTACGAAGATTGCGTGATCGGCGGGCCCGGCTCCTTCGTGGTGACGATCAAGGATCGCGAGAAATTCAAGGAAGCAATCCGCACCAAGCTGCTGCTCGAAGTCGCCGGCCGCACCCCCGAGCGCCCGATCGTACGGACCGCCGAGAAGGAGCCGCGGGTCAGCTGCACGATCGGCGAGAAGATCTGGCAGGACCGCTGGGGGCGGTAGCGTTGCGTAGGATGGGTAGAGCGCAGCGAAACCCATCATTTCTCCGCGCGGTCGCAGATTGATGGGTTTCGCTGCGCTCTACCCATCCTACGGTTTCTACGATATCTTCCGCAGCTCGCTCTCCAGCATCCGCAGCGTCCGCAATGCAGCCGCGTACTCCGCCGCTCCAATCTGCCGCCAGACTTCGGCGACGCGCGCGGCGAGGTCACGAACCGTCACGGGAAAATTCGCAGCCTGCGCCAGCGCGCCCTTCTCGTTGATCAGATACTGTCCGTTCAGCGCAAACAGCACCTGCGCGACGCAGGCCAGCGCGCGATAGGCGCAACCGGCGATGTGCGTAGTGTCGCCGCGCGGCACGGCAAGCTCGGCATTCTCGATCGCGAACAGGATTTCCCATTGAAAGCGCCGCACCAGGGCATCGCGCAGCGCCGGCGGGTAAGGTGCGGTACTCGCCTTGATCGCCGCGATGAGGCCGCCGGGATCATGCAGGACACGGCATAGCGCGATCTCGCCCATCCAGATCGCCGAGCAGAAGCCGTGCGGATGGCCCGGCTGGTAATGCATGCTGACCTCGCCGTTGCGGCAGGCGTCGATAACGGTCGTGACCTGTTCGGCGCTGCGGTAGAGCAGGTCGACCTTGCGGCCGCCGATCACAAGCCAGGCGCCGCCGACGATCCACGGTCCCCATTCGCCGACCGGCGTCACATGCGCAGCAGCGGGGTCATCGACCAGGCCTGTCACCGCCATGCGCAGCCGATCGGCATCGAGTGCGGCGGCATCTCGGTAGTAAAGGCCGAGGTCGTAATCCGAAGTCTCATGCGCCGTGCCGCGCGCTCGCGAGCCGCCGAGCGCGATGGCGGCGACGCCAGGCACGGCGGCAAAGACGGGAATGATGCGCGCAAGCAGCGGATCGTGGGACATGCGAGGCGGATTATAGCGAGACCACCGCACGCTGCGATAGGCGCAACGATGCCTCAGCGCGCGAAGCGCGCCACCAGCTCGACATGCGGTGTATGGCGGAACTGATCGACCGGCGTGACACCGGCGATCCTGTAGCCGCCATCGATCAGGATCCTTGCGTCGCGCGCGAAGGTCGCTGCGTTGCAGGACACCGCGACGATCACCGGCACCTTGCTCGCCGCCAGCTGCGTGACCTGCGCCTGCGCGCCCTGCCGCGGCGGATCGAACACGACGGCGTCATAGTCGCGCAGCTCCTGCGGCATCAGCGGGCGGCGGAACAGGTCGCGCGCCTCGGCCTTGAGCGGCTTCAATCCGGGCGTCGTTTGCGCGGCCTTCTGCAGCGCCGTGATCGCGCCGGCGTCGCTGTCGAAGGCCGCGACCCGCGCCTTCTCCGCAAGGCGCAGCGCGAACGGGCCGACACCGCAGAACAGATCGGCGATGTGCTTGGTGCGGCCGCAATGCTCGCGAACCAGCGCCGCCAGCGTCTCCTCGCCCTTGACCGTCGCCTGCAGGAACGAGCCCGGCGGCAGCACGACTTTCGCCTTGCCGATCGCAATCTCGGGCGAGCCGCGCTGCAGCACCAGCTCGCCGTGCCGTGTCAGCCGCGCCAGGTGGTGTTTCTCCGCAACCCGCGACAAAGTGGTGATCAGGCTGGTTGGCAGCGGGCCGGAGCCGCGCACGTCGATGTCGAGGCCGTTCGCGGTCGCCGTCACCTGGATGTCGAGCGGCTTGCCGATCGAGATCAGCGGCTCGGCTGTGGCCCAGGCCGCCTCGAGCGCACCGTCGAGCACGGGGTCGAGGATCGGACAGCGATCGACCGGGATGATGTCATGCGAGCCAGCGGCGGCGAAGCCGACCTTGAGGACTTCGTGGGTACCCATCCGTCCGTGCAGCGTGATGCGGCGTCGGCCGGCGCCATGGGCGTCGCGCAGCGGCGCCACCTCAGTCGCGAGCTTCGCCTGCGCCAGCGTCTCGACCACGATGTTGCGCTTCCAGGCGTGGTAGGGCGCCTCGTTCCAGTGCTGGATCGCGCAGCCGCCACAGATGCCGAAATGCGGACAGAACGGCGCAATGCGCTCGGGGCTTTCGTGCACGACGCGCAGCAGCCGCCGCCGGTCGGGATGATTGCCGGGGACGTCGTCGACCTCGACGGTTTCACCGGCCAGCGTATAGGGCACGAAGATCGACTGTGCGCCATCGATCGCGACGCCGTCGCCGCGGTGGCCGACATGGTCGATGGTGAGGACTTCAGCCACGGCGCGCGCCGAGGAAGAATTCGATATTGCCGTCGCCGCCCGATATCGATGACGGAAACACCTCGATGTCGGTGCAGCCGAGCGAAGCGGCGAAGGCGGCGATATCGTCGCAGATCTCCTGGTGCACCATCGCATTGCGGATGACGCCGCGCTTGGAGTGCTTGCGGGCCGCCTCGAACTGCGGCTTGATCAACGCCAGCAGATGCATCGGGGCCGCCGCCAGCGACAGCGCCACCGGCAGCACCAGCTTCAGCGAGATGAAGCTGACATCGATCACGACGATATCGGGCCGCGCCGGCAGTCGCTTGCCCTCGTAGTTCCTGATGTCGGTCTCCTCCATGGAGACGATCTTCGGATGGCCCTGCAGCGAGGGATGCAGCTGGCCGTGGCCGACATCGATGGCGAACACGAGGCTCGCGCCATTGGCGAGCAGCACCTCCGTGAAGCCGCCGGTCGAGGCGCCGACATCGAGGCAGACATGGCCCTCGACCTCGATCGGATAATGCTCGATCGCGCCGGCGAGCTTGACGCCGCCGCGCGAGACATAGGGATGCGCCGGCTCGGCCGTGAGTGCGGCGCCGGGGGCGACGATCTCGGATGCCTTCGCGATCGGCCTGCCGTCGGCGGTGACGAGGCCGGCGTCGATTGCGGCGCGCGCCCGCGCCCGGCTTTCGAACAGGCCGCGCTCGACCAGCAGCACGTCGATGCGCTTGCCGGCGGATGCGCTGTTGTCGTTGTCGCCCGCCTTGGTCACTTGCTTGCTCACTTACTTGCTCACTTGCCTACTCACTTGGCGCTCTGCCGGCGCTGCGCGGCGGCGAGCCGCACGCAGGCCTCGAAGGAGGTGAGGTCGTGCCAGAGGTCGGTCGCCGGCTCCCGCGGTGTCACCAGCGGGCTGCCGTGCAAATCGAGCGCGTGCATCATCATCAGATTGTCGGGCAATCCAAACTCTTCCACCGTCAGCCCCTCCGCGTCGATCAGGCGTCCGTCGGATGCCGGCACGACCTCGCTCAGCCGCGCCACGCGATTGGCGTAGGACGTGGGATCGTTCGAATAGGCGAGGCACAGTTTGCCGCGTCCCGCCATGTAGCCGAGTTCGTAGACCGTGCCTGCGTCGGCACTGGGGCCGCGAAACGGCGTCAAATTGGCGATGATGGCGTCGGCCGACTCCATCATCGCCTCGTTGCTCTTGAAGATGGTGAGCGAAGCGCCGGCGACGGTGGGATTGATGCTGTTGTCGAGCGGGTACAGCCCGGTCAGCCCGTGATAGGCGCAAATCTCCGCCTTGCGGCGGCCGATCTCCACGGCATCCGGCAGGAACACGTCAGGACCTGCCAGATAGATTTTCATGGACTTGCCCAGGACAAGATCGACTTGAAACCTCTCCCATTGGGAGAGGTTGCGCCGGAGGCGCGGGTGAGGGGTTATGCACTTTCATGGGACCTCACCCCCTCACCTGGATCGCTCGCGCGATCCGACCTCTCCCCGGTGGGGAGAGGTGGAAGGCGACTAAGCGAGCTTGACGGTCTCGGTCTTGTAGTCCTTGCCGAGGGTTTCGAACACCTTGGCAACGATGCTCTTGGCGTCGAGACCGGCGCGGGCATACATCGCCGCCGGCGAGTCGTGATCGAGGAACACGTCGGGCAGGATCATCGAGCGGAACTTGAGCATGCCGCTGTCCAGCATCGCATTGTCGGACAGGAACTGCATGACGTGTGAGCCGAAGCCGCCGATCGAGCCTTCCTCGATCGTGATCAGGATCTCGTGGTCGCGGGCGAGCTTCATGATCATCTCTTCGTCGAGCGGCTTCATGAAGCGCGCGTCGGCGATGGTGGCGGAGAGGCCGTGGGCGGCGAGCTCGTCGGCCGCCTTCTCGCACTCGGCGAGGCGGGTGCCGAACGACAGCAGCGCGACCTTCTTGCCCTCGCGGATGATGCGGCCCTTGCCGATCGGCAGGGCAACACCGACTTCCGGCATCTCGACGCCGCGGCCTTCGCCGCGCGGATAGCGCAGCGCGCTCGGACGATCGTTGATTGCGACCTGGGTCGCCACCATGTGGACCATTTCCGCTTCGTCGGAGGCGGCCATGATCACCATGTTCGGCAGACAGCCGAGATAGGCGTTGTCGAACGATCCGGCATGGGTCGCGCCGTCGGCGCCGACCAGGCCGGCGCGATCGATCGCGAAGCGGACCGGAAGGCTCTGGATCGCGACGTCGTGGACCACCTGGTCATAGCCGCGCTGCAGGAAGGTCGAATAGATCGCGCAGAACGGCTTGTAGCCTTCGGTGGCAAGGCCCGCGGCGAAGGTCACCGCGTGCTGCTCGGCGATGCCGACGTCGAAGGTGCGGTCCGGGAACGCCTTGTTGAAGATGTCGACGCCGGTGCCCGACGGCATCGCCGCGGTGATGGCGACGATCTTGTCGTCCTTCTGCGCTTCCTTGACGAGGCTCTGGCCGAACACGTTCTGGTAGGCCGGCGCATTCGGCTTGGCCTTGGCCTGGGTGCCGGTCGCGACGTCGAACTTGACGACGGCGTGGTACTTGTCGGCGGAAGCCTCGGCCGGACCGTAGCCCTTGCCCTTCTGGGTCACGACGTGGACCAGGATCGGCCCGGTCTCCATGTCGCGAACGTTCTTCAGCACCGGCAGCAGATGGTCGAGATTGTGACCGTCGATCGGGCCGACATAGTAGAAGCCGAGTTCCTCGAACAGCGTGCCGCCGTCCATCATGAAGCCGCGGGAATATTCCTCGACGCGGTTGGCGCGGTTGGCGAGGATCTTCGGAAGGCGCTTGTTGATCTGCTTGGCAGCCTCGCGCAGCGAGCGGTAGGTCTTGCCGGAGTAGAGCCGCGACAGATAGGCGCTCATCGCGCCGACCGGCGGCGCGATCGACATGTCGTTGTCGTTGAGGATCACGATCAGGCGCGAATTCATCGCGCCGGCGTTGTTCATGGCCTCATAGGCCATGCCCGCCGACATCGCGCCGTCACCGATCACGGCGATAACGTTGTTCTTGCCGCCGGAGAGGTCGCGCGCCACGGCCATGCCGAGGCCGGCCGAAATCGAGGTCGAGGAGTGCGCGGCGCCGAACGGATCGTAGTCGCTCTCGGTGCGCTTGGTGAAGCCGGAGAGGCCACCGCCGGTGCGCAGGGTGCGGATCCGGTCGCGGCGACCGGTCAGGATCTTGTGCGGATAGGCCTGGTGGCCGACGTCCCAGATCAGGCGGTCGCGCGGGGTGTCGAAGATGTAGTGGATGGCGGTGGTCAGTTCGACCACGCCGAGGCCGGCGCCGAAATGGCCGCCGGTCACCGACACGGCGTCGATGGTTTCCTGGCGGAGCTCGTCGGCAACCTGCCGCACCTGCTCGACCTTCAGCTTGCGCAGGTCATCGGGCGTGTGAATAGTGTCAAGAAGCGGCGTTTTACTAAATGTGGTCACAGCGAATTTCCAATTTTTGCCTGTCGGAACGAACCGCCCGACGCGAGATGGGTTGGCGCGCACATCGCGCAGCGAAAGCCAGACACTGGGTGCCGCCCCGGCAGACCGTGCCTGGTTGTAAGCCTAGATTCACTCCGGATTGGACCACGTGATACGCATCACCTTGGTCGCTCTTCACCCGTCCCGGTTCAGTTTTGTCGAACCATTTGAGATGCATGCCGCCCGAAAACTTCGGGCCGCCCGTCACTCTCAAATGCCCATAGAACTGGAAGCATTACACCAAAGCCGTAACCAAAGCCAACCCGATAGGCGGCGCAGGGTTCCTATGCGCCGTCTTGAAAAACCTAGACTTTTCAATGGTTGGCACCCGGCGCGGGTTCCAATTTGGCCATTTTAGCGGCAACCGGCCGGTCCGGAACGGCCCGATTCGCGGCCGTGCCGGGTCGCCGTGATCACCCCGCGGCGTGATCGATCAATGGAAATACGCAGCAACAATTGCCCGCGGCGGCGGACATCCTGTCGCAGGGTCGCGGCGGTCGGCGGCGTTACTGCACGTCGAGCGGTTCGGTCCCGGATGCCTGGCCCGAGGCGTCAGTGGTGATCTTGTCGACGCGGGCTTCGGCCTGGCGCAGCAATTCCTCGCAGCGCCGCTTCAATGCCTCGCCGCGCTCGTAGATCGCGACCGATTCCTCAAGCGGGACCTTGCCGTCCTCGAGCCGCTTGACGATAGATTCGAGTTCCTCGATCGCGCGTTCAAAGGACAGCTTCTTGACGTCGGCTTGAGTGTTTTCGGCCATTCTTGCGTTCCCGATTGCGTGGATCAGATCGCAACCTGATCTTGTCGTCCAAACATGACCTGTCGCAGGCCATGCTTGCCCCGGCGCAGAATCAATCGAATTTTTGCGGGCGTATTGTGGCGGGGATTTAGGCACCCATCAATGCGGTGACGTGAGATGCCACCGACTCTTTCAGGCCCTCGAGGTCATAGCCGCCCTCCAGAACGGAGACGACGCGGCCGCCGGCGCTCTTGTCGGCGAGGTCCATCAGCTTGCGCGTGACCCAGCCGAAATCCTCGCCCGTCAGGTTGATCGAGGCCAAGGGATCGCGGTGATGGGCGTCGAAGCCCGCCGAGATGACGACGAGTTCGGGAGAAAACTTCTCGAGCTGCGGCAGGATCAGGTTTTCGAAAGCGGAGCGGAATTTGGCGCCGCCGTCGCCGGACGCGAGCGGCGCGTTGACGACGGTGTCGTGCTCGCCGCGTTCGCCGGCGGCTCCGGTGCCCGGGAACAGCGGCATCTGATGCGTCGAGCAGTACATCACGGTCGGGTCGGCCCAGAAGATGTCCTGCGTGCCGTTGCCGTGATGGACGTCGAAATCGATGATCGCGGCGCGCTTGATGCCGTATTTGCGCTGCGCGTGGCGCGCGGCGATCGCGACATTGTCGAAGAAGCAGAAGCCCATCGGCGTCGATTTCTCGGCGTGATGCCCGGGCGGGCGCACCGCGACGAAGGCGTTGTGGTGCTTGCCCTCCATGACCGCATCGGTGGCGGCCACCGCGCCGCCGACGCCGCGCATCACGGCTTCCCAGGTGCCCGGCGACATCGAGGTGTCGCCGTCGATATAGATCATGCCCGAGGTCGGCGCGATGTGGCGCAGTTCGCCGACATAGTGCTCGCCATGGCAGAGCAGCACGGTGTCGAGGTCGCCTTCCGGCGCGAGGTCGCGCACCAGCGCCTTGAAGCGGTCTTCGCCGAGCACCTCGGCAACCGCGCGCAGCCGGTCGGGGCGTTCGGGATGTCCGGGTGGGGTCAGGTGATCGAGGCAGGCGGTGTGCGTCAGAAACAGTGTCATGCAAATTCCCGGCGCAATGGACGCGCGTGCGAGGACACATGATCCAGAAAAGTGCGCAGCGGTTTTCCGGACGAGATCATGCGCGAACTGTCCCTAATGTAGGCGGTTACCGGTCCACCGAAAAGGCCCCGCATTGGCCTGGTCCTCACCTTTTCGGGACAGCGGCCGCTGGAGAAGGTCCGACTCCTTCCCCGTCATTGCGAGCCAACGGGTCGCGCGAATGCGCGCCCGATGACAAGCTCCGCGAAGCAATCCATCCTTCCGCGCAAGCTGAAGGATGGATTGCTTCGTCGCTATCGCCCCTCGCAATGACGGGGAGACACGGATGTTCCAGCCGCGCACTTCGCTCAGTTGATCCGCTCGATCCGCTTGCCGGCCGCCGGGCCGACCGGGCTGTTGGCCTTGAAGTAGGCATAGAGCGCATCGACGTCGTAGATGCCGAACTGCTGCGCGGTCCCTTCCTTGAACACCGTGAAGCCGTCGCCGCCTTCGGCGAGATAGTTGTTGACGGTGACGCGGTAGCTCGCGGCCGGGTCGATCGGCTTGCCGTCGAGCGACATCCGCGCCGCGATGATGCGCGCGCCATCACCCTTGCTCGCATCCCATGCATAGGCAAAGCCCTTCGAGACCTGCAGGGCGCGCGGCCGCTTCGGGTCGGCCCATTGCTGCTCCAGCACGTCCTTGAGCTGCTTGCCGGTCAGCGTCATCGTCACCAGCTGGTTGCGGAACGGCTGGCTTGCGAAGATGTCGGCATAGGTGACCGCACCGTCCTCGCGCTTGACGATGTCGGTGCGCACGCCGCCCGGATTGGTGAAGGCGATCACGGCGCCGCCATTCAGCTCCGAAGCGGTCGCAGCGAGCTGCGCGTCGGCGACGATATCGCCGAGTACGCTTTCGCCGGCCTCCCCGGGCGTACGCGACAACGTCTCCGTGACCGAACCCGCCGCGCGGTTGGCGATCGGCGCGGCCAGCCGGTCATAGGATTCCAGCAGCGCGCTCTGCTCGGGATCCTTGGGGGTGCCGCCGATCTTCACGATGGTGTTGTCGGCCTTGGCGCTGATCACATCGTGGGTTTTCGGATCGAGCTGCAGATCGATCGCAGTGACCAGCATGCCGTATTTGTCGCCTGACGTGACGAGCCGTCCGTCGATCTCGCAGACATAGGCCTGGTGGGTATGGCCGGAGATCACGACGTCGACCGCGCGATCGAACTTCTTGACGATGTCGACGATCGGCCCGGAGATCCCGGGGCATTCATTATAGTCGCCGGTCGGAAAGCCGCCTTCGTGGATCAAGACCACGATCGCCCCGACGCCCTTCGCCTTCAGCTCGGGGACCAGCGCATTGACGGTGTCGGCCTCATCGCGGAAGTCGAGGCTCGCGACGCCGGCCGGCGACACCAGGTTCGGGGTGTTCTTCAGCGTCAGGCCGATGAAGGCCACCGGAATGCCGTCGAATTCCTTGGTCTCGTAGGGCGGAAAAACGGTCTTGCCGGTGGTCTTGTCGAAGGTGCTCGCCGCCAGATAATGGAATTTCGCGCCGGTGAAGGGATGCGGCCCGTGGCATTTGTCGACCGGGTGGCAACCGCCATTCTGCATCCGCAGCAGCTCGTCCTTGCCCTCGTCGAATTCATGATTGCCGACCGAGGAGATCGCAAGCCCCATCATCGAGAGCGACTCGATGGTAGGCTCGTCATGAAACATCGCCGACAGGAACGGGCTCGCGCCGATCAGGTCGCCGGCCGCGACGAAGATGTTGTTCTTGTGTCCTGCGCGCAGCTGCTTGACGACGGTGGCGACCCGCTCGGAACCACCGGCGGGCACCATGATCTTCTTGGTCGCATCAGCGGGATCGGTGATGCGGATGCCGCCTGGCGGCGGCCGCAGATAGCCGTGGAAATCGTTGATCGCGAGAATGCGCAAGTCGACCGGCGCGGCGCCCTGCGCCAGGCAAGGGCCAGTTGCGGCGAGGCCAAGCGCGAAGACCGCGGCGGGGGGCGTGAGGCGAGGCTGTCTCATGACCTGTCCAAGGCTTACATAATCATGGAACACACGATCATGGCGCGACGCCACTACAATTTTGCGACGCTTCGTTTCAATCCCGACGCTTCGTTCAATCTTTGGGGCGTGCCATGAACGCCTTGAAGGCGGCGATCGCTTCCTTGGAGCGCATTCGTTCGCTGAACAAATGGTTCTCCTGCTCGATGCGGCGGGTGACGTCCTCCGGCGGCAGCCGGATCAGGCGCCGCGAGGTCGCAACTGCCTCCGCCGGCAGCGCGCAGATCTCGCGCGCGACCTTATGCGCCTCGACCTCGGCATGTCCCGGCGCCACCACGGTGTTGACGAAACCGGCGACGCGGGCATCGTCGGCCGACATGGTGCGGCCCATCACCAGCATCGCGAAGGCGCGCTGGTGGCCCATCATGCGCGGCATCAACAGGCTGGAGGCGCCTTCCGGCACCAGGCCGAAATTGGAGAACGGCGTCGAGAACAGGGCGGTCTTGCTGGCCAGCACATAGTCGCAGTGAAACAGCATCGTGGTGCCGATGCCCATCGCGACGCCGTCGACGGCGGCGATGATCGGCTTCACATTGTGGGCCAATGAATACAGGAACTTGACGAGGTCGGAGGCGGGCGGCGCCTCGCCGGTCGAGGTGCCCTGCGCGAGCAAATCCTCGATGTCGTTGCCGGCGGTGAACACGCCGGAGCCGCCGGTGATGATCAGGCAGCGGATCTTCGGATTGTTCTGCGCCTTGTCGATCGCGTCGCTGATCGCGCGAAACATCTCCTGGGTGATCGCGTTCTTCTTCTCGGGCCTGCGCAGCCGGATCACGCGTGTGGCGGCTTCGTCGGTGACTATGACATGCGCGGTCATCAAGCGGTCCCAGGGTCGGCCGGCATCGTCGCCGGCGGCGTCGTACCCGCCATCCTACATCATCCCGTGCAGGCCCCAAGTGTTCTGGATCGCTTTTCCCCGCAGCCGCGCATGAGAGCGGCGCAATGCAGTTAACCGGAATTTCGCGACCGGTCGCAATTCCGGGCGCCGGACGAGCAAGCCGGACCGGCGCCGTCGCGTGCCTCCACCGCGCTCAGCCGCGCCCGACGAACGAGCCGATGCCGCGGCCGATCGCGGCGCCATGCTGCAGCAGTGCGCCGAGATGATCGCCGGGGACCGACATCGCATACAGGCCATTCTCCGCGGCAAAACGCTGCATCGGCGCATGCGGTCCGTCGTCCTGTCCGTTCCACAGCAGCACCGGCACGCGCGAGGACAGCACGGCGTCCTTGGCACCGTCGACCTGGCCGAGCGCGTCAAAGCAGGCCCGCACGCCGCCTTCGAGATCGGGCGTCACCCATTCGGCGAGCTCGGGCACCGTGCGGCGGGCAAAGGTGATGAAGGCGCCGTAGGTCAGCGGGCCGGCATTGCCGCGCGGCAGTCCGGTGAGAAAGTCCCAGCCGCCGATCGCAAGCGAAGCCAGCCGCGCCGGGAAAAACCGGGCGACGCCGACCGCGACCCAGCCGCCCATCGAATGTCCGACCACATGGGCGCGCTCATCGCCGAGGTCGTCGATCACCGCAACGATGTCGCCGGCGCGCTGCGCCTGATCGTAGAACTCGGGATCGGCGGGCTTGTCGCTCAAGCCGTGTCCGAGCGAATCGACACAGACCACGCGAAAGCGATCGGCAAGCGCGTCGACCACGCCGCATTGCTTCCAACTCGCGGCGTCGAGCAGCAGGCCGTGCTGCAGCACGATCAGCGGCCCGGATCCTTCGACGGTGTAATGGACGCGCTGGCCCCGGTGATTGGCAAAAGGCATGTACTTAGTTCCCCACGTTACACCGTCAGGTGAGCGTGGAGACGGGCTGTTTCAAGACCTCGTTCCGAACTGGGAACCATTCCGCAAGGCGCTATTGTGAGCGGAACCTCGTCCTCAGCCGCCCCACACGGCGGCCTCGCTCCAGCCGAGCTCCTTGAACTCCGCTTCCCGGAGCGGGGCCTCGCTGGCGGCGAAGAATTCGTCGAACTGCGGCGGCTTGACCGTGGTTTCGGACAGCATCGCGTGAGCCTGGCCGCGATGATGGATCTGGTGCTGGAACAGATGCATCAGCAGGCGGTCGCGCCGTTCGGTCTGTACCGATGTGTCGCGATTGACCTTGACGACGTCATCGAGCCGCCCGGCCGTCAGCGCCTCGCAGTGCGCGATCAGGCGCTGGTCGACCGCAGCCTGCGCGGCTTGCAGCGCCGCGACCGACGGGTAGGGCACCTCATTGGCCCATGCCGCCGGCCCGAGCCAGCCACCCTCGAGCGCGTCGACATAGAAGAGATCAATGACATGGATGTGGTTCAGCGTCGCCTGCAGGCTCGGGAAGAACCCGGTCCGCGCCGCCACGAACTCCGCCTGGCTGAGACCGGCGCATGCCGTGAGCAGGCGATGATTGGCCCAGGCATTATTGTAGGCAAAAGCTCGAAAAGTCTGAACCAGGCTCGCAGGCATTTCGGTCCTCACTGCATCGAGTGATCTTAGAGCGCTTTCGAGCGGAGTGGACGCCCGTTCGCGTGAAGAGAACGCGTCATTACAAGAATCTCCAGGCGGGCCGCGGCCAGCTGGCCGACCCGCGACAGCAACAGCTTCAGGATCGGGGATTGTTGGTGCTTGCGCAATGAGGTGATCCTCGCATAGCTAGTCGGGTCCGTTGCGGGGACTATGTGTGAGGGCGGCAGGCAAATGCAACTTGCGAAGAATGTGATCGACATCGGCCTCTCGACGAACAATCTCGAGCCGATGCTGCATTTCTGGCAGCAGGATGCCGGGCTTCGCTTCGATCATGTGCTGCCGATCCGGCGCGGGCAGAAACAGTACCGGCACGACGCGCACGGCTCAGTCATCAAGCTCAACCATCACGTCGAGCCGCTGCCCGATGCGGCACCGAGCGGGTATCGCGAGCTGATCGTTGCGCGAGAGGGCGTTGCGGCGCCGCAACGCATGGCCGATCCCGACGGCAACAGCGTTTGTCTGGTCGCGCCCGGACATGACGGCATCACCCAGATCGCTGTCGCGATGGCGGTGCGCGACGTCGCCGCACACTGCAGGTTCTACGGCGACATCCTCGCTTCGCCGAGCAATCATGGTCGGGTGGCGCGGCCTTCCGCCTCGGCGACAGCCTGATCCTGCTCAGGGAAGATCGCGCCGCAAGCGTCGATCAAACTCGGCAGGCGCGCGGCTGGCGCTACGTCACGTTGCAGGTTGCCGACATCGATGCCGTGCATGAGGAACTGCGTGCCAAGGGTGTGCGCGAAGGCCTCGCGCCGGTGACGCTCGGCGAGGTCGCGCGGATTTCCATGATCCTCGATCCCGACGGCAACTGGATCGAGCTGTCCCGCCGCGCATCGATCGTCGGCAGCCTGTCCGACGATTAGACGGCCGCATCCGTACGACCGAGGTGCGGATCCCATCCAAATTCTCCGCCCGTCGAGCGGCGCCGATGGTATGATCCGGGCGGACACAGTCTCCGTTTTGATGATCGCTTCATGCAGTCGAGTTTCGGGCCGCGGCGGATTCATCGATTTCCACGAACGGCCATCGCCTCGGCCTGTCTTCTGCTGCTCGTCCGCGTCGCAGGCGCCGAACCGGTCGGCAAGCCGGCGGTGACGCCGGCCGCGCAACACGCCGAGCCGGCGCGAGCGGAAGCACCTCATCCGAAGCCGAATATCGGAGAGAACAATGTGGAGGCCGATCGATCGGCATCGGAGCGTCAATCCGCATCCTCTCCATCTCCGACGCCACCGCAACCGGACCCAAAGCTCGATGGGCCGCAACAATATTGCAAGGCACTGGAGGAGACCGCATTAAGGAACGGCTTGCCGGCGGATTTCCTTGTCCGACTGATTTGGCAGGAGAGCAATTTCGATCCCGGCTCGGTCAGCCGGGCTGGCGCCCAGGGGATCGCCCAATTCATGCCCGGCACTGCGCGCTGGCGCGGTCTGGCTGATCCGTTCGAGCCGTTGCCTGCCTTGCAGGAATCGGCTCGCTGGCTCCGCGAGCTGCGCGCGCGGTTTGGCAATCTCGGCCTTGCGGCGGCTGCTTATAATGGTGGTCCACGGCGCGTCCAGGATTGGTTGGCCGGACGCGGAAACCTGCCGGGCGAAACACGCGCCTATGTCAGGATCATTACCGGCAAGTCGGCCGAGGAATGGGCGCAGGGTTCGGTCGAGGATCGCGTCCACACGGATGCCGCCATGGCCTGCGGCGACATCGTGCGCGGCATGCTCGTCAGGGCGTTGCCCGCGAGCCCAAAGGAGTCCGCGACAATTGCACAGCAGGCTGCGTGGGGACCTTGGGGACTTCAATTGGCCGGCGGCCCGTCGCAATCGAGGGTGCTCGCCGATTACCAGCAACTGCAGAAACGATTTGCATCGGTGCTGGGCGATCGTGCGCCGCTCGTTCTGAGATCGCACATGGCCGGGCCGGGCTCGGCCACCTGGTATCTGCTGCGGGTCGCCGAGACCTCCCGCGAGCGAGCCAACCAGCTGTGCGCGCGACTTGAGGCGATCGGCGGGCGCTGCCTCGTGTTTAGAAACTAGGTGATGCGCGTTGCGTCTTCAGCGCAGTGACTTCGCAAGTTCTCAATCACTGGCGGCGCAACGCATTCGGTGTTGTCCCGGCGAAGGCCGGGACCCATTACCACAAGTGGTCATTGTTGCACGTCGTCGGAACGGCGAGTCCCGTTCACGATTATCTGCTGCGGCGCATGGGTCCCGGCCTTCGCCGGGACGACAGTTGTGAATGTGGCGCGGCCTAACGACCCAAACGGGGAGATCTCACCCCGCCAGCACTGCATCCGCGCCGGTCACCGCCTCGGCGCTTTCGGTCACGGTCTTCTCCAGCGACGGCGCCTGCACGGAGATGTTCTCGGCGAAGAAGCGCGCCAATGCGACGTAGCGCTGTGGCTCGGCTTCGCCGTTCGCCTTGGCGGCGAGCGCCTCGCCGGCGAGCATGCAGCCGCCGAGCGTCGCGCCGAACAGCCGCAGATAGGGTGTCGCGCCGGCCAGCGCATCGTTCGGCGCGGAGGCCAGCCGCTCGAGCAGCCATTTGCTGCTGCGCTCGAGCGCGGCGTGGGCATCGCGCAGCTTGGCGCCGGTGGTGCCGAACGCCGGATCGTTGGAGGTCTCGACCTGCTTGATGGTCGAGGCGAGCTCGTCGAGCAGCGCCCACACCGAAGCGCCGCCATTGGCGCCGAGCTTGCGGGTGACGAGGTCGATCGACTGGATGCCGTTGGTGCCTTCATAGATCGAGGTGATGCGGGCATCGCGGTAATGCTGCGCGGCGCCGGTCTCCTCGATGAAGCCCATGCCGCCATGGACCTGCACGCCGAGATAGGCGACCTCGTTGCCGACATCGGTGGAGAACGCCTTCGCGATCGGGGTCAGCAGCGCGCCGCGTGCTGCCGCGTCGGCGCGCACCTTGGCGTCCTTGGCGCGCACCGAGACGTCGAGCGCGACCGCGGTGGCGTAGCAGATCGTGCGCGCCGCCGCCGTCATGCTGCGCATTTGCATCAGCATGCGCTTGACGTCGGGATGCACGATGATCGGATCCATCCCGTCGCCCTTGTGGCCGACCGCCTTGCCCTGCTTGCGCTCCTGCGCATAGGCCAGCGCCTGCTGATAGGCGCGGTCGGCAATGCCGACACCTTCGAGGCCGACGCCGAGCCGGGCCTGGTTCATCATCGTGAACATGCAGCGCATGCCCGCGTTTTCCTCGCCGATCAAAAAGCCGATCGCGCCGCCCTTGTCGCCCATCGTCATGGTGCAGGTCGGCGAGGCGTGCATGCCGAGCTTGTGCTCGACGCCGCTCGCGTGGATGTCGTTGCGTTCGCCGAGCGAGCCGTCGGCATTGACCATGAACTTGGGAACAAGAAAGAGCGAAATTCCCTTGGTGCCGGCAGGGGCATCGGGCAAGCGCGCGAGCACGAAATGCACGATGTTGTCGGTCATGTCGTGTTCGCCATAGGTGATGAATATCTTGGTGCCCTTGATGCGATAGGTGCCGTCGGAGGCGCGTTCAGCGCGGGTGCGCAGCGCGCCGACGTCGGAGCCGGCATTGGGCTCGGTGAGCTGCATTGTGCCGGTCCATTCGCCGGTGACGAGCTTCTCGAGATAGATCTTCTTCAGCTCGGCGCTGCCATGCGCATCGAGCGCCTCGATCGCAGACAGCGTCAGCAGCGGGCAGAGGCCGAAGGCGACATTGGATGCGCTCCAGATCTCGGTGCAGGCGGCGTTGATCGCGAGCGGCAGGCCCTGGCCGCCGAATGCTTCCGGTCCGGACACCGCGTTCCATCCCGCGGCGGTCCAGCGCTGATAGGCGTCGGGCCAGCCAGGTGCGGTGGTCACCTTGCCGTTGTCGAGCTTGATGCCGTGCTCGTCGCCGACCTTGTTCAGCGGCGCCAGCACATCGGAGGCGAACTTGCCGGCTTCCTCCAGCACCGCGGCGGTGATGTCGCCGTCGAAATCGCCGTAGTGGCCGGCCTCGACGGCGGCAGCAAGCCCCGCACCATGATTGAGGGACAAGAGAATATCGTTGATCGGCGCACGGTAGGTCATGGCGTTACTCCCGACGAGGCGTTTGCGAATTGTCATCCCATGAAACCGGCGGGCTCTCAACTGTCCGAACGGACATCGCACGGTCTGTTTCGGCCACCGCGGCGGCGCTATGTAATGGGAGTGCCGTCATCATCCCTGGGCTTTCGTGCCTTTTCGATCGCCGCCCTGTTGAAATGGCGGGACTCACCCTATAGACCGGCGTGGCCTTCAATCGGCGCGTTGGGGCGTAGCCAAGCGGTAAGGCAGCGGATTTTGATTCCGCCATTCGGAGGTTCGATCCCTCCCGCCCCAGCCAAGCTAACGCTTTGATTATTCAGGCGGATTTTGATGGTTCTTGTTGTGTGTTCTGAACGCTGTCCGCAGTCGCATTCTGAACGTCTGTTGCCATTTGGTTCGCGAGCAGGTGCGCATGCCGCTTCCGAGTCGCGGACAGCATGCGGGCTTCGGTCCGTTTGGCATACCCGGCATAGCTCTCCCGGGTCCGGTGCGCGGACAGGGCGCGACCCTGTCCTTCGGTGAGTTCCGCCTCCTCGAGCTCGGTCATCCCGCCGTGTCGGCAAGCATCCAGGGTGAACTCCTTGGGCAGCCCGATGTCTTTCCTCATCCGCTGGACGATCTTTTGCATGCCGGAGAACGAGTAGGGCTTCGAGACGGATTTTTGATCGTCGTCCGAGGCGCGGCGCTGGCGGGGCACGATCTCGCGTAGGATCATCGGTACGCCGCGGCGCGTCAGCTTACCCAGCACTCCCTCGGCTTCCTCGTAGAATTTTACGACCTCACCGGTGGCCAAGCGCTCTTCCAGGGGATGGTCGATCACGGCACCGGTTTTGTGGTGTTCGATCCGAATGGTCGGCTTGGGCCCGGCTCGGTACCCGCTCCATTTGATGTGGCCGGCTATCACGTTTTCCGGGCGCTGCAACCACTCGAAGCAGATTACAGCTGCTGCTGCGCATTCCGGCTCGCCGCGCTCCACGCAGCCATGCGCGAACATGTAGACCTGCTCGCGCGTCACCGCGTGCTTCACGAGCTTGATCCGGGTCGCCATGGTAACGCCCATCCACGGATTTGGAACGTCCTGGGGAAACTCGGCCGGATGCAGGCGGTGAACCACGCGCCAGGCTTTGCGGCAGAGCACGATCAGCTTTTCGGCGGTCCTGAGCCGGTTGCCCTTTCCACCCCTGACGAACGTGTCATACAGCTTGTCGGCGCTTAGTGGTGTCACTGACTTGATCGGCCGGCTGCCCACGCGATCGCCGCGCTTGGTCGGCGTGTCGCAGATCTCGCGCATGTTCCATTCGTAGTTTCGGCGCGACCGTGGCTTGACCTTCTCTAGGTACGCGCGGCTCTGCCGATATTCACGGAAGAGCCAGTCGATTGTACCGATGCGTGGCGCTGCTTCGCTCGAGACCGGGAGTCCTTTGCGGGCATCCATCCATTCATCGAACAGGCCGTTCAACGTTTCTGCCCGGCTGCCTTCTCCGCAAGCCTTGGCATAGTCGGTGCCCAAGGGCTCATTCGGTACCGGGCAGCCCATTTTCCGATAGCGTGTCGGGACATTGTAATAGAACGCCGTCCGACCGTTCGCCAGCACCTTCGGGATAACGTGACGAGGCAGTTCCACGCTCACAAATCCTCGGCGAGGTCGCCGGGAACGAGGTGCGGAGCTATCGCCCGGTCCAGATCGTCTCTCAACCACAGCTGGCGTCGTCCTTCTTTGATCCGTGGTTGAGGATACTCGATGCCGACTCGTTTGAGAAATGCTTCGACGGAAGATTCTCCGCAGTATCCAGCTGCGATTGCCGCAGGCATACGGCGGGGCCAAGAACCGATCGGAATGATGGCAGAGCGTCGCATCGCGCAAACCAAAACGCTGACGTCACATGAAGTAGATTATGAGTGGCGCTGGGAACGACGACGATTGCGTGCTCATGGAAGAGTCTATTCGGTGCTTGTTCTAGGGGCGAGCTATTGATCGCAATTAAACATCGCGCAGGGAAATTGCTCAACTGCTGGCAAAGCTAAGTTGCTGCATCTTCCGCCCAAGTCAGGCCGCTTGCGGCGCCCCCGGTATCACTAGCCGCTGTTAGGTCAAGCCGATCATATTCGTGTCATCTCTCTGCTTGCTTCGGATCGGTTGCGTGGGCGCGTGCGGCTGTCGCCCCAGCGGGCTCTCGTAAACCAAGCCGCACGGAGTCTCGGCATTCGGCTTCGATCCCTCGCGCACGTAAGAGAGTATAATGTGTCGCTCGCCGGAGGCACTCGCCCGCGGGCCCCGCCGGCATTGCATGCCAGCGTCGTTATCACTGTCCCGCGCTCGGGTGCCTTGTTAACCGGTCTCGCGACTGCAGTCGCCTCGGTGCCCGCGGGCATTGCAAGCCCGCGTCGCTATCACTGCCCTGTCGTCGGCTGCCCTTTTGATCTTGTCACTCTTGGCTTGATTTCACTTCTTTCGGGTTGCGCAGCGTTCTCATCGTCGAGGCTATGGGGCGCTGCCCCTCGCGCGCGCCAGGGTGAAGCGCCGGCCGGCGCCGACCCGAGCGGTCTCCCCGGTCTTCCGCGCTGTTCTCGCTCTGACAACGTTGGACGACATGGGCGCACGCTTGTGCAGACCCGCTTCTTGCGAAGCGACCCTTCGGGCGGGCGATCCCCCTCCGCTCGGGTCGCCCTGGCACTTGCTACCCCTGGTCTCGCCGACGGGCAGGGGCGCAGGCGCGGAGTGCGCCCTGCACCCATGGAAGCAAAAGGAAGAATGATCATGTCGGCCAAAACATTTGGAATACCTGATGGAACAGAGGTTCGCATTCCTCTCGGCAAGCTCAAGAAGTCGCCGAAGAATGCGCGCAAGACGCCGCATAGCGAGGCGGCGATCGAGGCGTTGGCGGCGAGCATCGCCGCCAAAGGCATCCTGCAGAATCTGGTGGTTGAACCGGAGGTCGATGGCGAGGGGGCGGCGACGGGGTTCTTTTGCGTGACCATCGGCGAGGGCAGGCGGCTGGCCCAGCTGTTGAGGGTCAAGCGAAAGGAGATCAAGAAAAACGAACCGATCCGCTGCGTCATCGATATCGCGAACGACCCTCACGAGATCAGCCTGGACGAGAATGTCACCCGGGAGAAGATGCATCCGGCCGATGAGTTCGAGGCATTCAGGAAGCTCGCGGACGAGCGCGGACTCGGTGTGGAGGAGATCGCGACCCGCTTCGGCGTCACCGCGCATGTGGTGCGGCAACGCCTGCGGCTCGGCGCGGTATCGCCCAAATTGGTGCAGCTCTATCGCGACGGCGAGCTGACGCTCGAGCAGCTGATGGCGTTTGCCATCACGGATGATCATGGCCGGCAGGAAGCCGTCTATGAGCGCCTGCCCTTCGACCCGGATGCTGCCACTATCCGCCGTCTGCTCACCCAGTCCCACGTTGCTGCCACGGATCGGCGAGCGCGTTTCGTTGGGCTCGAGGCCTATACAGAGGCGGGCGGCACGGTGCTGCGCGACCTCTTTACCGAGGATTGCGGCGGCTATCTGGAAGACGTCTCGCTGCTCGATCTATTGGTGACCGCAAGGCTCGGCCGCGAGGCGGACAACCTGCGAGCGGCCGAGGGATGGCGGTGGACGGAAGCCCATCTCGACTTCCCGCATGCCCACGGGATGCGCCGGGTCTACCCGCATCCGGTCGAGCTGTCGGCGGAAGATCAGGCCTCCCTTCAGGCGGTCCAGACCGAGCTCGACCGGCTGACCGAACAGCATCAGACGGCCGAGGAACTGCCCGACGACGTGGACGCGCGGTTCGGCGAGCTGGAGACTGAGATCGAGCGGCTGGAGGCAAAGCGGCAGGCCTACGATCCCGCCGACGTCGCGCGCGGCGGCGCCTTCGTGGTCCTCAATCACGACGGCACGGTGCGGGTCGAGCGGGGTTTCATCCGCCCCGAGGACGAGAAACCCCACGCTGAAACCGGGCATGAAGGCGACGCTCAGGCAGCGAAAGAGGAAGGCGAAGGAGGCGTCGAAGCTGCGCACGACGGTGAAGAAGAGGAGAGTGCCAGCGACGAGGAGGACGAGGATCAACGGCTGTCTGACACGCTCGTTCGGGACCTCACCGCGCATCGCACCTTGGGGCTGCGCCTCAATCTGAGTGAGCAGCCGGACGTCGCCATCGTCGCGGTGACCCATGCGTTGGCGGCTCAGATTTTCTATTTCGGGGCCAATGCCCATGTGGCCGGCATCCAACCGGTGAAGACGGATTTGGCTGTGCATGCGGTCGGAATCGAGGACACGGCGGCCGGTAAGGCATGGTCGGATCGCCATGCCAATTGGGCCAGGCAGATGCCCAAGGACCCCAGCGGGCTCTGGGAATTCTTGACTGGACTTGACCACGACAGCCGCATGTCCCTGTTCGCGCATTGCGCGGCATTGACCGTCAATGCGGTCAAACTGCCATTCGACCGGAGGCCGTGCGCCCTCGCGGCAGCCCGGCATTTGGCCGAGGCCGTGGCCCTCGACATGACCGGATACTGGCGGCCGACGGTGCGGAGCTATCTCGGCCGCGTCACCAAAGCGGGCATTCTTGAAGCGGTCCGCGAAGGCGTGAACGAGGAGGCGGCTGGGCGCTTGTCGGGCGTGAAAAAGGCCGAGATGGCGGCGGCCGCCGAGCAGCTGCTGGCGTCGACTGGCTGGCTGCCGTCGCTGCTGCGCACCGCCAGAGCAGAGGATCGGGCCCATGCGCCAGATGGGGCGGAGGGCAACGATTCCTGCCTGGAAGCTGCGCAGTAGGAGGTGAGCCGGGGTCGTAACGACGGCCCCGGCAAGCTCCAAATTTGCGGCCGCGCACCTGACGGTGCGCGGCTGGTTCAGTTGAAGCGAAGCGGCGATTGCCGACGCTGGCCACTTCTCGAATGGGGGGCTACGATCCGTCCAAGCCACGGCCGCTTGCCACGCCGGGTGGCTGTGTCCTGCTTCCTTTTGTGAGGACCAAGCGATCAGGCTGGGAGCTTGATCGTGTCCGGACCTTCGCCGTCGAGAGCGCAAAGCGGCGGATAATTCTGGCGGCGACGCCGGTTCCTTATGCAAAAAATGCGGGTGGGTTCGCGGTCATTTGCCCGGCCGTCGTCCTGCGATTGATGCGCAGACGTTGGTTTTTCCCGATCGATCTCGCCGTTGCCCGATGCTGCGCCGGGCGTTAGCAGCGATGAAAATCCCCATCAGTTCGCGCACGGGCTCGCGTCCAACGCACCCTCGAATGGGCTGATCAGGCCCGGGTGACGGCAAGAGCCTCGATCGCCCTCCCGCAACAGCTCACGCCTGCTTTTTTCCCCTGCCGGCCTGACGGCGGCATTCCTCGCGCAAGACAAAAAAGCAGGCTTTCGCCATCCTCCGCTGGCGCTGCGGGCCTTACGGCTGCGGGCCGATCGCTCCCCGGGCCAAGGACAGCCATCGAGGCTGCGATGGGCGCGGCCCGAGCAACAGAGGAAGATTACCATGGCGACCATCGGCACCTTCAACGCTTCGGACAACGGCTACACGGGCTCGATCAAGACGCTGACGCTGAACATCAAGGCCAAGTTCACGGCCTCCGAGAAGGACAACGACAAGGCTCCCGACTATCGCATCTTCGCAGGTGTCACCGAATTCGGAGCCGCCTGGAAGAAGACCGTCCGCGACAGCGACCGCGAATATCTCTCGGTCAAGCTCGATGATCCGAGCTTCCCGGCGCCGATCTATGCCTCGCTGGTCAAGGTCGAAGGCGAGGAGGGTTTCAGCCTGATCTGGTCGCGCCGCAGCGGCGACTGATCGCATCCGATCATCGGCCCCGCCTCTTCGGAGGCGGGGCTGTTTTGCGTGCTTACACCGCTTCGAGAAAGAGAAGAGGAGCATTTTTGCGTTCGGAAGACGGGCTTCGCCACGCGGAAAATTGCGATCAATCGGACTGATTTTGGATTGGTGTCTTGGGGTGAGCGATCGGAAATTCGCGCGGGTTTGAGTGCGAATTTTCTATCGCCGGAGCGTTACTGCGACAGCTTCCAAGAGCGACGACGCCCTCTTGCTGTAGCGAAATTGTGTTGTTGATGAGCGTGGCATCCTGCGCGGCGCATCGGAATTTTCGCGGCCGGCAACGCTGCGTGGCGTCGATGCAAGGACCTTGTTACGGCAGAGAAAGG
>NZ_LGHK01000181.1 GCF_001908235.1 Bradyrhizobium sp. NAS96.2
GCATGATCAATCAGGGAAAGCCGTCCCCGCCTTCCGGCTCCCCTGCAAATCAGAAACGAAGGCGACAGATCACGAGCTACAAAAACACGACATCTTCACCCGCTACGGACAGCCGCCCTGCCGAATGCCGGCAGCCGCCAGCTCCCTTGCATGGGGTTGTTTTTCAATATTTTGGCCGCGCACCTGCGGTGGCGGGTTCGCCCTACACCCCGAGATACCGTTGCAGCACGTCAGGCTGTGCCGTGATCTCCTGCGCGGGCCCTTCATGGACGATGTGTCCGTTGTTGATGATGTAGATGCGCTGCGCGAGCGCCAGCGTCGCGGCGAGGTTCTGCTCGACCAGCACGATGGTCTGTCCGGCCTCGGCGAGATCGCGGCACGCCTTCATCAGGTCGCGCACGATCACCGGCGCCAGCCCCTCGAACGGCTCGTCGAGCAGGATGATCTTGGGATCGCGTACCAGAGCGCGTGCGATCGCCAGCATCTGCTGCTCGCCGCCCGAGAGGTCGGTGCCGCGATTGCCGCGCCGCTCGCGGAGCCGCGGAAACATCTCGTAGATGCGCTCGAGCGGCCAGCGCTGCGAAGCGGTCAGGCCGGCGATCACGAGGTTCTCCTCGACGCTCAGGCTGCCGAAGATGCGGCGCTCCTCGTGAACCAGCTGCATGCCGGCCTGCGCGATCTTGTGGCTCTTCTTGCCGGCGATGTCGATGCCGTCGAACCTCACCGAGCCGCGGCGCGGGGTGACGACGCCCATCAGGCTCTTCAGCGTCGTGCTCTTGCCGGCGCCGTTGCGGCCGAGCAGCGCCACCACCTCGTTGCGCTCGACGCGCAAGGAGACGTCGAACAGGATGTGGGAGTCCCCGTAATAGCTGTTCAGTCCGCTAACCTCGAGCAAACTCATGCAGCGAGCACTCCATGCACGCCGCCAAGATAGGCTTCCTGGACGGTCGAATTGTTCTTGATCTCTTCCGGCGTTCCCTCGACCAGCACGCGGCCTTCCTGCAGCACGGTGACGCGCTCGGCGAGCTCGAACAGCGCATCCATGTCGTGATCGATGATGATCATGGTGCGGCCCTGGCTGATCGATTTCAGCAGCTTCACGGTCTCGACGCGCTCGCGCGGGCTCATGCCGGCCAGCGGCTCGTCGAGCAGCAACAGGCTGGGCGATGTCGCGAGCGCCAGCCCGATCTCGAGCCGCCGCTTCTCGCCATAGGCGAGCTCGGAGACCGGCGTATCGGGCCGCGAGGTGAGATTGACCAGCTCAAGCGTCTGTTGCACGCGCTCGGACAGGCCGGGGATGCTGTCGATGCTGCGGAACAGGTCGAGCCTGAACTTGCCGCGAAGCCCCGACAGCGCCGCGATCACCAAATTCTCGCGCACGGTCAGCCCGGCGAACAGTTGGTTGACCTGGTAGCTCTTGGTCAGGCCGAGCTGGCAGACGTCGGTGACGTTCATGCCGGTGATGTCGCGGCCCTCGAACAGGATGGTGCCAGAGGTCGGGTGCACCTCGCAGGTCAGCATCTTGAAGAAAGTCGACTTGCCGGCGCCGTTGGGGCCGATGATGCCGCGCAGCTCGCCGTGATTGACCGTGAAGTCGATGTCGCTGTTGGCGAGCAGGCCGCCATAGCGTTTGGTCAGGCCTTTGGCCTGGAGGATCGGACCCGAGGGACTGCCCGCGGGCCGCGGCCGCACCGGCGTCGGCGCAGCCGCGGCGATCGCGGCGTGCGGCGTGCTTGCGACGGCGACCACCTCCGGCTCGCTCTCGTCCGGCTCGCGCACGCCGCGCTGTCCGGTCAGCAGGCCATAGAGATCGGCGAGCCCGCCGATGATGCCGCGGCGCAGGAAGCACACCAGCAGCACGAACACGACGCCAAGCACGAGCTTCCAGGCCGCGCCGAGCCCGAGTGCTGCCTGCAGGAAGTCCTGCAGCGACAGCCACACCGCGGCGCCGACCAGCGGCCCGAACAGCGTGCCGCGGCCGCCGATCGCGGTCTGCATCACGAGCTGGCCCGAGGTGTCGAAGGTGAAGGCGTCGGGCGGCATGAAGGCTTGCAGCACGCCCAGGAGACCGCCGGCAAAGCCGGCATAGGCGGCGGCGATCACGAAGGCGGTCAGCTTGTAGCCGTGGATGTTGTGGCCGACCGCGGTCGCACGCAGTGGATTGTCCCGGATCGCACTGAACACGGCGCCGACCGGCGAGCGCACGATGCGCAGCGCGATCACGACGCCGATGAAGTAGCACAGCGCCAGGAACTGGTAGAGCGACCAGCCGGTGGTGAAGTGCAGCGTGGTGAAGCCGAGATTGAAGCTCGGGGTCGGCACGCCCGGCAGCCCGTTCTCGCCGCCGGTGAAGTCCGACAGCGGATTGAACTCGACGAAGAAGAACACCTCCGCGATCGCGACCGTGATCATCGCGAAGTAGATGCCGGTGCGGCGCAGCGCGATCAGGCCGATCAGGTAGCCGGTGGCGGCGGCGGCGATCATGCCGATGACGAGCGCGAGCGCGACATACGGGAAGCCGGCGCGGGTCAGCAAATAAGCGGCGACGAAGCCGCCGGTGCCGTAAAAGGCCGATTGGCCGAACGACAGCAGGCCGGTGAAGCCGAACAGGATGTCGAAGCCGAGGCCGAACAGGCCCCAGACCAGGATCCGGTTCACCGTGTTGGGCGCGAAGCCGAGCCACGGCAGCACGAAGGGCGCGAGGACCAGGCCCGCGGCGGTCAGGAATTCGATCAGGTATGGGCGCTGCTTCAGCATTTGGGATCCGTCGTCATTCGCGGCCCTGCGTGCCGAGCAGGCCATGCGGTCGGAGCACGAGCACGAGCGTCATCGCCGCGAACAGCATGACGTAGGCGTAACCGGGGTTGAACATCGAGGTGATGCTGATGATCTCGCCGGCGATCAGCCCGCCGAGGATCGCGCCGGGAAACGAGCCGACGCCGCCGATCACCACCACCACGAAGGTCTCGACCAGGATGTCGTCGCCGACACCCGGCGTCAGCGACACCACCGGCGCGTTGATGATGCCGGCGAAGCCCGCGGCCATCGCGCCGATGCCGAACACGATCATGAAGACGCGGTAGACGTTGATGCCGAGCGAATCGACCATCACCGAATCCTCGATGCCGGCGCGCACGATCATGCCGAGCCGGGTGCGATAGAGGATCAGGAACAATCCGCCGAGCGCGACCGCGACGATGCCGACGACGGCGAGCCGGTAGGTCGGGTAGAACAGGAAGCCGAGCGAGGTGATGCCCTGCAGCAGCGCCGGTGGCGGCACCACCTGCGACTGGCTGGTGAAGATCAGCCGGACGATCTCGACGAAGCAGATGCCGAGGCCGAAGGTCACCAGCAGCTGGTCCTCATGCGGGCGATGGTAGAAGTGGCGGATGATGATCCGCTCCATCGCCACCCCGAGCACCATCACGAACAGCGAGCCCGCGATGACCGCAAGAATGAATGAGCCGGTGTAGGAATAGGCCACGTATCCGGCGTAGCCGCCGATCATGAACATGGCGCCGTGGGCGAGGTTGAGCACCCCGAGCGTGCCGTAGATGATCGTCAGCCCGGAGCTGATCAGCGCGAGCAGCGCGCCGAGCGCCAGCCCGTTGAAAAGTTGCGAGACGAAATTTGGCCAGTTGATCATGGCGTGCGTTCAGTTGGCCCGGTCAATGGAGGATACGTTCCGACACAAAGCGGCGCCGCGGATCGGGTCGCCCCGCCCACGGCGCCGAGTCGTCCCACGTCGATCAGGTGTAGTCGCCGAGATGGCAGCCGAACGCGTCCGGCTTCTGCATGAGGCCGTCGCCGGGGACGATCTCGACCACCTCGTAATAATCCTCCTTGTTCTTCATCTCCTTTTCCATCTTGCCGCGGACGATGATGACGGGGCGGACGCACTGGTGATCCTCGGGACGATAATGCACGTCGCCGACCAGCGAGGGGATGGTCTCGCCCTTCTCATAGGCCTTGATGACATCGGGCGGATAGAAGCTGCCGGCTTCCTCGACCATGCGGGCCCAGTGCGCGAAGCTGACATAGGCGTTCTCGGCGCCCCATTCCGGCTTGTAGCCGAACTTCTTCTCGAAGGTGTCGTTGAACAGCTTGGCCAGCGGATACTTGTCCTCGATGGTCCACCAGTAATCCGTCGCGGCGTAGACGCCCTGCATCAGGCCGCCGGTCTCGCGGGCGATGAACGGCACCTGGTAGGGCACCACGAGCTTCATCCTGTCGAGCACGCCGAACTGCTTGGCCTGCTGCGTCGACAGCACGGCGTCGTGGCCCCAGTTGACGTTGATCAGCACGTCGGCGCCGGAATTGGCGACATTCAGCAGGTACGACGAATAGTCGGGGGCGCCGAGCGGCGACACTTGATTGGTGACCGTCGTCCAGCCCGCCTGGGCGAGGAAGTCCTGCATCGACTTGGTCACGGTGTGGCCGTAGGTGTAGTCCGGCGTCAGGTAGGCGGCTTTCTTGCCCTTGCCGAACTGCTTGATCAGCACCGGCGCGATCGCCGCCGCCGCGGTCTGGCCGAAGAAATTCTGGCGGAAGCCGTAGCGCACGCAATCCTTGCCGGTGGTGTCGTTGGAGCCGGAGATGCCGCAGACGAAGATCACCTTCTCGCGCTGCGCCAGCTTGTTCAGCGCGACCGCGACCGCGCTCGACGTGCCGCCGGTGATCATCACCGCCTTGTTCTCCGAGATGAAGCGCTGCTGCGCCTGCACGGCCTCGTTCGGCTTCGCCGCGGAATCCGCCACGCCGTACTTCAATTCCTTGCCGAGCACGCCCTTGCTGGTCTTCGGCGAGATCTTCTTGATCAGCTCGTGGCCGCTGTTGATGTGCTCGATCGCGAGCTGATAGCCCTTCAATTCATCCTCGCCCTGCACCGCGTAGGTGCCGGTGCGCGGCACCGAGATGCCGATGAAGGCGGAGGACCCGGACGTGCCGGCGGGAAAGGTCCCGATCGCCGGCTTGTCTTCGCCGAATGCCCGCGATGCGATCGAGGCCGGCAGCACGGTGCCGCCGATCAGGCCGGCGCCGGCTTGCAGCAGGGTGCGACGCGAGACGTTGAATGCGCTGCCCGGCCGAAAATCTTTGGTGCTCATCGCTCGGTATCCTCCAATTATATTGATTGTTGGCGCGCATGTTCATTGGTCGCCGGATCGGATCGATCGGCGGCTGGATGCGCCGGCTGCGATGCAGCAGCCCGTCACAGCTACAATTCCCCACCGGGATATTTAGTCAATGTCACCTTTCGTCGAATCATATCGTCCTACGATAGAATTAATATCGTTCCACGATGTATCGAGGGTTTACCGTCCGGGTGCGGGTCCTGTAAGTGAGGGGGCGATGATCCAGGAGCCTTCAAGTCGCAGCGCAAATACCGCGGAGCACGCCGTCACCGCGGACGGCGGCGCCGAGCCATCGGGCGGCCTGAGCATCCGCGCGATGAACGTCCTGAAGGAGTTGTCGGTGGAACTGACCGACGACGTGCCGCCGAAGGTCGGCTGGACGCCGCCGGACGATCTGCTGCGCCTGCTCACCGCGCGCCATCTTGCGACGGCGCGAAATTGCGGGCGGCAGACCATGCGCGAGATCATCGATTGGGCCGCCTCGCGTGGGATCTCGATCCCGGCGCCGCATCATACCGGCAAGTCGCTATCCGAAGTCTGGGGTGGCCTGGTCGAGCGGGCCTCGGCCGGGCATCTCACCAAGAGCGAGATCACCGAGGCGCTGGAGAAGTCGATCCGCCGCCGCAGCCCGCGGATTCCGGTCGCCTTCCAGATCGTGCTCCTGAAGATATTGAGTTCGAGCTACGATCACTGGCCGCAGCCGTGATCTTGCCGGACGGCTCGGCGCGACAGTCAAACCGTTGAAAACATAAGTGCAAAGGCTGCCGGTAGGATGGTCCGCCCGGCTCGGGCTTGCTAGCGTCGCGCAGGCTTCTGCCGTCCGGCGGAGCGAACCAGCGACGGGACGACGGCATGCCTCAAGCCAAGCAGCGACGAACGCCAGGCACGACCGCGAAACGAAACGCGGTGGCCGCGACGGTGGACTACCGGGCCCTGGCGCAGTTTCGCTTCGAGCTGCGGACGTTTCTCGCGTTCAGCGAAGAGGGGGCCCGCAAGGCCGGGCTGACGCCGCAGCAGCATCAGGCGCTGCTCGGGATCAAGGGCTTCGTCGAGCCCGGCCCTCCCAGCGTCGGCGACATCGCCCGGTTTCTGCTGATACGGCACCATTCCGCCGTCGAATTGATGAATCGCATGGCCAAGCTCGGGCTGATCAGCCGGGTCACCGATCCCGAGGACGGCAGGCGGGTTCAGCTCAAGCTGACGGCGAAGGGCGAGCAGAAGCTGCAGGCCATCTCGAAGAAGAACATCGAAGAGCTGCGCCGCGCCGCGAGCCCGGCATTGCGCCGCTTGCTGAGATCCTCACCACAGCCCGGCGAGCCGTAAGCGGCCGCGCGCGTTAGAGCGTTTTCGAGCGAAGTGGATACCGGTTCGCGTGAAGAAAACGCGTCAAGACAAAAACCTAGAGTCCCGTTCCGATTCCATCGGAACGGGAAAGGCTCTAGGCCGCCGCGCCCTGCGCAGCGAGCTGCGCGGCCTGGTGCTCCGTGGTCAGCGCATCGATCAGTTCGCCGAGCGCCTCGCCCGCGATCACCTGCGGCAGCTTGTAGAGCGTCAAATTGATGCGGTGGTCGGTGACTCTCCCTTGCGGGAAGTTGTAGGTGCGGATGCGCTCGGAGCGGTCGCCGGAGCCGACCTTCTCCTTGCGGTCGGCGGAGCGCGCGGCCTCGACGCGCTGGCGCTCGGCGTCGTAGATGCGCGAGCGCAGGATGTTCATCGCCGACGCCCGGTTTTTGTGCTGCGAGCGGCTGTCTTGCATCATCACCACGATGCCGGTCGGCAGATGGGTGATGCGGATTGCGGACTCGGTCTTGTTGACGTGCTGACCGCCGGCGCCGCCGGCGCGCATGGTTTCGATCCGCAGATCCGTGTCCTTGATGTCGACGTCGACGTCCTCGACTTCGGGCAGCACGGCGACGGTTGCGGCCGAGGTGTGGATGCGGCCCTGCGTCTCGGTGTCGGGCACGCGCTGCACCCGGTGCACGCCGGATTCGAATTTCAGCTTGGCGAAGGCGCCGCGGCCCTGCACCTCGGCGATGATTTCCTTGTAGCCGCCGACGGTGCCCTCGCTCGCCGAGATCACCTCGACCTTCCAGCCCTGCAAGGCCGCGAAGCGCTCATACATCCGGAACAGGTCGCCGGCGAACAGCGAGGCCTCGTCGCCACCGGTGCCGGCGCGGATTTCCAGCATCACGTTGCGGTCGTCCATCGCATCCTTCGGCAGCAGCGCGATCCGGATCTGCTGCTCGAGCTCGCCGATGCGCGCCTGCAACGTCTCCAGCTCGGCCTCCGCCATGCTGCGCATCTCGGCGTCGGTCCCCGCGTCCGCCAGCATCGCCTCGGTGTCGGCGAGTTCGGTGCGAGCGGAGCGATAGAGCTTCACCGCGTCGATCAGCGGATTGAGCTCGGCGAGCTCGCGCGTGATCGCAACGTATCGATCGGACTTCACCTCGCCGAGCAGCTCGGCCTCGAGCGAGGCATGATGGGCGAGCAGGACGTCGAGTTTGGCTTCGGGTAGCATGGCGGTATCTCGAATTTGCTGGAGGCGCGAAGGGCGCAAAGGGGCGATAGCGGCGACGGCAGCGTCGCTACAAGGCCAGCCCCTCGGTTTCCGCAAACTTCGTCAGCGCCTCGCGGATCGAGACGCTGCCGACCGGCGCGTCCAGCAGCGGATTGATCATCGCCTCCGCCTTCCCGGCGTCGAGGTCGAGGATCATCGCCTTGACCGGGCCGTGCGCGGTCGCCGACAGCGACAGCGAGCGATAGCCGAGTGCAATCAGCGCCAGCGCGCCGATCGGCTTCGAGGCCATCTCGCCGCACAGCGAGGCGGCCTTCTTCGCCGCCTTGGCCTTGCGCACGATGTCGCGCAGCGCGCGCAGGATCGGCGCCGACAGGATGTCGAAGCGCTCGGAGACCTTGGCATTGCCGCGGTCGACCGCGAACAGGAACTGGAACAGGTCGTTGGAGCCGACCGAGACGAAGTCGACCTTCTTCAGGAGCTCGTCGAGCTGGTAGAGCAGCGCCGGCACCTCGACCATGGTGCCGATATCGATCCGCTCGGGCAGCGAATGGCCGTGCTGGCGCAGATAGGTCAGCTCGCGCTCGACGATCGCCTTGGCCTGATCGAATTCGGCGATGTCGGAGATCATCGGGAACATGATCTTCAGCGCGCGGCCGCCGCCGGCGCGCAGCAGCGCGCGGATCTGGCCGCGCAGCAGGCCGGGGCGGTCGAGGCCGAGCCGGATCGCGCGCCAGCCGAGCGCGGGATTTTCCTCGACCACGGTCTCCATATAGGGCAGCGCCTTGTCGCCGCCGATGTCGAGCGTGCGGAAGGTGACGGGCTTGGAGCCCGCGGCGTCGAGCACAGTGCGGTACAGCGCGAGCTGGTCGCTCGAGCGCGGCAGGTTCGGGCTCACCATGAACTGCAATTCGGTGCGGAACAGGCCGATGCCGGCGCTGCCGGTGTCGTCGATATGCGGCAGGTCGATGGTCAGGCCGGCATTGATCAGGAGCTCGATCGGCTGGCCGTCCTTGGTCACGCAGGGCTTGTCGCGCAGCGCCGAATATTGCGCCTGCCGCCGCGCCCGGAACCGGACGCGCTCGGCATAGGCCGATTCGATCTCGGTCGACGGGCGGACATAGATCTCGCCGGAGATGCCGTCGACGATGATGGCATCGCCGGGGTCGGCGATGCCCGGTGCGTTCGGCACCTCGCCGACCGCGGGAATGCCGAGCGCGCGCGCCACGATCGAGACGTGGGAGTTCGCGGTGCCTTCCTCCAGGACCAGGCCGCGCAGCCGCTTGCGGTCATAGTCGAGCAGCGCCGCCGGGCCCATCGCGCGGGCGATCAGGATGGCATTGTCGGGCAGCTGCTCGCGCGACGGCGCATGGTCCTGGCCGACCAGTTGCCGCATCAGACGATGGCCGAGATCTTCCAGGTCGTGCAACCGGTCGCGCAGATACGGATCGGTCGAGCGCAGCATGCGCGCGCGGGTGTCGGACTGCACGCGTTCGACGGCGGCTTCCGCGGTGAGGCCGGTGGCGACCGCCTCATGCAGCTTGTGCGACCAGCCCTGGTCGTTGGCGAACATGCGGTAGGCTTCGAGCACCTCGCGGTGCTCGCCGCCGTCGGCGACGTCGCCGCGCTCCAGCATGCGGTCGAGGTCGGCGCGCAGATTGGCGAGCGCGGTGTCGAGCCGCTTGATCTCCTTCGGCAGGTCCTCGGCGATATAGTTGGTGATGACGACGCGCGGCTCGTGCAGCACGACATGGCCGAGCGCGATGCCGTCGGAGAGCACTGCACCGGTCTTGTGCAGCGAGTGCCGCGCGGCGGGTTCGGCGCCCGGCTGCGCCAGCGCGGCAAGCTCGCCGGAGGCGATCATCTCCGCCAGCACCATGGCGGTGGTCTGCAGCGCCTCGACCTCTTCCTCGACATAGGTGCGCTTGGCGCGGTTCTGCACCACGAGCACGCCGAGCGTGTTGCCGGCGCGCAGGATCGGCACGCCGAGGAACGAGTGGTAGGCCTCTTCGCCGGTCTCCGGGCGGTAGGCGAAGGCCGGATGGCTTTGCGCGTCGGACAGATTGAGCGGCGTTGCCTCGCTGGCGACGAGGCCGACCAGGCCCTCATGCGCGCTCAGCACGGTGCGGTGCACGGCGTCGCGGTTCAGACCTTCGGTGGCGTAGAGTTCGAGGGTGTTGTCGATGCGCAGCACGTAGCAGGAGCAGACCTCGGCCACCATGTTGGCCGCGATCAGCACCACGATCTTGTCGAGGCGCTCCTGGGCGGAGACTTGCTCCGCCATGGTTTCGCGGAGCCGTCTCAACAGGATGCGTGGGCCTCCCGACGCGCTCCGCATTTGCTTCAGTCCCTCCCCACGAGGCCGGCGCACCGGGCCGGCCGGCCGCTGGCGCAAAACTCGTCAAAAACAACAATTTTAGTCATTCGGCGTGCCGCTCGCGCCAGTTCCCGCCGATTCGCGGTCACTAAAACTGTGCCACAGTTTGCGACAGCCTACCTGACTGGCCGTATAGCCAATCGAGGCTCGCTTTGCCAAGCAAAACGCCTGCCAGTAGCAAATAACGTCTGCGTCAGCCCAATGCTGCGCCCGCTAAGAGAAATTCTAACTCCGGGGCAGGGGTAGTGGAGCACGGCTCCCGCTTCTCCCCGTCATTCCGGGGCTCGCGAAGCGAGAGCCCGGAATCCATTCATCCGCAAAACCCGCGGCCCGATGGATTCCGGGCTCGCGCCAAGAGGCGCGCCCCGGAATCACGGAGGAGGGCCTCCGCCTGCCGTTGACCCCTACGCCTGATCCAGGCCGTACAGCGTGTGCAGCGTGCGCACCGCGAGTTCGGTGTAGGCGGCGTCGATCAGGACCGAGAACTTGATCTCGGAGGTGGTGATGGCGCGGATGTTGATGTTGCGCTCGGCCAGCGCCTTGAACGCCTTCGCCGCGACGCCGGCGTGGCTGCGCATGCCGCTGCCGATCACCGACACCTTGGCGACGTCGGTTGCGGTGTCGAGCCTGATATAGCCGATCTTGGCCTTGGCGGAGGTAATGGTGTCCTTGGCGCGGTTGTAGTCGGCGGCCGGCACGGTGAAGGTGAGGTCGGTGGTCTTGCCGTCCTCCGACACGTTCTGCACGATCATGTCGACGTTGATGTTGGCATCCGCGAGCGGCCCGAAGATCGCCGCGGCGACGCCGGGCTTGTCCTCGATCTGGCGCACGGAAATCTGGGCTTCGTCCTTGGAGAAGGCGATGCCGGTGACGACGTGCATTTCCATGATTTCCTCCTCGCTGCAGATCAGCGTGCCCGGCGGCTGGTTGGCGTGCGGGTCGATATCCTCTGGCTTGTCGAAGCTGGAGCGCACGAAGATCGGCATGTTGTGCACCATGCCGAGTTCCACCGAGCGAACCTGCAGCACCTTGGCGCCCTGTGAAGCCAGCTCCAGCATGTCCTCGAACGCGATCTTGTCGAGCCGGCGCGCCTTCGGCACCACGCGGGGGTCGGTGGTGTAGACGCCGTCGACATCGGTGTAGATGTCGCAGCGGTCGGCTTTCAGCGCGGCTGCGATCGCCACCGCCGAGGTGTCCGAACCGCCGCGGCCGAGCGTGGTGATGCGGCCGGTATCGGGATTGATGCCCTGGAAGCCGGCGATCACGGCGACTTCCTTGCGATCCTTGAAGCGGGTGATGATCTCGGTGCCGTCGATCTCCAGGATGCGCGCCGAGGCATGCGCATCCGAGGTCTTGATCGGGATCTGCCAGCCCTGCCAGGAGCGCGCCTGGATGCCGATGCCCTGCAGCACGATCGAAAGCAGGCCCGAGGTGACCTGTTCGCCGGAGGCGACCACCGCGTCATATTCGCGCGCGTCGTGCATCGGCGAGGCGTCGGTGCACCAGGCCACCAGCTCATTGGTCTTGCCGGACATCGCGGAGACCACGACGGCGACCTCGTGGCCGGCGTCGACCTCGCGCTTCACGTGCTGCGCGACGTTGCGGATACGATCGATATTGGCGACGGACGTACCGCCGAATTTCATCACGAGGCGGCCCATGACGACGCGTCTATTCCTTTAAGAGGATAAGTAGGTTAACCCACGCCGAAAACCGCAAGCGCGGGGACCGAAAGGCGCGTATACATAGCGCCGCGCCCGGGGGCAAGCCGGTTGGTAGGGGTCCATTGCGGTCCCCCGGGGGTGATTTTGGCGGTTGCGGCCGGGCTGTGGCGCAAGGGTGACTAGCGGGTAACTCGAAGGCGGATTGGATGGGACGCTATATCGACGAAATCCTGCAGCCCGGCGAGAAGGTGCTGTATTCCACCAATGCGCACTGGATGTTCTATCTGCCCGCAATCGCGGCCTGGATCGTGGTGCTGGCGCTGCTGATCCTGTCGCGGATGACGACGGTCGAAGGCCTGGTGCTGGCCTGCCTGACGGCCGCCGCTGTGGTCGCGGTCGCGGCGCTGTACTGGACCGGCGCGGCCTGGTTCCACCGCTGGACCACGGAAACCGACGTCACCAATTTCCGCGTGGTGCACAAGACCGGCTTCATCAAGCGCCGCACCTTCGAGATGAGCCTCGACAAGGTCGAGAGCGTCGACGTCAACCAGAGCATCATGGGGCGGCTGCTCAACTATGGCGACGTCACCATCCGCGGCGTCGGCGAGGGCATCGAGACCATCAAGACCATCGCCTCGCCGCTGTCGTTCCGCAATTCGATCACCGCGCGATAGGGGCGCGCGCAATCATGGCACCGCAAACAACTCTTTCCAATTCCTCCGCCAGTTCCTCCGCCAATGCCTCCTCGGGCTCGGTCGATCCGGCCGAGGTCGCGAAGTTCTCGAAACTGTCGGATGAATGGTGGGATCCGCGCGGCAAGATGGCGCCGCTGCACAAGATCAATCCGCTGCGCCTGACCTATGTCCGCGACGCCGCCTGTCGCAAGTTCGAGCGCAACGCCAAGAGCCTGAGCTGCCTGTCCGGCCTGCGCCTGCTCGACATCGGCTGCGGCGCCGGCCTGTTGTGCGAGCCGTTCACGCGGTTAGGGGCCCAGGTGATCGGGATCGATCCGTCCGCCACCAATATTGCCGCGGCAAAGCTGCACGCCGACAAGGGGCATCTGTCGATCGACTACCGCTGCACCACGGTGGAGGAGATGGACGCGCGCGAGCGCTTCGACATCGTGCTGGCGATGGAGGTGGTCGAGCACGTCAACGACGTCGGCGCCTTCATCAAGCGCTGCGCTGTCATGCTCAAGCCCGGCGGGCTGATGGTGGTCTCGACCCTGAACCGCAATTGGAAAAGCTTTGCGCTGGCGATCGTCGGCGCCGAATACGTGCTGCGCTGGCTGCCGCGCGGCACCCATGACTGGAGCAAGTTCGTCACCCCCGCCGAGCTCGAACGCTATCTCGGCGACGTCAACCTCACCATCACCGAACAGGCCGGCGTGGTCTACAACCCGCTCGCCGACAAATGGACCGTCTCGACCGACATGGACGTGAACTACATGGTGGTCGCGGAGGAGGTGTAGGGTACCGTACCCACACAACCGGTGTCGTCCCTGCGAAAGCATGCGAAAGCAGGGACCCATAACCACCGGCCCAATAGTTGGGCGAGGTCAGCGTTCCGATTTGTTGTAGGGTCGGCTGTCCGGCCATCGTGCCCCAAACAGCTCCCTGTGGTTATGGGCCCCTGCTTTCGCCGGGGCGACGCGGAGCTTGTGGCGCGACTGGTGGAGACGTGAGACGCTGTGTCCTCCCGATGGGTGTCGTCCCTGCGAAAGCAGGGACGACGCGGAGCTTGTGGCGCAGCTGGTGGAGATGTGAGACGCTGTGTCCTCCCGATAGGTGTCGTCCCTGCGAAAGCAGGGACCCATAGCCACCGGCCCCAATGATTGGGTGAGGTCAGCGTTTCGAGCATGTACTACGTCTACATTCTCGCCAGCCGACGCTATGGTACGCTGTATATCGGCGTGACGAATTCCGTACAGACACGGCTGGAGCAGCATCGCAATGGCAAAGGCTCCTCGTTCGTCAAGACATACGCCGTCTTCCGCCTGGTCCATGTTGAATCCTATCAGCGCGCCGAGGAAGCCATCACGCGCGAGAAGCAGCTCAAGAAATGGAAGCTTGATTGGAAGATCGAGCTGATCGAGCGTGAAAATCCGGAGTGGCGGGACCTCGACGACCTGCTTGTCTGACCGGCGTGCCACATACTGCTTCCTGTGGTTATGGGTCCCTGCTTTCGCAGGGACGACACCGAGTGTGTGGTTCGCGCGCAATCCAGTCATGCACCGTTCCGGTTGACCACACCAGCCGCAATCGGCACGCTGCGCGCATTCTCCCGCCCGGCACACTTCTCCCACATGCTCACCATCTCCTCGCTCTGGATTCCCTTCACCATCGTCGCTGCGTTCGGGCAGGTGGCGCGCAATGCGATGCAGCGGCAGCTCACCGGGCCGCTCGGGACCTGGGGCGCGACCAATATCCGCTTCCTGTTCGGCCTGCCGTTCTCGGTGGTGTTCTTCGCGCTCGCGATCATCGTGACCGGCGACCCTGTGCCGTGGCCGATGGCGTCGTTCTGGCCGTGGCTGCTGTCCGGCGCGCTCAGCCAGATCGTCGGCACCGGCTTCATGCTGCTGGCGATGAACGACCGCTCCTTCGTGGTGACCACCGCCTATATGAAGACCGAGGCGATCCAGACCGCGATCTTCGGCTTCAGCTTCCTCGGCGATCATCTGACGTCGGCCAAGGTCATCGCTATCGTGATCGCGACCGTCGGCGTCGTCATCACTGCGCTCAGGCCCGGCGGGAAAAAGGGCTTTGCCGATCTGCGCCCGACCGTGCTCGGCCTCGGCGCCGCTGCGGTGTTTGCGATCTCGGCGGTGAGCTTTCGCGGCGCCATCATCGCGGTGCCCGATGTCTCGTTCGTGACGGCGGCCTCCTACACGCTGATGTGGAGCCTGCTCGTCCAGACGCTGATCCTGTCGGTCTATCTCTTGCTGCGCGCGCCCGACGTGCTGCGGAAGATCCTCGGCCTGTGGCGGCCCTCGCTATTCGCGGGCTTCATGGGCGCGTTCTCTTCGCAATTCTGGTTCCTGGCGTTCGCGCTCACCGCCGCCGCCAATGTGCGGACACTGGCGCTGATCGAGGTGCTGTTCGCGCAAGGTGTGGCGTATTTCTCGCTCAAGCAGCCGTTTTCGCTGCGCGAACTGACGGGCATCGTGCTGATCGTGATCGGCGTCGCGCTGCTGATCGCTGCGTAGACTCTTGTTTGACGCGTTTTCTTCACGCGAACCGGTGCCCACTTCGCTTGAAAACGCTTTAGCCTTTTACAGCGATCAGCACCGCGCCAGCCGAGATCAGCGCGATCCCGACCCAGCCATAGGCCGAGGGGCGTTCGCCGAGGAAGGCGGCGCCGAACAGCGCCACCAGCACCACGCTGAGCTTGTCGATCGGCGCGACCAGCGTGGCGGGTCCGAGCTTGAGCGCGCGGAAATAGCAGATCCACGACGCGCCGGTGCCGAGCCCGGACAGCAGCAGGAACAGCCAGCTTTTCGCCGAGATCGGTCCGGACTGGGTGAACTGCCCGGTTGCAAACAGGATCGCCGACAGCGTGATCAGCACGACCACGGTGCGGATCAGGGTGGCGAGATCGGAATTGATGCCCTCGACGCCGACCTTGGCGAAGATCGCGGTCAATGCCGCGAATACGGCGGACAGAAACGCCCAGACCTGCCAGGTCGAGGTCAATTCCGGTCTTCCGGCAGCGTCGGCAGCGGCGAGACCTCGACGCCCTCGTCGATCAGTGCGCGCGCTTCCTCGGGCGAGGCCTCGCCATAGATCGGCCGATGCTCGATATCGCCGTAATGCATCTTGCGCGCCTCGTTGGGGAAGCGGTCGCCGACGTTGTCGGCGTTCTTCACGATGTGGTCGCGCAGTTCCTTCAGCTTGCTGCGCAGCTCGCGCTCCTGCGCCATCATCAGCGATGTCGATTCGCTGGGTGTCGTCTCGACGGGCGTCGCCGGCGCCGGCTGGGCCGGTTCGCGGCCCTTCTTGCTGACGACCCGCGGCGCCATGATGGCGCGCTCGACCTTGTCAGAGCCGCAGGACGGGCAATTGATCAGGTGACGCCGCTCCTGCGATTCATAGGCCGAGGAGCTCTGGAACCAGCTCTCGAACTGATGACCTTGCTCGCAGCGGAGCGTGTAGCGGATCATGCCGAACCCCGAACGAGGTGCAGATGCTCCGGGCCGGCCTTGGGGTCGGCGATGCCGAAACGCCTGCCATGCTGCAGCGATGGGATGGTCTTGCGCGCGGTCTCGACCTTGGCGGGATCGATCTCGGCCAGGAACACGCCGGGCTCGACGCCGCCCTCGGCAAGGATCTCGCCCCAGGGGTCGATGATCAGCGAATGGCCGAAGGTCTCGCGCTTGTTCTCATGCAGGCCGGCCTGGGCCGCTGCGAACACGAAGCAGCCGGTCTCGATGGCGCGGGCACGCAGCAGCGTGTGCCAATGGGCTTCGCCGGTCTTGCGGGTGAAGGCGGAGGGCACGGTGAGGAATGACGCGCCGGCTTCGGCGAGTGCGCGATACAGCGCCGGGAAGCGCACGTCGTAGCAGATCGTCAATCCGATCCGGCCCCAGGGCAGGTCGGAGATCACGGCGGTCTCGCCGGGCTGGTAGTTGGCCGATTCGCGGTAGCTCTCGCCGCCCGGCAGATCGATGTCGAACATATGGATCTTGTCGTAGCTCGCGAGCACATTGCCCTCGGGCCCGATCAGGAACGAGCGGTTGACCGCCTTCTCCGGCGAGTAGCGCAATGCCAGCGAGCCGATATGCAGATGGATCTTCAGCTCGGCGGCCAGCGCGCGATACGCCTGCAGCGACTTGTCGTCCTCTTCGCTCGCCAGGTGCTCGAACAGCGCCTTGCGGTTCAGCTGCATCATGTTGCTGACCTCAGGCGTCAGCACATATTTGGCGCCCTGCGCCGCCGCCTCGCGGATCAGCCGCGTCCCCTGTTCGAGGCTCGGCTCAGGCAGCAATCCGGTGCGCATCTGCACCATGGCGGCGGTGAAAATGTTGTCCGTACCCATCAGGCGCCGCCTCCATTGCTGAGCAGGCCGTCGAGCTTGCCCTCGCGATCGAGCGCGTAGAGCTCGTCGCAGCCGCCGACATGGGTCTTGCCGATGAAGATCTGCGGGAAGGTCGACCCGGCGCCGGCGCGATCGTACATCTCGTCGCGATAGGCCGGGTCGCTGGCAACGCTGAATTCGGTGAACGCGGCGTTCTTGCGCGTCAAAAGCGATTTGGCCGCGGTGCAATAACCGCAGCCCGGGCGGGTGTAGATTTCAATGGCAGCGGTCATGGTGCGCTCGGTTGAACTTGAATGACAGATTATATGGGAGCGCGGTGGGTATCGACAACCCGGGCAAACACCAGCACGTCGACCTGCGCGGCTTTGGCGCGCAATAACGCCCGCGCGCAGGCATCGACTGTCGCGCCCGAGGTCAGGACATCGTCGACCAGGACCACGCGGCGGCCCTGGATGTCAGCCTTGCGTTCCTCAGTGACCCCGAATGCGCCCTGCACATTGCTGGCGCGGTCCTTGCGTGACAGCCCGATCTGCTGCTCGGTGGCGCGGGTGCGCCGCAGTGCCTCGGACACCATTTTGACGCCGCTCTGGCGCGCGATCACCTTGGCGAGCGCTCCGGACTGGTTGTAGCGCCGGCTCCAGCCGCGCCGCCAATGCAGGGGAACCGGCACCAGCATGTCGGCGTCCTGTAGCAATTCCTTCCCCGCGCGCGCCATCCAGCGACCCATTGTCGGCGCCAGATCGGTGCGATCCTGGTATTTCAATGCGTGCACCAGCGTGCGCGCGACGTCGTCGTAGCGCACCGCAGCGCGGGCTCTGCTGTAGGCCGGCGGATTGGCGATCGCCTCCATCGACAGCAATTCGGGTCCGGGATCGTAGACGAAGGGAATGCCGAGCCGCGGGCAGAACGGCGGCGCGATGAACGACAATTTCGCCCAGCAGGCCGCGCAGACGCCCTCGCCATGGACCGGCTCGCGGCAGGACACGCACAGCGTCGGCAGCGCGATGTCGAGCAGGAGCCGCGCTGTATGCAGCCAGGCGGCCCCGACCGCGCCAAGCGCGCGCTGAACATGTCCGGCAATGGAGCGTGTCGGTGATGCCTCGGCGTCCATGGCGGACGAGGCTAGCGTTTGAGCAACGCGGGCTCAAGGCGCATTGCCTGCGGCGGCGGTCCGGCGTAACCAGCGCGGATGGCAACGACCCCGGCCACGGCCCCCATTCTGTTCGATCGCGCCTTGCTCGGCGCGCGGCTGGCGCGTGCGCAGGCCGCGGGGGCGGCGACGTTCCTGCTCGAACGCGCCACGGAAGACATGGCGGACCGCTTGCAGGCGGTGTCGCGCAGCTTTTCGGCGGCGGCCGACGTCTGGACGCCGGGGGGACGGGCTCGCGGACGTCCTGCGCCGGCGTGTCGGATCGGTCGATCCGATCGGCTTCGGTGAAGCGGAAGCGCTCGGCCTGGCGCCGGAGTCGCTCGATCTCGTTGTCTCCGCGCTGGCGTTCCAGTTCGTCAATGATTTGCCTGGCGTGCTGGCGCAAATTCGCCGCGCGCTGAGGCCGGACGGGCTGCTGCTCGCTGCGATGCTCGGCGGCGACACGCTGACCGAGCTCAGGCAGAGCTTTGCCGCGGCGGAAGCCGAATGCGAGGGCGGACTGTCGCCGCGCGTCGCGCCGTTCGCCGATCTGCGCGACATCGGCGCGCTGTTGCAGCGGGCCGGCTTCGCGTTGCCGGTCACCGACGTCGACCGCGTCGTGGTGCGCTATTCCAGTGCGTTCGCGCTGATGGCCGATCTCAGGCGCATGGGCGCGACCAATGTGCTGCGCGAGCGACGCCACACCCCGACCCGCCGCGCCACCATGTTGCGCATGGCGCAGATTTACGGCGAGCGCTTCGCCGATCCCGATGGCCGCATCCGCGCCACCTTCGACATCGTCTGGCTGTCCGGCTGGGCACCGCATGACAGCCAGCAAAAGCCGCTCAAGCCCGGCTCGGCGAAAGCGAGTCTGGAGGCCGCGGTGAGGCAGATGAAGCGTTGAGCTGTTAGGGGCGCACGATGCCAAGGCTCCCTCTCCCTTGCGGGAGAGGGTTGGGGAGAGGGGTAGCCCCGGGCGAGATACGAGTGTGATCATCGCTTTCGCAATTCTGCATCCCTCTTCAAGATGCATGCCGAGAGAGCGCGCCGTGTGGCACCCCTCTCCCCAGCCCTCCCCCGCAAGGGGGGAGGGAGCCCCTCCACCGTGTGTCCCTTACGGTCGATCGCCGTCGTCGATGCGATCCAACCTCTCTCACAAGGCGGGCGACGGTTGCTTACACGATTTCGGAATAATGGAATTATGCCGGTGAGTTGCCCGACGTGTCAAGTCGCCGTGCCGAACGCCGGCAGCGGGGGCTACTTTGCATGGGGTTGTTTTCGATATTTCGGCAACGCGCCTTCCCCGCGAGTGGGACAGGCAAAGAAGGTCACAGCAGCAAATCCATCAGATGCGGCAGCAGCGGGATGTCGGCCGGCGGCATCGGGTAGTCGCGCAGCTTGCCCGCGCGCACCCAGGCGAGATTCTGGCCCTCGCGCGCCACCGCCATGCCCTCCCAGCGCCGGCAGATGTAGAGCGGCATCAAGAGATGGAAGCTCTCGTAGGCATGGCTGGCGAAGGTCAGCGGCGCCAGGCACGGCTCGCTCACGGTGATGCCGATCTCCTCGTGCAGCTCGCGGATCAAGGTTTGCTCCGGCCGCTCGCCGGGCTCGATCTTGCCGCCGGGGAATTCCCACAGGCCGGCCAGCGCCTTGCCTTCCGGGCGCTGCGCCAGGAGCACGCGTTTGTCGGCATCGACCAGCGCGCAGGCGACGACGAGGGTCAGCTTGATGTCAGCCATGCGGGGATGTCCCTTCCAATTTGCAAGCTTTCATTAACCAGCAACGCGCCGCCAGCCAAACGATTTGTGCCCGCGCGCCTTTTCTGCGCTCGCGATAAGTTGGCCTTAATGCGCAGCCGGCAGGGTGAGGCTTCCGATTTATTTGCCCATCATTTTCTTTGCCGACATAACCATGCGCACCTTGCTCCAGACCGTCAGCCGTTTCAGCCGCGATCGCTCCGGCAACATCGCGATGATCTTTGGCCTCGCCTTGCTACCGCTGCTCGTCGCGGTCGGATCCGCGGTCGACTATTCCCGCGCCAACCAGATCCGCAGCAAGTTGATATCCGCCGCCGACGCGGCGAGCGTCGGATCGATCTCCAAGTCCTCGCCCGGCTTCATCGCGGCCGGCGCCATGACCTCGGACGGCGAGATCTCGGCGGGAGAAGCCGATGCGAGGAAGATCTTCAACGGCAACATCTCCAACCAGAACGGCTTCACCCTGACCGGCGTGACGCCGACCATGACCAAGAGCGGCGGCACCATCACCTCGACGGTCACGTTCACGGCCGACGTCCCGACCATGTTCCTCGGCGTGATGGGGCGTAGCAAGGTGAGCGTGTCCGGCACGTCGACCTCGACCGCGAACATGCCGCTCTATATCGATTTCTATCTGCTGCTCGACAATTCGCCGTCGATGGGAGTTGCGGCGACACCCGCCGACGTGACCAAGATGGTCAACAACACGCCGGACAAGTGCGCATTCGCCTGCCACGACTACAACGATTCAAACAACTACTACAATCTCGCCAAGACGCTTGGCGTGACGACGCGGATCGACGTGCTGCGTAGTGCGACCCAGCAGCTGATGGATACGGCCGCGACCACCGCGACCTATTCCAGCCAGTACCGGATGGCGATCTACGATTTCGGCGCTTCGTCGGCGACGATCGGCCTGCGCGCGCTGTTCTCGCTGTCGACCAGCCTGTCGAGCGCCAAGACCGCGGCCGGCAACATCGACCTGATGGGTGTCTACGGCAACAACGACGCCTACACCGCCGACAAGGACAGCCAGTTCTCGACGGTGCTTCCGGCCATCAGCAACGCGATCAGTGCGCCCGGCGCCGGCACGTCCTCGGCGCCGATGAAGTATCTGTTCTTCGTGTCCGACGGCGTCGCCGATGAACCCAATTCAAGCTGCCTGAAGCCGATCACCGGCAGCAATCGCTGCCAGTCGCCGATCAACCCGGCGCTCTGCACGGCAATCAAGAACCGCGGCATCAAGATCGCGGTGCTCTACACCACCTACCTGCAGCTGCCGACCAACAACTGGTACATGACCTGGATCGATCCGTTCAATCAGGGCCCGTTCGGTCCGTCGCCGAACAGCCAGATCGCACAGAACATGCAGGCCTGCGCGTCGCCGGGCTTCTATTTCGAGGTCAGCCCGACGCAGGGCATCGCGGACGCGATGAACGCGCTGTTCAAGAAGGCGGTCGCCGACGCGCGGATCAGCAGCTAGGCTCGTGACCGGCTGCCAGGAAGACGGCACCAACCCTGTCATTGCGAGCGAAGCGAAGCAATCCATCTTTCCACGCGCTTGGACAGATGGATTGCTTCGTCGCTTCGCTCCTCGCAATGACGATGGCGTGCAAGCCGCTACGACCGGTAATCGCCGTTAATCGCGACGTATTCCTTGGTGAGGTCGCAGGTCAGCACGCGGTCTTTCGCCTTGCCGAGGCCGAGCGCGACCTTGATCTGGATCTTCGGCGCCTTCATCGCCTCCGACACCTCTCTCTCATTGTAGGACGGATCGCGCGCGCCGCTCTTGGCGACACGGATGCCGTTGAAGGAGATCGAGAGCTTGTCGCGGTTGGCGGGTTCGCCCGCCTTGCCGACCGCCATCACCACGCGGCCCCAATTGGCGTCCTCGCCGGCGATCGCGGTCTTCACCAGCGGCGAATTGGCGATCGACATCGCGATCTTGCGCGCCGACGGCTTGGTGGTCGCGCCCTCGACCACGACCTCGACCAGCTTGCGGGCGCCTTCGCCGTCACGCGCCACCTGCTCGGAGAGGTCAGCGAGGATCTGCTGGAACGCCTTGGTGAACGCCTTCAGCCGCGGGTCGCTGGCGCGCGAGATCTTCGGCGCGCCATTGGCGGCCGCAGCGCCGGTCGCAAAGGCGAGCAGCGTGTCCGAGGTCGAGGTGTCGCCGTCGATGGTCAGCGCATTGAAAGTGTCCTCGACGCCGGCCTTGAGCAGCGATTGCAGAACGCCGGCCGACAGCGGCGCGTCGGTAAAGATGAAGGACAGCATGGTCGCCATGTCGGGCATGATCATGCCGGCGCCCTTGGCCATGCCGTTGATCGTCACCTTGGCCTTGCCGAGCTTGACGGTCGCGGTGGCGACCTTCGGGAAGGTGTCGGTGGTCATGATCGCTTTGGCCGCGTCCATCCAGATATCCGGGGTCGCGGTCTCTGCGAGCTGCGCCAGCACGCCGTCGAACTTGGTGGCGTCGAGCGGCTCGCCGATCACGCCGGTGGAGGCGAGGAACACGTCCGACGTCGAACAGCCGACCGCCTTCGCCGCGATCTGCGCGGTCAGTGCGGTGGACGCCTTGCCGGTCTTGCCGGTGAAGGCATTGGCGTTGCCGGAATTGACCACCAGCGCACGCGCGGCTCCGCCCTTCAGCTTGGCGCGGCACCATTCGACCGGTGCCGACGGGCACTTCGACTTGGTGAAGACGCCGGCGACCGTGGTGCCCTTGTCCAGCAGTGCGAGCAGCACGTCGGTGCGGCCCTTGTAGCGGATGCCGGCGGCAGCGGTCGCAAGCCGCACCCCCGCGATCACGGGCATCTCGGGAACGTCAGGCGGGGCGAGGGGGGAGACGGCGGTGGACATCGGCAAGCTTCCGGCTACGGGGAGGGAAGCGCTGCATAACATCTCGCCGGCTGGAGCGGGAGAGGGCTGCAGCCGTTGTCATGAATCGTTCAAGAAGCGATGACCCGTAGCCCGGATGCAGCGAAGCGAAATCCGGGGCGGCTGTGCCCGCGGATCATCCTGTCCCGGATTGCGCTGCGCTCCATCCGGGCTACAAATCCACCGCAAAAGCAAATGGCCGGGACATGCCCGGCCATCGCAACTTCGATCAGTTCAGCTTCGCGAAGCTTACTTCTTCGCCGGCGCCATCTTGTTGTCGGCGGGCTTCGGCGCATCCTTGGCCGTATCGGCCGGCGCCGTGGTGGCCTTCGGCGCGTCCTTCGCCGCATCCGCGGCCGGCTTGTCCATGCGCTCGACCTTGGCGGCTTCGCGCAGCTTAGCGACGTAGTCGGCCTGGGCCTTGCGGGTCACATAGGTCTCGATCTGGGCCTTCACCTGCTCGAAGTCGGGCGCCTTGCGGTTGCGCTTTTCCTCGACCTTGATGATGTGCCAGCCGAACTGCGACTTCACCGGATCGGAGATCTTGCCCGGCTCGAGCGTGAAGGCGACCGCGGAGAATTCCGGCACCATCTGCTCCTTGGTGAAGAAGCCGAGGTCGCCGCCGTCGGAGGCGCCGGGGTCCTTGGACTTCTTCTTGGCGAGCTCGGCGAAATCGGCGCCCTTGTCGAGCTCGGCCTTGATCGCCTTGGCATCGTCCTCGGTCTCGACCAGGATGTGGCGGGCGCGCACCTCCTGCTCGCCGGTGATCTGCTTGGCGGCCTCTTCATAGACCTTCTTCATGGCGTCGTCGGTGGTCGCGGCCTTGCCCTCGCTGGCAAGCAGGCTGTCCATCAACAGGCGGTTGCGGGTGAAGGCGAGCCGCTTCTTGAAGTCGTCATTGTTCTCGATCTTCTTGTCCTCGGCGGCCTTGGACACGATCTTCATGTCGATCAGGAAGGACAGCACATTGTCCTTGCGGGTCGAGGGGTCCATCTGCTGCAGGCTCGGGCCGAGTTCCTCCTCGGCGAGCGCCACGTCGCTGGCGTGGATCTCGGATCCGTTCACCTTCGCCAGCACCGGGTCGGATTCCGCGGCGCGGACCGGGAGGCCGGCAGCCAGCACTGCGACAAGACAGCCCGTGGCGGCCAGGGTGGCGAGGCCGAGGCGCAGGCCGGTTTTGGTTTCCGGAGGCGAGGTGGTCATGCAAAATCCTTGGTCTAAAGGGGGGAAGCTCGAGCGGGGCGGACACTCGCCCAATCGTGTTACATTGGCAACGCGAAAGTCTTGTCAAAATGATGAATTCCTTGACATCTTGGCGGCGTTGACAACCCCCCGACCGGGCCATATCTCTGGCCGACCGTGTCAGCAGTGAGAGCGCTTATTTTGCTGCGTTTTTCGCCGTTGAACCCAGGATGGCCCGTTTCCCACTCAATTGGCTAGGGAGCCCCGGGCCGGGGCTCGAACCGTAGCGCGTCACGGTGAGTTGATAGGCGATCCGGCGGACCATCTCAGGCTGTATTCCAAGACTGAAATCCAAGACAAAAATCCAAGATAAAAATCCAAGACTTCCAAGCAAGACGTCCAAGACTGAACCAAGACCGAACTCGAGACCGAAGAACAGGAATTTCGCATGATCGGCGCGCTCGCCCGCAAGTTTTTCGGCTCCGCCAACGACCGTCGGGTCAAGGGGTATCAGTCCCGCGTCAGCGCGATCAACGCCCTGGAGCCCGAGCTCGTCAAACTGACCGACGATGAGCTCAAGGCCCGCACCGCCGAATTCAAGCAGCAACTCGCCGGCGGCAAGACGCTCGACGACATCCTGGTTCCGGCCTTCGCCACGGTGCGCGAGGCGGCCAAGCGGACGCTCGGCCAGCGCCATTTCGACGTCCAGCTGATCGGCGGCATGGTGCTGCACGAGGGCGATATCGCCGAGATGAAGACCGGTGAAGGCAAGACGCTGGTCGCGACGCTGGCGGTCTACCTCAACGCGCTCGCCGGCAAGGGCGTCCATGTCGTCACCGTGAACGACTACCTCGCCCGCCGCGACTCCGGCTGGATGGGCCAGATCTACGCCTTCCTGGGGCTCACCACCGGCGTGATCGTGCACGGCCTCGACGACGCCGAGCGCAAGGCGGCCTATGCCTGCGACATCACCTACGGCACCAACAACGAATACGGCTTCGACTATCTGCGCGACAACATGAAGTACCGCCTGGAGGACATGGTCCAGCGCGAGCATTTCTACGCGATCGTCGACGAAGTCGACTCCATCCTGATCGACGAGGCGCGCACGCCGCTGATCATCTCCGGCCCGCTCGACGACCGCTCGGACTTCTACAACACCATCGACACCTTCATGCCGCAGCTGACCAAGGTCGCCGATTACGAGGTCGACGAGAAGCAGCGCACGGTGACGCTGACCGAAGGCGGCATGGAGAAGCTCGAGAACCTGCTGCGCGACGCCGGCCAGCTCAAGGGCGATTCGCTGTACGACGTCGAGAACGTCTCCGTCGTGCATCACGTCAACCAGGCGCTGCGCGCGCACACGCTGTTCACCCGCGACAAGGATTACATCGTCCGCGACGACGAGGTGGTCATCATCGACGAGTTCACCGGCCGCATGATGCAGGGCCGGCGCTATTCGGAAGGCCTGCACCAGGCGCTGGAAGCCAAGGAGCACGTCACGGTCCAGCCCGAGAACCAGACGCTGGCCTCGATCACCTTCCAGAACTATTTCCGGATGTACCAGAAGCTGTCCGGCATGACCGGTACGGCGCTGACCGAAGCCGACGAACTGTTCGACATCTACAAGCTCGAGGTCGTCGAGATCCCGACCAACCTGCCGGTGGCGCGCCTCGACGAGGACGACGAGGTCTACCGCACCCAGAACGAGAAGTACGCCGCGATCCTTGCCGAGATCGAGCGCGCCAACAAGCGGCTGCAGCCGGTGCTGGTCGGCACGGCGTCGATCGAGAAGTCGGAAGTGCTGGCCGAGTACCTGAAAAAGCACGGCTACAAGCAGATCGACTTCACGTCCGAATCCGGCATGGAGAAGCTTTATGCCGCGGCGCGTGCGGGCAAGCCGGCGAAGCTGTTCGCGGTGCTGAACGCGCGCTTCCACGAGCAGGAAGCCTATATCGTCGCGGAAGCCGGCGTGCCGGGCGCGATCACGATCGCGACCAACATGGCCGGCCGCGGCACCGACATCAAGCTCGGCGGCTCGCTCGAGATGCGGATCCAGCAGGAGACCGCTGCGATCACCGACGAGGCCGAGAAGGCCAAGAAGATCGAGCTGATCAAGGCCGACATCGAGCGCTTCCGCGAGATCGTGCTGAAGGCGGAAGAGGATTTCGAGATCGAACCCGCCAAGGGCAACAAGCCGGCCAAGACCGTGAAGAAGCCGGGCGGCCTCTACATCATCGGCTCCGAGCGCCACGAATCCCGCCGCATCGACAACCAGCTGCGCGGCCGTTCCGGCCGTCAGGGCGATCCCGGCCGCTCGAAATTCTTCCTGTCGCTGGAAGACGATCTGATGCGCATCTTCGGCTCCGACCGGCTCGACAGCATGCTGCAGCGGCTCGGCCTGCAGGAAGGCGAGGCCATCATCCATCCCTGGATCAACAAGGCGCTCGAGAAGGCCCAGCAGAAGGTCGAGGCGCGCAACTTCGACATCCGCAAGAACCTGCTCAAGTTCGACAACGTCCAGAACGACCAGCGCAAGGTGATCTTCGACCAGCGCGTCGACCTGATGAAGGACGACAGCGTGGTCGAGACCGTGACCGACATGCGCCACGCCTTCGTCGAGGACGTGGTCGCCAAGCACATCCCCGAGCACGCCTACGCCGAGCAGTGGGACACCGCTGGCCTCAAGGAAGAGCTGAAGCGCGTGCTCGATGTCGACCTGCCGGTCGACGAATGGGCGAAGGAAGAGGGCATCGCCGACGAGGAACTGCTCAACCGCATCGAGAACCATGTCGACGAGCGCATGGCGGCGAAGGTCGCGCAATGGGGCCCCGACGTGATGCGTTACGTCGAGAAGACCATCCTGCTGCAGACGCTCGACCATCTCTGGCGCGAGCATCTGATCATGCTCGATCATCTGCGCCAGGTGATCGGCCTGCGCGGCTATGGCCAGCGCGATCCGTTGCAGGAGTACAAGACCGAAGCCTTCAATCTCTTCCAGGAGATGAGCGCGCATCTGCGCGAGGCGGTCACCGCGCAGCTGATGCGGGTCGAGATCGTGCCGCCGGACGAGCCGCCGCAGCCGCTGCCGGTGATGGAAGCGCACAAACTCGATCCCAACACCGGCGAGGACGAGTTCGCCCACGCCAGCCTGCTCGAGGCCACCTACGCCCAGGCCTCGCTGGCGCCGGGAATGCCCGCCGCCGACCGCAATCCGAACGACCCGGCAACCTGGGGCAAGGTCGGCCGCAACGAGGACTGCCCCTGCGGCTCAGGCAAGAAATACAAGCACTGCCACGGCAGGTACGCGTAGCCTGCTGCGATTGTCGCGATTGTAGGGTGGGCAAAGCGAAAGCGTGCCCACCCTGTCTTGCGTTGTTCTCGAGGGTGGCACGGTTCGCTTTGCCTACCCTACCGTCTGCCACGACATGTACGTGTAAGCCGCTGCAAGCGGTGACGTGCCACTATCGTAGCCGCATCGCCGTCAGCCGGCGTAGGCCCTGTCGAGATCGGCGATCACGATCTTCTGCATCTTCAGCATCGCCTGCATGACGCGATCGGCGGCCCTGCGGTCGGGGTCGCCGAGATAGCGGCTCAGCGCGGTCGGGATCACCTGCCAGGACAGGCCGAAGCGGTCCTTGAGCCAGCCGCAGCGCGATTCCTGGCCGCCGTCGGTCAGCTTCCCCCAGAAGTAGTCCACCTGCTCCTGGGTCTCGACGCTGAGGAAGAACGACACCGCCTCGTTGAACTTGTGCTGCGGCCCGCCATTGAGCGCGTAGAATCGCTGCCCCTCGAGTTCGAAACTCGCCATGAAGTCGCTGACGGTCTCGATCTCGGCGTTCGGGAACACCGACTTGTAGAAGGCGACCGCGTCGCGGACGTTGTTGTCGAGCCAGAGGAACGGTGTGATCGAAGGCATGACGGGATGTCCTCGCTAGTTTGTCGATCAGGTGGACCTAAAGCGCCCAGGCGCGAAGGCTGCGCCACGGGCGCGCCCAAAGGACGCACTGGTCCGCCATATCCCGACATTTCCCTGCCGGTCTTTTTTTCGATGATTTTCGATCGTGGCGGCGCCCCGCCGGCCCGGCCTCAATTGGCGCTGCCGATCAGGCTTTCCAAGAGGCGCTTGAGCTCGGTGGTCGACTTGTCGCCATAGCTCTCGACGATGTGCTCCTCCTGGCTCACCGCCAGCGAATTGAGCCGGCGGCACAGCGCCTTGCCGCGGTCGGAGACGAACATCAGCACCTTGCGGCGATCCTTGGGGTCCTGGACGCGGTAGACCAGCGCGTCCGACACCATGCGGTCGATCATCTTGGTCAGCGTTGGATGGTTGAGCAGCACAGCATCGGCGAGCTCGCCCATCGAATGGCCGTTGCCGTCGGACAGAACCTTCAGGATGCGCCACTGCTCGACCGGCACGCCTTCCTTGGCCAGCCGCGTCTCCAACTGCCGGTTGATCTCCCGGTTGGCTTGCGCGAGCAGGTAGGTGAGGTGTTCGGTGATCGGGGAGTTTTCTTTCGGCGGTTTAGCCACGGCGTGAGACCTGGTTCCTGACCCGGTGAATGAATGTCCGGCAATGCATGCCATTTCTATATGCACTTCAATTGTTGAATATTCAATATTTTCCCCTAGGATATTCCCCCAACCAAAGGGCGGATGCCGCGACCGCCCGCTGGCTGCGTTGCGTATTGCTTCCCAGACAGGAGTTGGCGTGCTCTCGACGGTCTCTTACCAGGCGTATGGCGGCTTGCCCGTCGCGCCGCCGCACCTGTTTCGAAGTCCGTCGTCCTGTGCGGCCGATCTCGCTTTGACCGTCAAGCCGGGCTCCTCGCGCCGTGGCGGCACCGACGGCAAGCTTCGGATCGGCAATTTCATCACCTTCTCCGGCGCGCCCGGGATCTGGGGGCCGATCTCCGCCAACAGCGTCATGCTGGCGGTCGCCGAGATCAACCGGCGCGGCGGCATCCGCGGCCGCGAGGTCGAACTGTCGATGTACGACGCCGGCGGGCCGATCGAGGAGGTGGTGCGCCGCGCCGAGCGGGCGATCACCTACGACGAGATCGACGTGATCATGGGCTCGCACATCAGCGCGGTCCGGCTCGCGCTGCGCAAGGTCACGAGCGGCCGCATCCCCTATGTCTACACGCCGGTCTATGAGGGCGGCGAGCGGACGCCCGGCGTGATGGCGATCGGCGAGACGCCGCGGGCCGAGAGCCGCCCGGCGATCCACTGGCTCACCGAGGTCAAGAAGGCGCAGCGCTGGTACCTGATCGGCAGCGACTATGTCTGGCCCTGGCAATCGCATCGCGCGGTGAAGCGCTACATCAAGGAGGCCGGCGGCCAGGTGGTCGGCGAGGAGTTCGTCCCGCTCGGCGAGGACGATCACGAGCCGCATCTGGCGCGGATCCGCGCAGCAAGGCCCGATGTCGTGCTGATCACCCTGATCGGGACCGACAGCATCACCTTCAACCGCGCCTTCGCCGAGGCAGGGCTCGCCGCCACCACGCTGCGCTATGCCGGCGCAATGGACGAGACCGTACTGCTCGGCATCGGTCCGGACGCGACCGAGAACCTGTTCTGCGCCTCCGGCTATTTCGGCTGCGTCGGCTCGCGCGCCAATGACGAGTTCCAGACCAGCTACCGCGCGATGTTCGGGGCGCACGCGCCGCCGATCGGCTCGGTCGGGCAGTCGAACTATGAGGGGATGCGCTTCCTCGAAGCGGCGGCCAACCGGGCTCGCTCGCTGTCGACAGGGCCGCTGTCATCAGCGGCGCGCAACCTCGTCTACAGCGGCGCGCGCGGCACGGTCACCATTCGTGACGGCCGCGCCGAAATGCCGATCTATCTTGCCGAAGCCGACGGTCTCGACTTCAATGTGATCAAGACGATCTAGCTTGGCACCGTCGTCCGCGAGGGCGATGCCGTGGGGCGGCGCGCCGGTGCCAGACAGGAGCAGGTATGCATTCGACGCTCAACGTCACGGCAAGAGACCTCCCGTTCCCGCCATCCCTGCTGTTCAGGAACCTGGCGTCGGCGGCGTCGGACCGCGCGCTTGCGCCGATGGATCGTGGCGGATTCGGTCCGCGCGGTGCGCGCAACCGGCTGCGGATCGCCGGCTTCGTCTGTTGCTCCGGTTCGCCCGGGATGTGGGGGCCTGCCGCGACTTCGACCGCGCAGCTCGCGGTTAGCGACATCAACCGGCGCGGCGGCATCCTCGGCCGCGAGATCGAGTTCCAGGTCTACGACGCCGGCGGGCCGATCGATGAGGTGATCGACCGCGCCGAGCAGGCGATTGCGTCCGACGAGGTCGATCTCATCATGGGCATGCACACCAGCAGGGTGCGTGTCGCGCTGCGTGGCCTCATCACCCGCAGCAGGATCCCCTACATCTACACGCCGGTCTATGAGGGCGGCGAGCGGACGCCGGGCGTGATTGCGATCGGGGAGACGCCGCGCTGGCAGAACCGGCCGTCGATCCACTGGCTGTCCGAAGCCAAGCGCGCCTCGCGCTGGTACCTGATCGGCAGCGACTATGTCTGGCCATGGCAGTCGCATCGCGCGGTGAAACGCTACATCAAGGAGACCGGGGGCCTCGTGGTCGGCGAGGAGTTCGTGCCGGTCGGCGAGGACGATCACGAGGCGGCGCTGGAGCGGATCCGCGCGGCGAAACCCGATGTCGTGCTGATCTCGCTGATCGGCACCGACAGCGTGACCTTCAACCGCGCGTTCGCCGATGCCGGGCTCGCCGCCACCACACTGCGCTTTGCCGGCTGTTTCGACGAAACCGCACTGCTCGGCATCGGCGCCGACAAGACCGAGAACCTGTTCTGCGCCTCCGGCTATTTCCCCTCGGTCGGCTCGCAGGCCGGCGACGAATTCAGGGACCGCTATCGCGCGATGTTCGGGGCGTTCGCGCCGCCGGTCGGGTCATGCGGCGAGTCCGCCTATGAAGGCTTCTGCCTGCTCGAGGCTGCCGCCAGGCGTGCCGGCACGCTGGACCTGCGGCCATTGCTCGCGGCAGCCGACAACCTCGTCTATCGCGGTCCGCGCGGTCCGGTCACGGTGCGCAGCGGCCACGCCAGGATGCCGATGTATCTTGCGGAAGCCGACGGTCTCGACTTCAGGGTGATCAAGGCGATCTGATTCTTTCTTCACCTCTCCCGCTTGCGGGGGAGGTCGCATTGCATCGAAGATGCAATGCAGGTGGGACTCTCTCCACCATGCCACTCGTTGAGACACCCACCCTGACCCTCCCCCGCAAAGCGGGACAGGGAGCTCGTGAAATAATACTTGAAAAGGAAAATATTTCCGTTTTCAATACAGCGGCGGGGTGAGCGGTTCGCGCGGCGTCAACGCGCAGCTCGCTGCCCTGCGCCGAGGGATCAGATCCAAGATCAAAAACTTCAGGAGAGCGCCGTGACCGTCGTCCTTCCCACGCCAACACAACTTCGCGCCGTCGCCGAGCAGTGCGGCTTGTCACTCACCGATGAGGACGTGGCCTCGTTCCGCGGCCTGATGCAGGGTTCGATCGAGGCCTACAACCTTGTCGCCCAGATGCCGGACGAGCTGCCCGAGGTGAAATATCCGCGCACGCCCGGCTATCGTCCGGCGCCAGAAGACAACAAGCACAACGCCTGGTATCGCAAGTCGACCGTGAAGGGCGCGGCCTCCGGCAAGCTCAAGGGCAAGACGGTGGCGCTGAAGGACAACATCATGCTGGCCGGCGTGCCGATGACCAACGGCTCGTCGACGCTGGAAGGCTATATCCCCGACTTCGACGCCACCATCGTCACGCGCATGCTCGATGCCGGCGCCGAGATCGCCGGCAAGACCCACTGCGAACATTTCTGCCTGTCCGGCGGCAGCCACACCGGCTCCTACGGGCCGGTGCACAATCCGCACAAGATGGGCTATTCGGCGGGCGGCTCGTCGTCGGGCTCCGGCGTCGTCGTTGCGCTCGGTGAGGTCGACATGGCGATCGGCGGCGACCAGGGCGGCTCGATCCGCATGCCGTCCTCATTCTGCGGCACCTACGGCATGAAGCCGACCTGGGGCCTCGTGCCCTACACCGGCATCATGCCGATCGAGATCTATGTCGACCACACCGGCCCGATGACCGCGACCGTGGAAGACAACGCGCTGCTGCTCGAGGTGCTGGCCGGCGACGACGGCTACGATCCGCGCATCAAGGCGCCGAAGGTCGAGGACTACACCAAGGCGCTGGGCAAGGGCGTCAAGGGCATGAAGATCGGCATCCTCAAGGAAGGTTTTGAGCAGCCGACCGCCGAAGCCGCGGTGAATGAGAGCGTGCGCGAGGCGGCCAAGCGCCTCAAGGATCTCGGCGCGTCGGTCGAGAATGTCTCGATCCCGATGCACATGGCGGGCGGTGCGATCTGGACGCCGATCGGCACCGAGGGTCTGACCCAGACCATGATGTTCGGCGACGGCTATGGCCTCAGCCGCGGCGACCTCTATTCCACCTCGCTGATGGATTTCCATCGCGGCTGGCGCCGCCAGGCGGATTCGCTGTCCGAGACCACCAAGCTGTTCATGATGCTCGGCACCTACATCAACAACACCTTCGGTCCGCGCTTCTACGGCAAGGCGCTCAACATCTCCCGAAGGCTCGCCGCGGCCTACGACAAGGCCTTCAAGGACTACGATCTGCTGCTGATGCCGACCACGCCGATGAAGGCGACGAAACTGCCCGAGGCCAATGCCAGCCGCGAGGAATATGTCGCGCGCGCGCTGGAGATGATCTCCAACACCGCGCCGTTCGACATCACCCACCACCCCGCAATGTCGCTGCCCTGCGGCATGGTCGACGGATTGCCGGTCGGCGTGATGCTGGTCGGCCGGATGTTCGAGGAATCCACCATCTACCGCGCCGCGCACGCGTTCGAGCAGGCCGGCGACTGGAAGAAGATGTGAGGCGCCGCTTGTCGCAGACCGGAGGGATCGAACACCATGGCTAGCACCTTCGCCGCGGTGTTCGAGATCGTGAGCTTCGGCGCCATCATCGTGCTGGTCGTGCTCGGGCTCGGCATCATCGCCAGCATGATGGGCATCTTCAACTTCGCGCAGGGCGAGTTCGTCCTGCTCGGGGCCTATGTGACCTACCTGGCCTATGCTCATGGCGCGCCGGTCTGGGCCGGCATGATCGCGGCGCCCTTCGTGGTCGGCGCGCTCGGCTTCGTGCTGGAGGCGCTGATCATCCGGCGCTTCTACGCCGCACCGATCGTGGCGATGCTCGGCACCTATGCACTCGGCCTCATCATCCGCGAAAGCGTCCGCGGCCTGATCGGCGGCTTCTATCTCACGGTGCCGGAGCCGATCGGCGGTTCGATCGACCTCGGCTCGGTCCACATCTCGGCCTGGCGCTTCACCATCATCGTGATCACGCTGCTGGTGATGGGCGCCTGCTATCTGCTGCTGGCGCGCACCAGCTTCGGGCTTCGGGTTCGCGCCACGCTGGAGAATCCTGCGCTGGCGCGGGCGTCGGGCATCTCGACGCCGTTGATCTACGGCGCGACCTTTGCGTTCGGCGCGGCGCTGGCCGGGCTCGCCGGCGCGTTGATCGTGCCGGTGTTCAGCCTGTTCGCCGATCTCGGCATTCGGTTCCTGATCCAAGGCTTCGTTGCCGTGATGGTCGGCGGGGTCGGCTCGTTCATCGGTCCGGTCGCCGGCGCAGGCGTGATCGGCACGCTCAGCGCCGCGCTGCCATGGGTCATGTCGCCCGTCGTCGCCGACGTGCTCGTCTTCGTGCTCGCCATCGCCTTCATCAAATTCCGGCCGCAAGGCCTCATTGCTGGGAAAGGGGTCTAATCACCATGTCGATTGAACGCATGAACCTGACGCGCCGCCGCTTCATGAGCAATTTTGCCTTCGCGACCGGCGCACTCGCGACCGGGGTCGGCAGCTGGGTGATCAGGCCGGATTGGGCCAACGCCGCCGAGGGCCCGATCAAGGTCGGCATTGCGACCGACCTGACCGGCCCGATCGCCTATGCCGGCAACGCCGACGCCAACGTCGCCAAGATGGTGATCAAGGAGATCAATGCCGGCGGCGGCCTGCTCGGCCGGCCGCTCGAGCTCTACATCGAGGACACCGCCTCGAACGAATCGGTCGCGGTCGGCAATGTCCGCAAGCTGATCCAGCGCGACAAGGTCGACATCGTGCTGGGCGGCATCACCTCGTCGATGCGCAACGCGATCAAGGACCCGATCGTGGCGCGCGGCAAGACGCTCTACATCTATCCGCAACTCTACGAGGGCAAGGAGTGCACGCCCTATCTGTTCTGCACCGGGCCGACGCCGGCGCAGCAATGCGACACCTTCATTCCCTGGCTGATCAAGAACGGCGGCAAGAAGTTCGCGCTGCCGAGCGCCAACTATGTCTGGCCGCACACGCTCAACGTCTACGCCCGCAAGGTGATCGAAGACAACGGCGGCGAGGTCGTGTTCGAGGAGTATTACCCGCTCGACCAGGTCGACTTCTCGGCCACGGTGAACCGCGTCATCTCCAACAAGGTCGACGTCGTCTTCAACACCGTGATCCCGCCGGGCGTCGGTCCGTTCTTCAAGCAGCTCTATGAAGCGGGCTTCCTCAAGAACGGCGGCCGGCTCGCCTGCGTTTACTATGACGAGAACACGCTCAACATCAATCAGGCCAACGAGATCGAGGGGCTGGCGAGCTGCCTCGACTATTTCAAGGTGCTGACCAAGGAAGATCCGTTCGACGCCAAGCTGCAGGCGGCTTACGAGAAGGATTTTCCCGGCAACTTCCTGTTCGCGGCCGGCAGCGCCGCCACCGGAACCTATCGCGGCCTCAAGCTGTGGGAAGCCGCGGTCAAGGAAGCCGGCAAGGTCGACCGCGAGTCGGTCGCGGCCGCGCTCGATCACGCCAAGATCGCCGAAGGGCCCGGCGGACCGGCCGAAATGGTGCCGGGCAAGCGTCACTGCAAGATGAAGATGTACACCGCTGTTGCCAAAGGCGGGAACTATGAGATCGTGGCGCGCAGCGACGGTCTCGTTGATCCCAAGGAGTGCTGAGCGATCCATGGGTGGAGCAAGCGAGGCCGTCGCACGCGTCGGTGAGGAACCAGATGTCGTGACGGGTGAAAGTGCACCGGCCGCACGCGCGCCGGCGGGACAGGCGTCGGCAGGATGGAAGGTCCTGCCGATCGTGGAAGGGCTGGTGCTGCTGATCGCACTGGTCCTGCCATGGGTGCTGCAGGATTATCTGACGGTGTTCGCCACCCGCGTGGTGATCCTCGCGCTGTTCGCACTGTCGTTCGATCTGGTGTGGGGCTATGCCGGCATCATGAGCTTCGGCCAGGCGCTGTTCTTCGGCGCCGCCGGTTACGGCGTCGCGCTGATGGCGCGCGATCTCAACGTCACCTCGATCCTGCTGATCCTGCCCGCCGGCACGCTGATCGGCCTCACTGCGGCGCTGCTGCTCGGCGGCTTCCTGCTGCTCGGGCGCTATCCCTCGAGCGTGATCTTCGTCTCGCTCGGCACGCTGACCGGCTCCTATGCCGCGGATCGGCTGGCGCGCGGCTGGTACTATCTCGGCGGCCAGAACGGCATCCCGTCGATCCCGCCGCTCACCCTCGGCAGTTACGAGTTCGAGGAGGGGCCGGTCTACTACTACATGGTGCTCGGCATCCTCGTCGTGGTCTATCTGCTCTGCCGCTTCCTGGTCCGCTCGCAATTTGGCCTCGCGCTTGCCGGTCTGCGCGAGAATGAGCAGCGCATCGCCTTCTTCGGCTACAAGGCGCAGCATCTGAAGGCGATCATCTTCGCGGTCGGCGGCACCATCGCCGGCCTCGCCGGCAGCCTCTATGCCTTCCACGAAGGCTTCGTCTGGCCCAACATGCTGGGTGTCGTGTTCTCGACCCAGGTCGTGCTCTATGTGTTGTTCGGCGGCTCCGGCACGCTGATCGGCGCCGTGATCGGCACCGTGATCATCGAGGGTGTCTCGTTCTGGCTGTCGGACAATTACCGCGACGTCTGGCCGATCATCCTCGGCGTGCTGCTGCTGCTCGTCATCATGTTCCGCCCGCTCGGGCTGATCTCCTTCGTGCTCGGCGAGCGCGAACGGGTCGGCAGTTTCGGCAAAGCGCCCAGTAAGGAGTCCGGCAATGCCGCTCCTTGAGGCGTCAGGGATCAGCAAGGTGTTCGGCAAGCTCACCGCGCTTGACGGTGCGGCGCTGACCGTCGGCGAGAACGAGTTCCACGGCCTGATCGGGCCGAACGGCTCGGGCAAGAGCACGCTGATGAAATGCGTCGCCGGCGCCGAGGTGCCGACCACGGGCAAGGTCAACTTCATCAACACTGACATCACGGCATTCACGCCGACCGAGCGCGCCCGCGCCGGCATGAGCCTGAAATTCCAGATCACCTCGGTGCTGCCGACGCTGACGCTGTACGACAACATCCTGCTGGCGCTGCAGGCGCATTGCTCGCTGTTCGATCTCGTGCTCTCGCGCACCCGCAGGAAACTGCATGATCAGGTGATGACGATGCTGACCCAGTTCCGGCTTGCCGATCGCGCGCATGATCCCGCAGCGGCGCTGTCGCATGGCCAGCAACAATGGCTCGAGATCGCGATGGCGCTCGCAGGCCGACCGCGTCTGTTGCTACTCAACGAGCCGACGGGCGGCATGAGCCTCGAGGAGCGCCGCGTCACCGGCGAATTGTTGCAGCCGATCAAGCAGCATTGCTCACTCGTCATCGTCGAGCACGATCTCGATTTCATCCGCGACATCTGC
>NZ_LGHK01000182.1 GCF_001908235.1 Bradyrhizobium sp. NAS96.2
GCCTCGCCCGTGCCTCGGAGGCGGTGCGTTCGCTGCGCCGGAGCGGCATCGAGGCGGCGCGGCCCTACGAGTCGACGCTGCCGGAAGCGGAAGCGACGCTGAAGCGGCTGCGCGAGCGGCAGATGGAGATCCAGGCGGCCGATGACGCGCTGTTCGAGATCGATACCGCCTCGGGACCGGTCGTCATCGCCGAGAAGCTCGCGGAGCAGGGTTTTGGTCCGCGCATGAAATCGACTGCCGACGACGTGCTGGCGCGCCTGAAAGCCAAGCGCCCGCCCGCAGCCTGAAACCTCAAGCCTGAAACCAAGCCAACTTCCAACCTCGCAACATCAAGGAGACGACCATGAACCAGACCATCCAACCCCACAGCGGCGCCTGGGTCACCTTCACCTACGCGTCCTTCGCGGCTTCCGCCTTCCTCGTCGCCATCGGCGTGTTCTTCCTGCCGATCAGCCCCTGGATGCAGGGCTATCTGACGATGGGCATCGTGATGCTGATCCAGACCTGCATCACGCTCACCAAGACCGTCCGCGACAACCACGAGAGCAGCAGGCTCGTCAACCGCATCGAGGACGCCAAGGCCGAGCGCCTGCTGATGGAGGTCTCCAAGGCGGCGTGAGGCTGAGCCAGGGACGAAGCGGCGGGTGTTTCTTCACCCGCCGTCTTGGCCGTGAAGGCGAGAGGACGTCACCCCGCCACCACAACGGCCTTGCGCGTACCACAACCCCGGTGTCGTCCCGGCGCAGGCCGGGACCCAACCACGCATGCTGATTGCTGCGCACCGCTCGAACGTCGAGTCCCGTCCACTACACCCGCCGCGGCGTATGGGTCCCGGCCTGCGCCGGGACGACCCGGGGAGAGAGTCTTCGCTGCCTCGCGATGACGGAGATAGACTTACAACCGACACGGCAAACTTGCGTGGCTTCCTGAAGCCCTTGTTTACCCTGCGGCAAACAGCGCCAGGTTGCGCTCATCGCTCCTTAACAGGGGCGAGTGCAGAGATCGCGCCCGAGGGACAGAGAAATGGCGTCCACGGATGATCCGACCCCGGCTTCGCGCGGCGGCAGGGGTTTTGCCAAAGGACTTGCGAAGGCGCGCGCGGCCTTTGACGGCCTGCGCAGCCATGCCGGCTTCTGGCTGAAGGCGCTGTCGCAGCCGACCATCGATCTTACCTTGCGCACCCAGGCCGGCCAGCGCACCCGCATCGTCGAATCGCCGGGGCTGTCGTTGCCGAAGGACGAGCTCGATGCGCTGGTCGGGCAGCTGCGCATCGTCGCCGCCAAGACGCTGCCCGAGGAGAGCCTGACCTACGGCATTTTCTCCGGCGAGCCGGAGCGGCTGTCACGCGCCGTCATCACGCTGATCTCGGAAGAAGACACGGGGCGGCCGATCGCCTTCAACGCGCTGTCGGTGATGGACGTGCCGCTCGACGGCGAGCCGACTGAAGTGACCCATCTCGGCCTCGTGATGGTCGATCCCGATGTGCGCGGGCAGGGGCTGTCCTGGGTGCTTTACGGCCTGACCGCGCTGGTGCTGTTCGCCCGCGACGGCTTGCGGCCGAAATGGATCTCCAACGTCACCCAGGTGCCGGCGGTGGTCGGCATGGTCAGCGACACCTTCTCGGACGTGTTCCCGTCGCCGCTGCCGGGCGCGCGGCAAAGCTTCGCGCATCTGCAGCTCGCGCGCGGCATCATGGCCAGGCATCGCGCGGTGTTCGGCGTCGGCGAGGAGGCCGGCTTCGACGAGGCGCGTTCGGTCATCACCAACGCCTATACCGGCGGCTCGGACGCGCTGAAGAAGACTTTTGAGATCGCACCGAAGCATCGCAATGCCGTCTACAACGAATTTTGCGAACGGGAGCTGGACTACGGCCGCGGCGACGATGTGCTGCAGCTCGGCCGCGTCGATCTCGCCGGTGCGCGCCGTTATGTCATGAGCGAGGTGCCATCGGGCTCGCTGCCGGCATTGCTCGCAGCATCCGCGATGCTGGCGCTGCAGCGGCTGGTACTGCCGGTGGTGTACTGGATGGACGACAGCCGCGCCTTCGGCACCTTGCGGCCGCGCAGGCAGGACAGCGGGACCGTGCGATGAACTTCGACTATTACTCCTTCACCGGCCGCAACATCGGCTTCATCGACGAGCACGAGCAGCAGCTGCTGCGCCAGGCGCGGGTGTTCGTCTGCGGCGTCGGCGGCATGGGCGGCGCGGCCTTCATGGCGCTGGCGCGCGCCGGCGTCGGCAAATTCGTGATCGCCGACATCGATCGCTTCGAGGTCTCCAACCTCAACCGCCAGGTGTTCGCCTTTGCCGACGAGGTCGGCCGCGAAAAGGCGGAAGTCGCCGCCGAAGCTGCGAAGCGGATCAACCCGACCATCGAGATCGAGGTGCTCGGCGAGAACTGGACCAGCGAGCTCGCCGGGATCGCCGGGCGCTGCCCTGTCATCGTCAACGGCATGGACGACATCGCCGCCGGTGTGCATCTGTACCGGACCGCCAAACGCGCCAAGTCGACCGTGATCGACGCCTACATGTCGCCGCTGCCGTCGGTGATCGTGGTGCGCCCGCACGATCCGCGGCCCGAGCAGCGCCTCGGCTTTCCCACCCTCGGCAAGGACTGGAAGGCGATTACCGAGGACGACCGCCGCGCTGCGATGCGTGCCGAGATCGAGCACGTGATGCTGCACTCCTCGTCGCGCAACTACGTCGATCTCGCGATCGCCGGTGAAGTCGCGGCCGGCCGCCGCAGCCGGATGTCGTTCGCGCCGATGGTGATCTCGACCGGCATGCTGATGGCCTATGAGGCGGTGGCCCTGATCCTCGGCCGCACCTCCGGCACCGATTGCCGCGGCTGGTTCCTCAACCCGCACCGGCCGGCGATCGAAAAGCCGCGCAATCCGCTGATCGCCGCCCTGATGCGCCCGCTGGTGCGGCGGGCGATCGATCAATTGACGGGCGTCGCATGACCTCGGGGGTGATCGCCGATTCCATCGTCAATCTCTGCGGCGCCATCGGCGTCGCGGTGGCGATGATGACGTTCTACCGGCGCGATCCCAGGAGCCCGCTGACCCGCCGCCTGCTGCTTGCACTCGGCGTGATCGCACTCCTGTTCCTCGACCGTGGCCTCGCCTGGTGGGGCGGAAGCTTTGTGCTCGATCGTCTCTCGGTGATCCCGGCCGCGCTGATCCCGCTCGGCGCGCTGATCGTCACCGAGGGCATCCTGCGGCGGCATGCGCCGCGCACGGTGAAGATCGCAGCGCTCGGTGGCGGCATCCTGCTCGGTCTCGGCGGCACCTTCGGGCTGCAGCGCTTTGTGATGCCCTATGCGATTGCGCTGGCGCTGTTCCAGCTGCTGGGCTTCGCCACCTGCACGCTGCTGTTGGCGACGCGCGACCGCGCCGCGCTGATGGCCTCGGAAAACCGCAGCATCGGCCGCATGGCGGTCGGCGCGCTGGTGGTGATCCCGTTCATCCTCACCGATTTCCGCACGCTGTTTCCCGACATCCCGGTGCGGCTCGGTGCGCTGGGCGCGCTGCTCACGGTGACCGTGATGCTGATCGCCGGCGGCGGCGCCGAGACCCGCCGGCATGGCCTTGCGATGATGGCGCTGCGGCTGATCTCTTCGGGCCTGCTCGGCCTCGCCGCCGCTTTCATGGCGCCCGACGTCGACGCCGCCCAGATGGTCCGCTTCGTCGCGGTCGCGATCGCCGGCGTCCTGACCATCGGCTTGATGACGGACGCGCTGCGCGCGCTGTTCGAATCCCAGGAGCCGGGCGTGCTCAACTCGGTCGCGGCGTCGCCGGCGCAGACCAGGGAGCAGCTGATTGCCGAGCTGGCGCGGCATCCGATCTTCGAAAGCGCGCGGCGCTTCCGCGAGGACGAGCTTGGGCCTTACGATCCGCCGTTGCTCCGCGACTTCCTGTCGACGCGGCGTGTGCTCCGCCGGTCCGAAGCGCCGTGGGGGCTGCCGACGACCGACCCGGCCGCCGAGCGCATGGTGTCGCTGATCTCAGCCAACAGCGCCTCCCACGTCATCGTGCTCGGCCATGATCCGCTCGACCTGATCGTGCTCGCCGTTCCCGTGACCGCGGCCGATCCCGCCACCGAGACCGCGCTGGCGCTGGTGCGGCGGCTATTGGCATTGACCCCGGAGGCCAAATGACGCTGGAGATCCGGGAGGGCGATCGCAGGGCAGCATTCGACGCCGCCCTCAATGCCTATGGGCCCGACAGCCTCTACGTGCCGCCGCTGTGGAGCGATTTCGACCGGATGTTCGATGCCGCGAAGAACCCGTTCGTCACTGAAGGCCATGGCCGCTATGCGCTGTTCTCGGCGCATCGCGACGGACGGCCGGTCGGCCGTATCGCCGCCTCGATCCACGATGCCTCCAACCGCAAGCACGGCACCCGTCACGGCGCGTTCGGCTTCTTCGACTGTGTCGACGATGTCGAAGTGGCCGATGCGCTGCTGCGCGCCGCCGAGCAATGGCTGTCGGCGCGCGGCATGAGCCGGATCGCCGGCAACTTCAATCTCACCGCGATGCAGCAGATCGGCGTGATGACCGACGGGTTCGACCATGCGCCGTTCACCGACATGATGTGGTCGCCGCCGCATATCGCGCAGCATCTCGAACGCTCCGGTTATACTGCGACGTTCCCGATGACGACGTTCGAGATCGCGCTCGACGATGGCAAGCCGGAGCAGCTGCTCGGCGACAAGCAGCGCGCGGTGCTCGCGGACAAGGACTTTGTCTGGCAGCCGATCAAGCGCTCCGCCTTCAAGGTGCGGCTGGAGGATGCGCGCCTCATCCTCAATGACGGCTTTGCCGACAATCCGATGTTCGTGCCGCCGACCGCGGCTGAATACCTGTTTCAGGCCGGCGACATGATGTGGATCATCGACAAGCGGATTTCGACCGTGGTCTATCACCGCGGCCGGCCCGCCGGCGCGATCATCGCGATCCCGGACCTCAATCCATTGATCAAGGCGATCGGCGGCCGGATCGGGCTGACCGCACCGTTCAGATTCGTGCAGCATCGCATGCTGAACACGCGCGCCGTGCTGATCTATCAGTCGGTCTGCCGCGACCTGCACAACCGCGGCCTCAACGGCGCGATGCTCTACCGCACCGCGCTGGCGTTGCAGCAGGCCGGCTATCGCACGCTCGGCGGCACCTGGATCGCGGACATCAATGCTCCGTCGCTGCGCCAGGTCGAGAAGGCCGGCGCCACGCCGCTGCACCGGCTGCATCTGTTCACCAAGCGGCTGGCCGCGGCATGAGCGAGCTGACGCCGGATCTGCTGCGCGAGCTGGTCGCGGAGGCGCGGCTGGCGCCGAGCGTCCACAACATCCAGCCGACCCGCTGGCGGCTGCTCGGCGACGGGCGGCTGGCGTTGGTCGACGATATCAGCGTGCGCGCGCCGGTCGCCGACCCCGCGGGGCATGATGTTCTCGTCTCGCACGGCGCCGCGCTGGAAGGCATGAGCCTCGCGCTCAACCGCCGCGGCCTTGCGATCACGGCCATGACCACGATCGAGCAGCCGCTGTCGCCGCAACTTGCCGCGCTTTGCAGCTTTGCGATCAGGCAAGGCGTCGCGCCCGATTCATTGGCCAGCCATGTGGCGCGCCGCATGTCGTGGCGCGGCAGATTCGCGGCGTCGCCGGACGACACCGCGCCGCTGGTGCAGCTTGCCGTCGCGCGTGACGATTTGATCTGCATCAGTCATCGCCGGACGATTGCCGATATCGCCGGCTGGGCCGACCAGGCCGAATTCTCCTTTGTGCACGGCGACGACTATCGGGCCGAGCTGCTCGACTGGATGCGGCTGTCGCCCAGCCATCCGCACTATCTGCTTGATGGCCTCAATCGCGACGCGCTCGCCATGAGCGCGGTCGAGGCCACCGCCGCCCGCTTCGTGCTCGGCAGCCTGTTCAGGCCGCTCGATCGTCTCGGCCTCGCCGCAGCGCTGCTCGCCGACCGCGCCAAGACCGCCTCGGCCTCGGCGATCGTCCTGTTCTGCCGCCCGGTCGGTGAGGATCCACTCACGACGGGGCGGCATTTCTACCGCAGCTGGCTGGAGATCGATCGCGCCGGGCTGGCGGCATGCCCGATCTCGGCGCTGGCTGATCACCCTGACTTCAATGAGCGGCTGCGAAAGCTCGGCAAGGTCGGCACAGACCTCCGCCTCGTCAACGTGTTCCGCGTCGGCCGGCCGGCCAAACCGCTGAAACCGCGGCATTACCGGATGCCGGTGGATCGCTTGATCGTCTGATCGGTACCCCCTGTCAAAGCTTCACGCGGCCGTGCTAAGAGGCGGCCCGCAAACCAATGACCGGTGGGATGATGTCGAAGCAATCGTTGCGCGAGGAAGCGGAACGCCTGATCCGCGAGACCATGGAAAAACGGAACCTGGTCATCAAGCAGGGGACGACCCGGATCGAGGCGGTCTGCGGCAAGTGCGGCGCGCCGAACCGGGTGCAGGCGGAAAAGGGCCAGACCCGCGTCAAGTTCACCTGCAAGAACTGCGACCATAAGCAGGAAACGCTGTAGGCACGCCTGTCGCGTAGGGTGGGTTGGCTAACCTCCTGCGATCTTAAACCCGTCATCCTGAGGTGGCCGCTTCTTCAGCGGCCCTCGAAGGATCGACGGCCACCAGCTGGGCCGTACATCCTTCGAGACGCGCTACGCGCTCCTCCAGCGACAAAGGCGAAGCCTTTGCGCGGGGATGACGGTGATAGTGCTTAGGGTGGGTGGAGCGAAGCGATACCCATCAATTGCACCCGTACCCGTGCGGCGAGATGATGGGTATCGCTGCGCTCTACCCATCCTACGATTCTATGCCGCGCCCGACAACGCCTCCACGTCATTGCGAGCGAAGCGAAGCAATCCATCCCTCCGCGTATGCGGTCCTATGGATTGCTTCGTCGCTTCGCTCCTCGCAATGACGGGTGGCGCTCACTTCCCCTTCACGAACGCCGCGAACGCATCGCCGTAATCCTTGTGCCAGCGCGACAGCGGCGGGCGGTTCTCGACGATGTCGCCGGCGGCCCACAGGATGCGGCGTTCGTCGAGCGCGCGCGGCACGTCGTTGTCGGGGCAGAGGATGTAGAAATCGCCGGCTTCGAGGTGCTCGATCATGAAGTCGATGGTCTGTTCTGCCGTCCAGGCGCCGGCCGGCTTCTCGGTGCGGCCGCGCGCGGTCAGCCCGGTGAAGACGAAACCCGGGATCAGCAGATGCGCCGTGAGCTTGCAGCCGTTGGTGTTGCGCAGCTCGTGCTGCAGCGCCTCGGTGAACGCCTTCACGCCGGCCTTGGATACGTTGTAGGCGGGATCGCCCGGCGGCGTCGTGATGCCCTGCTTGGAGCCGGTGTTGATGATCAGCCCCGGCCGCCCGCGCTTGATCATGTTGGGCGTAAACGCCTGAGTGCCGTTGATCACGCCCCACAGATTGACGCCAAGGATGCGCTGCCAATTGTCCGCGGGCCCGAACATCGCGCTGCCGGGCTGGATGCCGGCATTGTTCATCAGGATGTCGGTGCCGCCGAATTTCTTCGCGACCGCGGCTTCGAGATTTGCGACCTCGTCCGCGCGGCTGACGTCGACCGCAGCGGTCATGATGTCGGCCGCGCCGCCGGGTGCCGCAGCTGACAGTTTTGCCGCGGCCGCCTTCAGCCTGTCATCGCCGAGATCGACGATGCAGACCTTCATGCCGGCTTCGGCGAACCGCACTGCGGCGGCAAGCCCGATGCCGGATGCACCTCCGGTGATCACGGCAACATGATTGGCTGATATCACGGGGTGGGGCATCGGTCGTCTCCGGACACATATGTGGCTGAGGTTAGCATAGCGTTTTCAAGCGAAGTGGTTCCCGGTTCGCGTGAAGAAAACGCGTCAAACAAGAGAACCCTTACCTAGCATATCGCGCGCACGACGCAGGCGCATGGGAGGTTTTCATGCGCGCTGCCCTCGACAACGCCGGCTCCGCTTTACGGTTTCGCGCCTGCGCTGTAGAATCGCCGATATAACGCTTCCAAAAGACCTCAGCCGACAATTTGACAGGGAGTGCAAACATGGCTGTTTCGCAAGCTATTCCGATCACGCGCCATCCATATGCCGACGGCTCTTACAAGAAGATGCTGATCGACGGCAAATGGATCGACGCCGCCTCCGGCAAGAAATTCGAAACCCACAATCCCGCCACCGGTGAATTGCTCGCGACCGTCGCCGAGGGCGACGCCGAGGACATCAACCGCGCGGTCGCGGCGGCGCGCCGCGCCTTCGAAGGACCGTGGAGCAAGGTCAAGCCGTTCGAGCGGCAGAACATGCTGCTGAAGCTCGCCGAGCTGGTCGAGGCCAATTTCGAGGAACTGTCCCAGCTCGACACGCTCGACATGGGCGCGCCGATCAGCCGAACCCGCGGCAACCGGCTCCGCTCGCTCGGCATGCTGCGCTATTACGCAGGCCAGGCCACCGCGATCCACGGCGAGACCATCGAGAACTCGCTGCCCGGCGAGATCTTCTCCTACACGCTGAAGGAGCCGATCGGCGTGGTCGGCGCCATTATTCCCTGGAACGGGCCGCTCACCGCCTCGATCTGGAAGATCGGCCCGGCGATCGCGACCGGCTGCACCGTGGTGCTGAAGCCGGCCGAGGAATCGCCGCTCACCTCGCTGCGCATCGGTGAGCTCTGCATGGAAGCCGGCATTCCGCCCGGGGTCGTCAACGTCGTGCCGGGCTATGGCGAGACCGCGGGGGGCGGCGCTGGCGTCGCATCCCGATGTCGACAAGGTCGCCTTCACCGGCTCGCACGTTACGGGACAGTCGATCATTCGCGCCTCGGCCGGCAACCTCAAGCGTGTCTCGCTCGAGCTCGGCGGCAAGTCGCCGGACATCGTGTTCGCCGACGCCGATCTCGACGCCGCGGTGCCGGGGGCGGCGATGGCGGTGTTCGCCAATTCCGGCCAGATCTGCAGCGCCGGCACGCGGCTGTTCGTCGAGCAGAAGGTCTATGACGAATTCGTCGGTCGCGTCGCCGAGTTCGGCAAGAAGCTGCAGGTCGGCAACGGCCTCGACCCCAACACCCAGATCGGGCCCTTGGTGTCGCAGCAGCAGATGGACCGCGTCTCCGGCTATCTCGACATCGGACAGAAGGAGGGCGCCAAGGCGCTGGCCGGCGGCGGCCGCCTCACCGAGGGCGCGCTGTCGAAGGGCTATTTCGTGCAGCCGACCGTGTTCGCCAATGTGCAGGACAACATGCGCATCGCGCAGGAGGAGATCTTCGGCCCGGTGATCTCGGCGATCTCGTTCAAGGATCCGGACGAGCTGATCAAGCGCGCCAATGCCACCACCTTCGGCCTCGGCTCGGGCGTGTGGACCACCAATGTCAGCAAGGCGCACCAGGTCGCGAAGGCGCTGCGCGCCGGCTCGGTCTGGGTCAATTGCTACCAGGCGATGGACCCCGCGGTGCCGTTCGGCGGCTACAAGATGAGCGGCTACGGCCGCGAGTCCGGCAAGCAGCACGTCGAGGAATATCTCAACGTCAAGGCAGTCTGGATCAAAACGGGCTAGCGCCGGGAAGCTCGCTGCCTCTCTTCACCTCTCCCCGCCAGCGGGGAGAGGTCGGATTGCATCGTCAGATGCAATCGGGGTGAGGGGGTACAGGTCTCAACTCTCGGCTTGCTCGCGGAGCGAAGCCCGTCACCCCAATTATTTTCGGAATATTAGAAATATATCCCTGATTTGCCTGACGTGTCAAGTTGCCGTGTCGAACGCCGGCCGCAGCCGGCGCCGCCTTTGCATGGGGTTGTTTTCGATATTTTCGTAACGCGTCCCTGCGACGGCGCCGGTTCTTGTGACTACCGCCCGGCGGCCCTCTTCGGCTTGCCGATGTCGCTGCGCAGGGCCTCGAGCTCCTTGCGCACGGCTGACGCCGCGTCGCGCTCGATCTTGCGGTAGCGCGCCACCAGGGAGAGGCCGAACGGGGTCAGCACCGCGCCGCCGCCGTTCTTGCCGCCGGTCTGCCGCTCCACCGCCGCCTGCCGGCAGATGCGGTTGATCTCGTCGACCAGGTCCCAGGCGCGCTTGTAGCTCATGTCCATGGCGCGGCCGGCGGCCGAGATCGACCCGCATTCCTTGATCTGCTCGAGCAGCAGGATCTTGCCCGGCCCGATCCGGTCCTCGGCATCGAGGTCGATGCGGACGCTCAGGGAGGGGAGCGATGAGGCGCTCGATTTCGACATGGGAGACCTTCTCTCGGCAACAGATTGCCACTACCTCCTTTTATGAACAAGATGAACCCGTTAGATAACGGGAAATCGCAAAGAATATTTGGGGTAGGCATGACTTCTCCGTCGCTGTTTTCGTCGCTCAAGGTCGGTCCCTATGAGCTGAAGCACCGTGTCGTGATGGCGCCGCTGACGCGGATGCGGGCGGCACGGCCGAGTCTGGCGCCGCGGCCGATGAACGCGGAATATTACGCTCAGCGCGCCACGCCGGGCGGCCTGCTGATCGCGGAAGCCTCGCCGGTGGTCGCCACCGGCTTCGGCAATCCCGGCGTTCCCGGCATCTACAGCGAGGCCCAGATCGCGGGCTGGCGCGAGGTGGTCGATGCCGTGCACGCCAAGGGCGGCTTGATCTTCCTGCAACTCTGGCACGTCGGCCGCGTCTCGCATTCCTCGTTCCAGCCGGACGGCGCGCTGCCGGTGGCGCCGTCGGCGGTCGCGATCCCTTCCGAGTTCAAATGCATGACGGCGGACGGCAGGGTGGTCGAGTACGAGACGCCGCGCGCGCTCGAGACCGAAGAGGTCGCGCTGATGGTCGAGGCCTATCGTGAGGGTGCGAAGAACGCGCTCGCCGCCGGCTTCGACGGCGTCGAGATCCACGGCGCCAATGGCTATCTGATCGAGCAGTTCCTGCAATCGCGCAGCAATGTGCGGACCGATCAATATGGCGGCTCGATCGAGAACCGCGTGCGCTTCCTGCTGGAGGTGACGCAAGCGGTGACCGAAGTGTGGGGTGCCAACCGCGTCGGCGTGCGGCTTTCGCCCTACGGCATTGCCAATGGCAGCGGCGAGGCCGATCCGATGCCGCTCTACAGCCACGCCATCAAGGCGCTCGACAAGTTCGGGCTCGCCTATCTGCATTTCATTGAGCCGCGCGCCTCGGGCACCGGCCGCGCCGAGGTCGACTGGCAGAACGTGCCGTCGGCGATGGTGCTGTACCGCCCGATGTGGAGCGGGGTGCTGATCACGGCCGGCAATTTCGTCGGCGACAGCGCGGAGCGCGCGCTCGCCGAGGGTCATGCCGATGCGATCGCATTCGGACGCTATTTCATCTCCAACCCGGATTTGCCGCGCCGCCTGCAGCGCGGCTATCCGCTGACCAAGTACAACCGCGCCACCTTCTACGGCGGCGAGGAGAAGGGCTACACGGACTATCCCGTGCACGACGAGCTGGCGCAGGCGTAGCGCTTCGTAATCTTCGTAGCCCGGATGAAGCGAAGCGTAATCCGGGGCCCTTTGCATTCGTGGATCGATCGCCCCCGGATTTCGCTTCGCTGCATCCGGGCTACGATGGCTCGACCAGCAAACCGGGAGACCCCGATGTTTCCGGACGACGAGTTCGAGCCGACCAAGAAGCCGAAACCCGTGGCGCTGGCGAAGCCCGCGGCCGGCCAGTGCCTGTGCGGCAAGGTGCGGTTCGAGATCGATGTGCCGGCGCGCTGGGCCTGGCACGATCACACCGCCGCCAGCCGCCGTGCGCACGGCGCGGTCTACGCGACCTATGTCGGCAGCTGGAAGAAGCGCTTCCGCATCACGCAAGGCGAGAGCGAGCTGTCGCAATACGAGGATGCGAAGAACAAGACCGCGCGCAGCTTCTGCGCCAATTGCGGCACACCTGTTATCTACGAACGCGCGCGGTCGCCGCACATGGTGAACATCCCGCGCGCGCTGTTTTCGGGGCGCACCGGCCGCCAGCCGCTCTATCACATCGCGATCGAGGAATTGCAGGAGTGGGCCTACACCGGCGAGCCGCTGGTGCCGCTGAAGGGCTATCCCGGCGTGGTCTGGCAGCGTTCGAAAAAGAAGAAGCGCAGTGAGCGCGAGGGGATGTTCTGATGCCTGATCCGGAAAAGTGCGAAGCGGTTTTCCGAAAGATCATGCACAAACAAAGGATGCGAGCTGCGCTCGTCAGCTTCCGGGCAGGACGGCTGCACGGAAACGCCGGCCGCGTCAGTGCTTCACGTAGATGACCTCGTCCGTTCCGGCGTATTCCTCGGTCCATCCCCTCTTGTCCACGAGGAACCTCTTCAGAGGTTCGTGGGCCTTCACCCAGAGCACCGTATCGATCTTGTACTTGTCGAGGACGGCGTCCCAGGCGGCCTCATCGATTTCCCATTTGATCAGGCTGAAATAGTCGCGCAGCAGCTCATCAGGGTAGGCGGTGGCTGACCGGCCATCGATGAATACGGGCACCGCACCACGCGTGTAGAAGATCAAGAGACCACCGACGTTCCAGTGGTTCAGCAGCCGTGCATGCGGAAAATGTGTCTGCAGATAGCGCGCATCCTGCTCTGACAGCAGCTGCGGAAGCGCGAGCGCCGGTTTGACGTATATCAGCGTCAGCGGCAGCGCGCACATTCCGACGATGCCGGCAACCAGCAACGCGCCTTGGACCTTGAGATCGTTCAGTCGCTTGGGCAGCAGCCGATCCAGGTGCAGGGCCAGCGGCACGGTCGCGAACATGAAGAAGAACGACATGTATCTGTATTGATAGAATCCCAGCAGCAGGAACAGCCAGGCCAGCAGCCGCGACTCCAGAGGAGCGGGCGAAGCCACGGGGTGGCGCAGTTCGAACGCAATGAATATGGCGATATAGATGATACCGGGAACGCTTCCCGGCATCGTGAAGTTCGCAGCGTAAGACCACCACTCGGTGATGTGCGCCTGCGCAAAGTGGCCCAGCGTGGTCGCGACGCCGTTGTAGATATGCCAGCCCAGAGGATTGATCAGAATGGCGACAAGGCATCCTGCGCCTGCGAGACTGTAGATCCTAACGCCTGTCCAGTCCCGCCTGAGCAGGGACACCGCGCCAAAAAAACCAATAAGGAAAAGCCCGAGCATGAAGCCGCCATGCAGGTTGGCCCAAAGGACCATCATCATGGGCAGCAAGAACCATCGGGTTCGTTTCAGGCACTCTGCGTAGAAGACGACGCAGAACAACATGGTCGGGGTGTTCGGCGACACCGAGAGATAGGAATTCGGGGCGGTCGCAAAGGCGGGATAAAGCAGGCATGCGGCCAGAACGGAAATGCCGACCGCAAGCGTCGAGGCGCCGTTGCTCAGGCAGATGGATGTGAGATATCCGGTGATGACGGCGCCACATGCAACGATTGCCAATGTGAGACCGGTACACCCCGTATATTGAAACACCACGCTGGCGATCACGTCCCAGAGCCAGGAGAGGTTATACCATTGCCTGTCGCCGAGGGTGAAAGACCACGGATCCTGGAAGGGGATATTGCCGCGCTCTCTGATCAGGTCGCCGGCGGCGAGGTGCCATCCCAAATCGAGGTGGCCCAGCAGGAGCGGCCCGTTTGCCAGGTAGTACAGGGATGAGAACGCGATCAGGAAGAGGTAGATCCCCAGCTTCGCGAGCTTGATCGTTCCTGGTCCCCTCTCAAGCCTGGTGCCGTTCCAAGCCGCCAGCGCGTCCATGAATGAGTCCTGCGATCCAAGCGGGCCGCCTGCGGGCCCTGCGTGCTTTTCTGCCTGCCCGATGAATGCAAACAATCGCCGCTTTAGGGCACTCTCGCTAAAGTAGCGTTAATGTCGGCGGCGCAATTCGATGGTGCCCGCCGACGGAGTTTCCTGGAACTTGCGATCATCATGGTGCTCGCATGGTCAATGCCAGGCGCGCGCCTGCGGAATGCGGCCATGACCGGCCGCTCAATTGCTCCCGAAGCGCAAGTTTGGTCATCTCCTCGCCTGCCGTCGGCCAACGCGCTGGCAGGCCTGGAGGGAACATGAAGAACCGCATCACCGGCCGTTCGGCATTCTTGGCGTTGCTGAAGGATGAAGGCATCACGCATCTGTTCGGCAATCCCGGCACCACCGAATTGCCGATCATGCATGCGTTGAAGGACCATCCCGATCTCACCTATGTGATGGCGATGCAGGAGAGCCTGGTCGTCGCGATGGCCGACGGCTTCAGCCGCGCCTCCGGCAAGCTCGTCGCCTGCAACGTCCATGTCGCGCCCGGCCTCGGCAATGCGATGGGCTCGCTCTACAACGCCAGCTTCACCGGCACGCCGCTGATCCTGACCGCCGGCCAGCAGGAGCAGGGCCACGGCCTGACCGAGCCGGTGCTTTACGGCCCGCTGGTGCAGATGGCCACGCCCTTGGTGAAATGGGCGGTCGAGGTGACGCGGCTCGAAGACCTGCCGCGCATCGTGCGCCGCGCCGCCAAGATCGCGACCACGCCGCCCACCGGACCGGTGTTCATCTCGCTGCCCGGCGACATCCTCAATGCGGAGGCCGGCATCGAGCTCGGCCGCTCCACCCGGGTCGACACTCGCGTCCGGCCGTCGGAGGATTCGCTGAAGGCGCTTGCCGCACGCATCCTCAAGGCGGAGCGCCCGGTCATCGTCGTCGGCGACGAGATTGTGAAAAGCGACGCGCTGCGCGAGGCGGCCGATCTCGCCGAGACGCTGGGCTGCCCGGCCTGGCAATCGTCGACGCCCTATGGTGCGCACTTCCTGTCCGAAAGCCCGAGCTTCATGGGCGCGATCGCGCGGCTGCAGAAGGTCGCGCGCGACGTGCTGGCGCCGCATGATCTGCTGATCGCGCTCGGCGGCGATCCCTTGCGGATGTCGGTCTATAGCGAGGTCGACCCGTTGCCGGACGGGCTCTCGATCGTGCAGATCGGTCTCGTCGACAGCGATCTCGCCAGGAATTATGGCGCCGAGATCGCGGTGAAGGCTGACGTCAAGGAAACGCTGCGTGCGCTGGTGCCGGCATTGAAGGAGCTCGGTGGCGGCGCGCTGGAGACGCGCGCCAGGCAAGGGCTGGCGGCGCTCGCACCGAAGAACTGGGCGGCGAAGCGCAAGGCGCTGGTCGAGCAGATCTCGAAGGCGAGCCAGACCTCGCCGATCGATCCGGACTGGCTGGCGTTGCAGGTCGTGGAAGCGATGCCTGACAACGCGATCCTGGTCGACGAAGGCCTGACCTCGTCGCGCCAGATCATTGCGCTGCGCGCGCATCGCGACCGCTACGGCTATCACGCGCTCGCGTCCGGCGGCATCGGCTGGGGCCTGCCGGCCGCGGTCGGCGTCAGCCTCGCCAATCCGGAGCGTCCGGTGGTGTGCTATTCCGGCGACGGCTCGTCGATGTATTCGATCCAGTCGCTGTGGACCGCAGCCAACCACAAGCTGCCGCTCAACTTCGTCATTGTGAACAATGGCGGCTACCGCATCATCAAGCAGCGCTTGCTCGCCTTCCATGGCGACGACAACTATGTCGGCATGGATTTCATCGATCCGCCGGTCGATTTCACCGCGCTTGCGCGTTCGCTCGGGCTCGAGGCGATCAAGGTTACCGACCCGCAGGAGCTGAAGGACGTGATGAAGTCCGCGTTCAGCCGCCCCGGCGCGAAGCTGATCGAAGTGGTGGTAAGCAATTCGGTGAATTGAGTTTCGCCGCGTTCGCTCAAACTATCCCCGTCATCCTGAGCAACCGTTAGCTTGCGGGGTGCATCGGCTGCCACGGAGTGCCGCGAGCGACGACAGTATTGA
>NZ_LGHK01000183.1 GCF_001908235.1 Bradyrhizobium sp. NAS96.2
GGTGGCCACCCGGATCGAGCCATTCCTTGCGGAACGCAACAAAGATAGCAGAGCCTTCCAGTACAAGGTGCGAGCGGAGCGAGCCTCGAAGGATCGACGGCCAGCGGCCGGGCCGTGCATCCTTCGAGACGCGCTTCGCGCTCCTCAGGATGACGGGGATAGAGACTCGTCCGGCCGACAGGTAGATCAGCTGAAGCTGTCAGTCCCGCGATGCGCGCCCGTTGCGATCAATCGCCGGCGCGATAGTGCCCGGACTTGCCGCCGATCTTCTCGATCAGATGAATGCCTTCGATGCGCACGCCGCGCTCGACCGCCTTGATCATGTCGTAGATCGTCAGGCAGGCGACCGAAACCGCGGTCAGCGCCTCCATCTCGACACCGGTCGGCCCGGTCACCTTGACGCTGGCGCGGACGATGCAGCCGGGCAGCTTGGCGTCGGTTGCGATGTCGATCGTGACCTTGGTCAGCGCCAGCGGATGGCAGAGCGGGATCAATTCCGAGGTCCGCTTTGCCGCCATGATGCCGGCGATCCGCGCGGTCGCCAGCACGTCGCCCTTCTTGGCTTGCCCCGACTCGATCAGCGCGAGCGTGGCCCTGCTCATCAGGACGCGGCCTTCAGCGACGGCGGTCCGTTCGGTCGCGGGCTTGGCCGAGACGTCGACCATGCGCGCGTCGCCCTTGGCATCGATATGGGTGAGGGCGGTGCCGGAGCCGGCCGGCTCGGTCTGGGTCTTATTGGCTTTGGACTTCCGCGCCATCGCGTCAGCGCGTTGCGGTGGCGCGCGGATCGGCCTGCCGCGTCAGCAGGGCGCGGGTGGCGGCGGTGACGTCCTGCTGGCGCATCAGGCTCTCGCCGACCAGGAAGGTCGACATCCCGACGCGCTCGAGGCGGGCGAGATCATCAGGCGTGAAGATGCCGCTTTCGCCGACCATCAGGCGGTCGCGCGGGATCAGCGGCGCCAGCGCCTCGCTGGTCGCGAGCGTGGTCTCGAAGGTGCGCAGATTGCGGTTGTTGACGCCGATCATCGGCGAGCGAAGTTTCAGGGCACGGTCGAGCTCGGCGCGGTCGTGGATCTCGATCAGCACGTCCATGCCGTAGCCGAGGGCTGTGTCCTCGATCTCCTTCGCCGCCGCGTCGTCGAGCGCGGCCATGATGATCAGGATGCAGTCGGCGCCGTGGGCGCGCGCTTCCGCCACCTGGTAGGTGTCGAACATGAAGTCCTTGCGCAGCACCGGCAGGTTGGTCGCCGCGCGGGCCGCGACCATGAAGTCGAGATGACCCTGGAACGAGGGCGCGTCCGTCAGCACCGACAGGCACGCCGCGCCGCCGGCCTCATAGGCCTTTGCGAGCACGGGCGGATCGAAATCGGCCCGGATCAGGCCCTTCGAGGGCGAAGCCTTCTTCACTTCCGCAATCAACGCGAAATCGCCGCGCGCGTGCTTGTCTTTGAGAGCGCGGACGAAGCCGCGCGGGGCCGAGGCCGATTTCGCCTGCGCTTCGATATCGGCGAGCGGACGCGCGCGCTTTGCGGCGGCGATCTCCTCGCGCTTGTACGCCTCGATCTTGGTCAGGATGTCGGACATCTCTGTACTCTCAGCCGTTGGACACCGCGATCAGATGCTTGAGCCGCGCAGCGGCCGCACCGCTGTCGAGCGACTGGGCGCCGATCGCGACCCCTTCCTTCAGATCCTTGGCGCGGCCGGCCACGATCAGGGCCGCGGCGGCGTTGAGCAGGGCGACGTCGCGATAGCCGCTCGGCTTGCCCTGCAGCACGCTGGAGAGCGCGATCGCATTGGCGTCGGCATCGCCGCCCTTCAGCGCCTCGCCGCCGACGCGGCCAAGGCCAGCCTCCTCGGGCGTCACCTCGAATGTCCTGATCTCGCCGTTATCGAGCGTCGCGACGAAGGTCGGACCGGTGAGGGTGATCTCGTCGAGGCCATCGGAGCCGTGCACGACCCAGACCTTGTCCGAGCCGAGATTCTTCAGCACCTGCGCCAGCGGCTGCACCCACTGCCGCGAGAACACGCCGACCATCTGCCGCTTGACGCCGGCCGGGTTCGACAGCGGTCCGAGCAGGTTGAAGATGGTGCGGGTGGCGAGCTCGACCCGGGTCGGGCCGACATTCTTCATCGCCGGATGATGCGCGGGCGCGAACATGAAGCCGATGCCGGCCTCCGCGACGCAGCGTCCGACCTGCGCCGGCGTCAGATCGAGCTTGACCCCGAGCGAGGCCAGCACGTCGGCGGCGCCCGAGCGCGACGACAGCGCGCGGTTGCCGTGTTTGGCGACGGGCACGCCGGCGCCGGCCACGATGAAAGCCGCGCAGGTCGAGACATTGACCGAGCCGGAGCCGTCGCCGCCGGTGCCGACGATATCGACGGCCTCGGCCGGCGCCTTGACCGGCAGCATCTTGCCGCGCATCGCGGTGACGGCGCCGGTGATCTCCTCGACGGTCTCGCCGCGCACCCGCAGCGCCATCAACAGCCCGCCCATCTGCGAGGGCGTGGCTTCGCCCGACATCATGCTGTCGAAGGCAGACGCCGCTTCTTCACGCGTCAGCGTGGCGCCGGTAGCGACTTTTCCGATGATCGATTTCAGGTCGTCCATTCGCTGGCCCAGGGTCTGTTGTTGGAGCTTGATCTGCGGACAGCACGCCGTCGTGCTGTCCCGATCATGCTCAATTATTTGCGCCTGTCACCTGTGCGAAGGCTGCCTGGTTGATGGTTACGCCGATGTCGGTCTCGATCTTGCTGACATACTGCGCGACCTGCTCGTCGCTCATCGAGCGCCGCAGCGCCTCGGTGAGCTGCTTGGCTGCGTCGGAAGCGAAGTCGACCGGCGGCACCGTCACATTGGTGACGCGGAACACGACCCACTGGCTGCCGCCGGCGGTCGATGTCTGTCCGTCGCCATCCTTGGCGGTGCGGAATGCGGCCGCGATCACGCCGGCCGGCACGCCGGGCGGGGAGGCCTCGCGGTTGAAGTTCGCGGCGGTCTCGACCTTGACGCCGGCCGCCGTGGCCTCGTCGGCGAGCTTGGCGCCGCTGTCGAGCTTCTGGACCATCTCGGTCGCCTTGGCGCGCAGCTTGGCGGAGATCTGATCCTCCCGCCACTTCGCCTCGACCTGGTCGTGGACCTCGTCGAGGGGACGCTCGCGCGACGGCGTGATGCCGAGCACGTCGTACCAGACATAGCCGTTGTTGAACTGGATCGGGTCGTTGTCGACGCCGACGTCGCTGTTGAAGGCCTGCGACACCACGTCGAGGCCGCGCGGGATGTTCGACGCGACCTGGCCGTTCGGCAAGCGGCCCGAGCGATCGACCGCATCGATCGTGACGGCGTTCAGTTTCAGCTTCTGTGCCGCGTCGATCACGCTGGAGCCGCCGCCGCGCTCGTCTTCCATCTTGTCGCGCAGTTCGGCCACCTTGGTGCGGGCGCGCTCGGAGGCGATCTCGTTCTTCACCTGCTGCGCCATGCTGTCATAGGTCGGGATCACGCCCGGCTCGATCTTGCCGACCTTGACCAGCGCGATGCCGAAGCGGCCCTGGACCGGCTGGCTGACCTCGCCCGACGGGAGAGAGAAAGCGGCATCGCCGACGGCCGGATCGAGGATCGCCGACTTTGCGACCAGGCCGAGATTGACGTCGGCCGGGCTGAGCTTGCGTTCCTTGGCGATGTCGTCGAATGAGGTGCCTGACGTGATGCGCGCGCGGGCGGCCTGCGCCTCGCCGGCGTCCGGAAACACGATCTGCGAGACCTCACGCTTCTCGGGCGTGCTGAGCCGGTCCTTGCGCTCCTCGAAGAGCTTCTTGGCGTCCTCGTCCGACACCGTTTCCCACTTGCCGATTTCCTCCGGCGTGATCGCGACGAAGGAGATCTTGCGGTATTCGGGCGCGCGGAACTGAACCTTGTGGTCCTCGAAATAGGCGGCGAGCGCTTCGGGCGAGGGCGGATCGATGGTGCCGGCCTGCGCGGCGCCGAGCGTGACGTAATCGATCGAGCGCTGCTCGTTCTGGAAACGGGTCAGCGCCTCGATCATCGATTTGGTCGGCTCGATCCCGGACGAGATGGTGCCGGCGATCTGCCGCCGCAGGCCGACGCGGCGCTGCTCGGCGATGTAGCGGCCCTCGGTGTAGCCGAAGTTGCGGATCACGGACTGGAAGCGCTGCGGATCGAACTGGCCATTGAGGCCCTTGAAGTTCGGATCGTTGTAGATCGTGCGCAGCACCTCGGCATCGGACTGGTTGAGGCCCATGCGGCGCGCTTCTTCATCGAGCGCGGCCTCCGCGAGCGTCTGCTGCAGCACCTGGCGATCAATCCCGAAGGCGCGCGCCTGGTCCGGCGTCAGCGGACGGCCGAACTGGCGGCCAAGCTGCTGCAAGCGGTCGGTATAGATCTGGCGGAACTGCTCGGCGGAAATCTCGGTTCCACCGACCTTGGCGAAGGTCGACTGGCCAAACCCCTTGAAAATGTCGGCAATGCCCCAAATTCCGAAACTGACGATCAAAACGCCCATCACCACGGCCATAATCGTCTTGCCGAGCCAGTTTGATGAGGCTTTCCGCATTCCTCGAAGCATGGGTCCAACTTGTTTTACAGGAGGGGAACCGGGTCGTGCCCAAATGGGACCAAAAGTCGGGACTTTTTGTCCGGCAGCAGGGCGTCACCGAATTGAAAACGCTTATAAAGTGGCCGAAGCCCCCCCGCAACCATGGGTAAGGGGGCGGATTGAAGCGGTCAGCAGGCACGAGCCGTGCTCTGGAAGTCGCCGCCCGGCTCTGATAGCGCAGGGGAGGCTTGAATGATGGGAAATCCGACATGACCGACGCCATCCGGCCGCTGATCGCCGGCAACTGGAAAATGAACGGCCTGAAATCCTCCTTTGCCGAGTTCGGCGCGATGCTGGCCGGCGCCGGCGGCGTCGCCGGGAAGGCCGATCTCCTGGTCTGTCCGCCGGCGACATTGGTCGGCGCTTTTGCCGACAAGGCGCGCGGCTCGAAGGTTTCCGTCGGCGCCCAGGACTGCCATCCGAAGGCATCGGGCGCCCACACCGGTGACCTCTCGGCGGAGATGTTCAAGGACCTCGGCGCGGTCGCCATCATCGTCGGCCACTCCGAGCGGCGCGCCGACCATGGCGAGAGCGATGCCCTGATTCGGCAGAAGGCGGAGGCGGTCTGGCGCGCCGGACTGACCGCGATCGTCTGCATCGGCGAGACGCGCGAGCAGCGCGACGCCGGCAAGACGCTCGATGTCTGCGGCACCCAGCTTGCGGGCTCGCTGCCCGACGGCTCGACCGCGGCCAATCTGGTGGTGGCCTATGAACCGGTCTGGGCGATCGGCACCGGGTTGACCCCGACCACCGGGGATGTCGAGGAAGTTCACAGGTTTATCCGGGGACAGCTCACTGATCGCTTCAAGGGCGAGGGAAGTAAGATCAGGATCCTCTATGGCGGCTCGGTGAAGCCGTCGAACGCCGCAGAGTTGATGGCCGTCGCCAACGTCAACGGTGCGCTGGTCGGCGGCGCCAGCTTGAAGGCATCCGACTTCCTGGCGATCGCCGCGGGCTGTTAGGCGGACGGCGCTCCGTCCACGTCATTGCGAGCGAAGCGAAGCAATCCATTTCACCGCGTGTGCGGATCGATGGATTGCTTCGTCGCTTCGCTCCTCGCAATGACGGTTCGGACTAAGCCACAGCCACACCGATCCGCTTCCAATAGATCATCGTCCCGGTGAGGCCGCCATGCGGCTTCAGCGCGTAATCCGGGATGAGTCCGGTGAGCTGAAAGCCCAACCGCTCATAGAATGGCCCGGCGCCGTCCTCCTCGGCGGTGTCGAGCACCAACAGCGTGCGTCCGTGCGTGATCGCAAGCTGCTCGGCGGCGCGCATCAAGGCCGTCGCCACGCCGCGACCGCGGCGGGCGACGCGCGTCATCATCTTTGCGATCTCGGCGCGGTGCGGCTGGTTCGGCGGCAGCTTGAGCAGCAGCGTTACGGTGCCGATAAGATCATTGCCGTCGAACGCGCCGAGCACTACTCGCTCGCCGCGCGCCGCTGCGCCAAGCGAGTCCTGCCAGAACGCGTCGGCGTCCTCCGGCGCCAGCGGATGCATGAAGCTGACGGAGCCGCCGTTGGCGACGGTCTCGATCAACAGCTCACTGAGCGCGTTGCGAATCCCGCGCTCGTCGGCGAGCGGCTTGATGGAAAACTGCGACATGCATCAGCTCCGGGCCAGGGCGACTACGTAGGTGCAACCGGCATTGGTTTCGTTGGCGAAGGTGGTTTCCGCAGGCGGGCCGAAGCCGAGGCAATCGCCGGGGCCAAGCACATGGCGTGCGCCGCTCTCGGTGATGACGAGGCTGCCGGTCAGCACCCAGACCAGTTGGCGGATGTGGGCATAGGACGAGGCGGGCAGGGTCACGGACTGCTTCGGCGGCAGCTCGACCCGCACCAGTTCGACCGGATGATCGGGACGGCTGAACACCTGGCGGCGGAGGTAACCGGTTTCGGGATCGCGCCACACCGGCTGCGTGGCGGCGCGTGACAGCCGCTCGCCCTGGCCCTCGGCGCGCAGCATCAGACCGGCCAGCGTGAGGTCGAAGGCCGAGGCGAGGCGTACCAGCACCACCGCGGTGGGACTGACTTCGGCGCGCTCGATTTTGCTGATGGTCGCCTTCGAGACCCCGGCGCGTTCGGCAAGCTCGGCCAGCGACCAGCCCCGGCCGTCGCGTTCGAGCCTGATCCGCTGCGCCAGGCGTTGGCTCAGGTCGTCTACCAAAGTATCCATATGTCAATTATAATGGAATAGAGCGGTTCCGATCAAGGCCCCGAGGGAGCGCGATCGGCATCGCTTGCGATGTCAGCCGATGCGACTATCTCGGGGGTGACAATGCCCGGTGCAATCGTGTAACAGGGCGCGACTTCACGAAAACCGTAGAGCCGATAGCGCCGTTTGTCTGGCCGCTTGGCGGCTTGTGACGGAAGGCTTGCGATGCAGACTGTCGTTATCATTATTCATCTCATGATCGTCGCCGTCATGATCGGCGCGGTGTTGCTGCAGAAATCCGAAGGCGGTGGCCTTGGCATGGGCGGCGGCGCCGGCTTCATGTCGAGCCGCGGCACCGCGAATCTGTTGTCGCGGACCACCGCGATCCTCGCGGCCGGCTTCTTCCTCACCAGCCTGTTTCTGTCCTGGTACGCGGGCTACGACCGCAAGCCGAGCTCGATCATCGGCACCGGCGCACCGGCGCAGACCCAGCCGGCCGGCGGCGCGCCGCTGACGCCCCCGACCTCCGGCGGCATCCTCGATTCGCTGAAGAAGACCGACGAGCAGCAGGGCCAGCAGGCTCCGAGCGGCCCGCAGGCGCCTCGGTCGCAATAAAGCAGGGTGGCCATGCAGGATGCACCGCTGGCATCCTGCATCAGGAATACCCATCAATAGTCTGAAATCGCTCGCAATTTAACGTAACCCACAGCCCGGTGGTTTGTTTGCCGGGAACAACCGATTCGTTTTGCGAATCGGTGGAGTCGGCTTAAAGGTAAAGTCCCATGGCGCGGTACATATTCATCACCGGCGGCGTGGTCTCCTCGCTCGGCAAGGGTCTGGCTTCAGCGGCGCTCGGCGCTTTGCTGCAGGCTAGGGGCTACAAAGTCCGCCTTCGCAAGCTCGATCCCTATCTCAACCTCGATCCCGGAACGATGTCGCCGTATCAGCACGGCGAAGTGTTCGTGACCGACGACGGCGCCGAGACCGATCTCGATCTCGGCCATTACGAGCGTTTCACCGGTCGTCCGGCCACCAAGGCTGACAACATCACGACCGGTCGCATCTACCAGGACATCATCACCAAGGAGCGCCGTGGCGATTATCTCGGCGCCACCATCCAGGTGGTCCCGCACGTCACCAACGCGATCAAGGAATTCGTGCTGTCGGGCAATGACGAGTACGATTTCGTGCTGGTCGAGATCGGCGGCACGGTCGGCGACATCGAGGGCCTGCCGTTCTTCGAGGCGATCCGCCAGCTCAAGAACGAGCTGCCGCGCGATCACGCCGTCTACATTCACCTGACGCTTTTGCCGTACATTCCAAGTGCCGGCGAACTCAAGACAAAACCGACGCAGCACTCGGTGAAGGAGCTGCGCTCGATCGGCATCCAGCCGGACATCCTGCTGTGCCGCACTGATCGCGAAATCCCCAAGGAAGAGCGGCGCAAGCTTGGCCTGTTCTGTAACGTGCGCGAGAGCGCCGTGATCGAGGCGCGCGACGTCGACAACATCTACGCGGTGCCCGAGGCCTATCACGCCGCCGGCCTCGACGACGAGGTGCTGGCCGCGTTCGGTATCACGGCGAAGATTCCGCCGGCGCTGCAGAGCTGGCACGTGATCAACGAGCGCGTCCGCAATCCGGAAGGCGCGGTGACGATCGCGATCGTCGGCAAGTACACCGGCATGAAGGACGCCTACAAATCGCTGATCGAGGCGCTCTCGCATGGCGGCATCGCCAACAAGGTGAAGGTCAATCTCGACTGGATCGAGAGCGAGGTGTTCGAGAACGAGGACCCGGCGCCGTTCCTCGAGCACGTCAACGGCATCCTGGTGCCCGGCGGCTTCGGCCAGCGCGGTGCCGAGGGCAAGATCCGCGCGGCGCAGTTCGCGCGCGAGCGCGACGTGCCGTATTTCGGCATCTGCTTCGGCATGCAGATGGCGGTGATCGAGGCGGCGCGCAATCTGGTCGGTATCGAGAACGCCAATTCGACAGAGTTCGGCCCGACCGAGGAGCCGCTGGTCGGCCTGATGACCGAATGGCTGCGCGGCAACGAGCTCGAGAAGCGCTCGCAGAGCGGCGACCTCGGCGGCACGATGCGGCTCGGCGCCTATCCCGCGGCGCTCAATCGCGGCAGCCGCGTCTCGCAGGTCTATGGCGGCGCGACCGAGATCTCCGAGCGGCACCGTCACCGCTACGAGGTCAACACCGCCTACAAGAATCGCCTCGAACAGCACGGCCTGCGTTTCTCCGGCATGTCGCCCGACGGCGTGCTGCCCGAGATCGTCGAGTACGAGGACCATCCCTGGTTCATCGGCGTCCAGTTCCATCCCGAACTGAAGTCGCGGCCGTTTGAACCGCATCCGCTGTTCGCGTCCTTCATTGAGGCCGCGGCGAAGCAGAGCCGGCTGATGTAACCGCGGTCAGCTGCGCCGTCACACGGCGGCGCAGTCCTCGCTCGCCTGGCGTTCCTTCTTGATCGGTGAAACGTTGGTGCAGGCCGCCGGTGCGACGTCACGCGTCAACAGCTTGTACTGCGGTCGCCGCGTCAGCCGGTAGACCGCGGCGGGCGGCACGTTGAGGATGGCGCGATCAACCAGCGTGGCGCGCAGGCCGAGCCGGTCGAGGATCGGTCGCCGTATCGGGCAGCGCATCCCATAGGTGAATTGGTAGAACGCGCCGCCGGGACGCATGTAGCTGAATGCGCCGCCGACGATCGAGATGACTTTGCGCGGCGACATGTTGAGCAGCGGCAGTCCGCTGACCACTGCGCCGACCGGCGCGCCGTCATACAGCCGTTCCGAGGCCAGCCGCGCCGCATCTATCCACAGCACGCGCGCGCCGGGAAAGCGGAGCTGCAGCAGCCGCATGAAATCCGAGCCGTATTCGATCAGCGTGAGATCCTGCTGGCGCACGCCGTGCTTCAGCAGCTGATAGGTGAAGGCGCCCGTTCCAGGACCGAGCTCCAGCACCGGGCCGGTGTTGGCGTTGATGTCGCGCGTGATCAGTTCGGCGAGCGCCGCGCCTGAGGGCGCGATAGCGCCGACGCGGCCGGGGGCGGCCATCCACGCCGTGAAGAAAGAAAGGAGATCATGTGCCATTGGGATTCCCAGCAAAGTGTCGTCGCGTCGCGACTCGATCGCGCGGCGCGATCTCCTCTTTGCGGGGGCTGCATTGCGAGAACATTGCGCGATGATGCTGGAAAGCGCTCTGGCATCACGATGCGAAAGGCGCCGGCGGTAATGTAAGACGGAAGCATGCGCCGCCCTTCGGTCCGTCGAGCACGGAGACGTGACCGCCATGCAGCCTTGCGATCTCGCGCACCATGTTCAGACCAAGGCCGGCGCCGCGGTCGAGCGGCGCGAGTCGATAGAACGGATCGAAGATCCGCGTGCGCTCATGCTTTGGAATGCCGTCGCCTTCGTCGGTCACATCGACCGTCGCGGCACTGCCGACATGGATGGTGATGGTGCCGCGGCGGCCGCCATGCTGGATGGCGTTCTGCACGAGATTGGTCAGCGCGCGCTCCAGCGCGGCGCGGTCGCCCAGCGTTTCGACGTGGTCGGCGGCGCTATCGAGCGATAATTCGTAACCGCCCGCGATCGCGAGCGGCGCGAGATCGGCGGCGACATTGCGCGCGACCGCGACGAGATCGACACGTCCAAAAGGATTGCGGCACTGGTCGAAGCGCTGGATGTCGAGCAGCTGCTCGGCGAGCGTCGCAAGCCGTGCCGAGTCCTCGAGGAGGCGGGTTTTCTCAGGGCCCGCGGGTAGCGACTCCAGCCGCGTGTTGAGGATCGCGATCGGCGTGCGCAATTCGTGCGCGGCATCCGCGACGAAACGCTGGTGGCGGGAATAGCCGTCGTCGAGCCGCGTCAGCGCGTCGTTGACGGCGGTCACCAGCGGCGCGACCTCAAGCGGCACGTGATCGGCCGACAGCCGGCTGCCGCGCTGGCGGAAATCGATCCGGCGCGCCTGGTCGGCTGCGGTGTCGAGGCCGGCGAAAGCGCGCTTCACCACCATTGGCGTTGCGATGAACGTGGCGCACGCCATCAGCAGCAGGCCGGGCAGGGCAACGGCAAGGAATGCCAGCGTCGTGGCGAGTGCCGTCTTGATGCTCGACGTCGGCCCTTGCGTAGCCGTGAGCACCTGCACCGGGCCGGCGTCGGAATTGATGCGTTTCAGCCGCGCCGGCTGTTTGCGCGGATCGTCCTCGAACATCTGCCAGCCGAGCCTGGCCTGGCTGATCTGGTCGAGTGCAGCACCGATCCCGGCGAATTCGGGCGGCACTGTGCCTTCCGATAGCGAATGGCCTTGCCGGTCGCGCACCAGGAACCAGAGGTCGGGCGTGGTCTCGCGAAGCTGCTTGAGCTCGGCGGTCGGGCGCAACACCAGATTGCCCTGCCCATCGCGTGCGATCGCGCTCTGCACGATGGAAATGACGTGATCCTCATCGCGCGGGACGATCAGGAAACCGGTGACGCACAATGCGCTGATCAGGCAAACGATCAGCATGGCAAGCAGCAGCGCCTGCAGCGCGACCAGCCGCCAGCTCAGTTGCGAGCGCAGGCAATAGTGATCGGCGGATTCGCTCATGACACCTGCTTGAGCAGGTAGCCGACGCCGCGAATGCTGTGGATCTCGACGCCGGCATCGGTGTCGGCGAGCTTGCGCCGCAGCCGCGAGACATGGGCATCGAGCGCGTTCGACTGGATCTCGTCCTCGAAATTGTACACGGCCTCCTCGAGCGTCGCGCGCAGCACGGTGCGGCCGAGGCGGCGCAGCAGCGTCTCCAGCACCAGAAGCTCGCGCCGCGGCAGGTCGAGCGGGCGGCCATTGACGCTGGCCTCGCGATGGCTGCAATCGAACGCCATGCGGCCGGCCTTGATGATCTCGAGCTGCAGGCCGGCGGGACGGCGCAGCACGGCACGCAGCCGCGCCAACAGCTCCTCGACCGCGAACGGCTTGGCCAGATAGTCGTCGGCGCCGCTGTCGAGCCCGGCGATGCGGTCGGCGAGGTCGCCGCGCGCGGTCAGCACGATGATCGGAACGCCGTCGGCCTTGGCGCGCAGCTTCGGGATCAGCGTGAGGCCGTCGCCGTCGGGAAGCTGGCGGTCGAGCAGCACCGCGCCATGCACGTCGGCGGAAATCGCTTCCTCGGCCTCGGCGAGGCTCGGCACATGGTCGACCACCATGTCGTAGCCCTTCAGCGCCTGCGCCAGCGCCGACGCCATCTCGGCCTCATCCTCAACCAGCAATATCCGCATGTGCTCTTGGATCCATATCCCGAACGACCGGTATTAGGGCAAGCAACATTGCAACAACATTGCGGAGATGGCCGCCCCGTGCGAGCAGGGGTGCCATGTTGTCGCCCCCTCAAGACAGTCCGGAACCCGCTCGCTATAACCGCCCGCACAACAATCTGGAAGGATCGCCAATGATCTACGAGACCCGCGTTTATCGTTGCCTGCCGGGCCGGCTGCCGGCGTTGCTCAAGCGCTTCGAGACCATCACGCTGAAGCTCTGGGACAAGCACGGCATCAGGCAGGCCGGCTTCTTCACGACGCTGGTCGGCGAATCCAACCAGGATCTGACCTATCTGCTGGCCTGGGAAACGCTCGCCGAGCGCGAGAAGAAATGGACCGCGTTCACAACCGATCCGGAATGGATCGCCGCGCGCGCCAAGACCGAGGAGGACGGCCAGATCGTTCTCACCATCGAAAACCAGCTTCTGGTGCCGACGTCGTTCTCAGCGGTCAAGTAGCGCCGGCTGCCGTCGTTGCGAGCCAACGGGGCGAGCGAATGCGCGCCCGATGACAGGCCGCGATGCAATCCATTGGCACCGCATATGCGCGGGCTGGATTGCTTCGTCGCTTCAGGGCAAACGTGATCGCGCACGCCACATGCAATAGCATTGTGGGCGAGGTGCGCTTGCGCGATTTCGGAATATTGGAAATATATCCCTGATTTGCCCGACGGGTCAAGCTGCTTTGTCGAACACGGCAGCCCAGCTCCTTTGCATGGGGTTGTTTTCGATATTTTGGCCGTTGGCGAACGCCGCAGCGCTATTGTTGCGGGCAGCCCGAGGTCTGATCGCCCTGCGTCACCATCGGCTTGCCGTTGATGAAGACGCCGTGGCTGCCCGACGTCGTCTTGCCGCCGCAATGCGTGCGGTCGCCCATCACCACCGCCGGCTTGCCGTTGATCAGGACATTGGGCACGCCTTCAACGAGCGGGCCGCCATTGCTGGTGGTGTCGCCGCTGCGCGCGGCGGGCTTGCCGTTGACCGTGACGCCGTTGGCGCCGCTGGTGACGACCCCGGGCTGGCTGCTGGCCTGGCCGTAGGCCAGACCCGACATCGCCGACAGGGCGGCCACGGCTATGATCGCAGGCGAAAAGCGCATGTCGTCCCTCACTGGGAATCTGTTCCGCCGCACTCTATAGGGGCGGTTGGGGCAGGATTGTGATAGCACGGCGCACCCACGGCGTCAGCGCAACCCCCTCATCGTGCCGGATGGCTTGATCCCTCCGGCGCGGGATTGCATGGTCGCCGACGAAAGGATGCTCAATTTTGACCAATCAGGTTTCCGCGCAAGCCGCCGCGCCGATCGTTGCCGTCGGATCGGCCAAATTCGGCAACGCCTTGCCCTTACAGATCATCGCCGGTCCCTGCCAGCTCGAGAGCCGCGCGCATGCGCTTGAAGTGGCTTCCGCGCTGAAGGAGATCGCGGCGCGGCTCAAGATCGGCTTGGTGTACAAGACCTCGTTCGACAAGGCGAACCGCACCAGCGCATCGGCCGCGCGCGGCATCGGGCTGAAGCAGGCGCTGCCGATCTTCGCCGAGATCCGTTCCTCGCTCGGGTTGCCGGTGCTGACGGACGTGCATGAACCCGACCAGTGCGCGGAAGCGGCGCAGGCGGTCGACGTGCTGCAGATCCCGGCCTTCCTGTGCCGGCAGACCGATCTCCTGCTGGCGGCGGCTGCGACCGGCAAGGTCGTCAACGTCAAGAAAGGCCAGTTCCTGGCGCCATGGGACATGGCGAATGTGGTCAGCAAGATCACCGGCGCCGGCAACGCCAATGTGCTGGTCACCGAGCGCGGCGCATCGTTCGGCTACAACACGCTGGTGTCCGACATGCGTGCGCTGCCGATCCTCGCGCGCACCACCGGTGCGCCGGTGATCTTCGACGCCACCCATTCGGTGCAGCAGCCCGGCGGCAAGGGCACCTCGTCGGGCGGCGAACGCGAATTCGTGCCGGTGCTGGCGCGCGCGGCGGTCGCGGTCGGCGTCGCCGGCGTGTTCATCGAGACCCATCCCGATCCGGATCACGCGCCGTCCGACGGCCCCAACATGGTGCCGCTGCGCGAGTTCGAAGCCCTCGTCAAGCGGCTGATGCAGTTCGACGCGCTCGCCAAGACCGCAGCCTGACGGGGGTGACGACGACATGACCGCAACCAGCGGCATGCCGCCGGCCCTCAACGTCATCACGCTGGCAACCTTCGCGGCGAGCCTGTCGGTGCGTGCACTCGATCCTGTGCTGCCGCATGTTGCCGAGGATTTCGGCGTCAGCATCGCGACCGCAGCGAGCTTTGCTGCGGTGTTCGCCTTCACCTTTGCCGCGGTGCAGCCGGCGATCGGCGCCGCTGCCGATTTGTTCGGCAAGGCGCGGCTGATGACGATTTGTCTCGGACTGCTCGGCGTCGCCAACATCCTCGGCGCGCTCTCGACCTCGTTCCCGATGCTGTTCGTGACCCGCATCCTCGCCGGCGTCGGCTCGGGCGGCGTGTTTCCGGTGGCGCTGTCGCTGACCAGCGATCTGGTCGGCCCGGACAAGCGGCAGCTCGCGATCGGCCGTACGCTGGCGGGCTCGATGACCGGCAATCTGCTCGGCGCCACGGCCTCTGGCCTGATCGGCGATCTGCTCGGCTGGCGCGGCGTGCTCGCGGTGCTCGGCGGCCTTGTGATCATCGTCGCGCTGGCGGTTGCGGCCGGCTTCCGCGGCGCTGCGCTGAACCGTCCGCCGCGCACCAGCCTGAAGGCGCTGCGCCACGGCTATCGCACCATCTTCACCAATCCGAACGCGCGGATCTGCTATTCGGCTGTTTTCATCGAAGGCTGCTGCGTGCTCGGGCTGTTTCCCTTCATCGCCTCGTTCCTGTTCGAGCTCGGCGAGACGTCGCTGTCGATTGCCGGCATCGTGATCGCAGGCTTTGCGATCGGCGGGCTGCTCTACACGCTGACCGTCTCGCGCCTGCTGCCGTGGATCGGGGTGAGGGGCATGATGATCGTCGGCGCCACGCTGGTCGCGATTCAACTGGTCGGCGTCGCCTTCGGGCCGCATTGGAAGCTGCAGACGGCGGGCCTGCTGGTGATGGGCCTCGGCTTCTACATGATCCACGGCTGCCTGCAGGTGTTCGCCAGCGAGCTATCGGTCGAAGCGCGCGCCACGGCGCTGTCGCTGCACTCGTTCTTCTTCTTCATGGGCCAGACCGTCGGCCCGATCGCCTATGGTTTTGGTCTTCAACATGCCGGCAAGACCGCGACGCTGGTCTCGGCCGCCGCCGTGATGGTCGTGCTTGGCTTCATCTGTGCGAGATTCCTCAAGCAGCGTGCGCCCGCTGACGCGCATGCCGGCTCCTGAGCGCTGCTGCGAGGAACTGTCCGCGTCCTCGCAGCACCGTTCCGAAAATGCGCGATCGCTAGGTTAGATGGAAGGCATCGTGCCCCATCGCCACGTACTGCATCGTAGTCTCATGCAGCCAATCCGAACTGCTGTGCGAGACGTCGGAAGCAAGTTGCGCAAGCTGCTCTGCATGTGAAGGGCCTTCAAATGAGAACGGCTGGGGAGTGCCGGCTGCGGCGCCAGCGTTGTTGCCGCCATCGGCAAACACGAAGCTATCGGCGTGCACCGATGTCGCGACATGACCGGCCTCGGGAGACGGGTCGGGCGTGAAGCTGACGCCGTGCGGAGAGCTGAAGTCGAAGCCGGGCGCATTGTCGGCCGACAGCAGCGGCGTGAATGCGCCCGTGGTCGGGTCGACCTGGCCGAACGCCTTCAGGCTGCCGATCGAGGCGTAGTAATCGTCGGGGTTCAGGCCAGTCGCGTGAAACGAGAAGACCTTGTCGGTGGCCGTATCGGTCAATGTGAACGTACCCGACTTGACACCTGTTTCAATGACATCGTCGAGACCGGCCTTGGCGCCGACGCCGGCAATCGGCGTAAACGACACCGATTGGTGGGTCGTGCCGGGATTCTTGATATCGATGATGGTCCCGTCATCGCCGCTCGACAGCAACAGGTCGCCGTTCGGGGCGAGCTTCAACGAGTCCGGATCGTTCTGAGGCACGACCTCGGTCTTGCCGGTCACGGTGTCCAGACCGGTAGCGCCAAATTCAAGAATGGGCTTGGTCGCCAACGTGCCGGACGGATGATCGCCGTTGAGGAGCTGGACCACGGTTGCATCGCCGGGATTGACGGGGTTGGTTTCGCTCAGGAACACCTTGTCGCCCTTGAACACCACATCGTCATAGCCGCGGCTCGTACTCGAGTCGGCGTAGCTGAGCGGCGCGGAGACCGCATGCGTCTCCGGATTGATCAGCGTGAGGGTGGGATTGCCGTCCTGATTCTGGAGTGCCCAGATATCGCCGGTCGTTGGGTTGTATTTCAGGCCATCGACCGATCCCGTGATCGAGTATGTGAATTCCACGTCGCCGTGCCTGTCGTATTGCACGATGGTGCTGGAGCCTCCGGCGCCGGTCGAATCGGCGCCATTGCCGTATTCGACAAAGGTCGAGCCGTGGGCGGTTGTGATAGAGTCGGGCTGGGTCGCCCCGTCGGGTGGGGCCTGGAAGGTCTTGACCGCACTGATTTCGGGAAGTGGCGCCGCGTTCTTGTCGGGGACGAACGCAACGCCGTGCGGCGAACCGAAGCTGAAGCCCGGGGCATTCTCGCTGGATACCAGCGCGGTGAAGATGCCGGTGTTCTCGTCGACCTGGCCGAACGCCCCGAGCGAACCGACCGAGGCATAGTAGTCGTTGGGGTTGAGGCCGCTCGCATGCACCGTCAGGACGTGGCCGTCCTTTGCGTCCGAAATGTAGAAGGTGCCCGACGTTGCTGTCGGCTTGGTGACGTCGTCGAGGCCGGCGCTCCCGACCGAACCGGCGGGAATTCCCTGGATCGGGGTGAACGCGATGGCCTGGTGAGAGGTGCCCGGATTCTGGACGTCGATGATCGCGCCGTCGTCGCCGCTGGAGAAGATCAGATCGCCGTTCGCGGCGAGCTTCAGCGAATCCGGGTCGGCCTGCGGCACCACTTCCATCTTGCCGGTCACGGTATCGTAACCCACGGCGCCGTCGAGCAACACGGGAGTGGTGGTGAGCAGGTCGCCAGGCTTGGGGTTCGTGCCGCTCAGGAGCTTCACGATGGTCGGATCACCGTTGCCGGTCGGGTTCGTGTAGCTGAGGAACACCTCGTTGCCCTTGAATACCACGTCATCATAGCCGCGCGAGGTCGACGGGTTGGCATAGTCGAAATGCGCAGTGATCGTCTGCGTGTTGGGATCGATCAGCGACAGCGACGAGCGGCCGTCCTGGTTCTGCAATGCCCAGACCATTCCGGTTTCGGGATTGTACTTCAGCCCATCGACCGATCCCGCGATCGAATAAGCGTGGACGAAGTGTCCCGCGCGATCGTACTGGACGATCGTGCTGTCGCCCGGCGCAGCGCCGGTCGAGTCGACGCCATTGCCGTATTCGACAAACACGTACTTGTTCGCGATGGTGATCGAATCCAGTCCGGTCACCCCATTCGGCGGAGCGGCAAATGTCGCGATTGAATCCACATGCGCCATCGGGGGCGCGTTCTTGTCCGGAACGAAGATCAGGCCGTGCGCGGCAGAAAAGTTCGCTCCCGTGACCAGCGGCGTGAAGACGCCGGTCGTCGGATCGACCTGGCCGAACCCGCCGAGGCTCGCAACCGACGCGTAATAGTCGTTGGTGTCGAGGCCGCTCGCGAGGAACGAATAGACGTTCCCGGTTTTCGTATCGGTCATGTAGAACGTACCGGCAGTAGCGCCTGGCTTGATTACGTCATCGAGGCCGGAATTGCCGACGGAGCCGGCTGGAATGCCCTTGATCGTCGTGAAAGCGATCGCCTGACTGGCCGTCCCGGGATGCTGAACATCGATGATGGTGCCGTCGGCGCCGTCGGTGAAGATCAGGTCGCCGTCGGGGGCGAGCTTGAGCGAATCCGGATCGGACTGCGGGACCACTTCGGTGGCGCCCGTGACCGTGTTGAAGCCGGTCGCGCCGTCGGTCAGAATGGTCGATGTCAGCAATGTCCCGCTCGGATGGTCGCCGTTGAGCAGTTCGACGAGCGTCGGATCGCCGGCTCCGTCTGGATTGGTGTAGCTCAGGAACACCTTGTCGCCCTTGAAGACGACGTCGTCATAGCCGCGCGTCGCGGATGGATCGGCAAAGCTCAGCGGGCCCGTCACCTTGTGGGTGAGGGGATCAATCAGGGTAAGTGTGGAGTTTCCGTCCTGATTCTGAAGCGCCCAGATCTCGCCGGTGTATGGATTATACTTCAGACCATCGACCGATCCGGCGATCGTATAGGTGTGTTCGACTTTGCCGTTCTTGTCATACTGCACGATCGTGCTCGAGCCGCCGGCGCCGGTGGAGTCTGCACCATTGCCGTATTCGACGAAGATCGTCCCGTTCGCAGTCGTAATGGAGTCCGGAGCTGCTGCGTCAACCGCCGTGCCCGACGCGAACGTTTTCATTCCGCTGATCGTAACCATTTCGATGCTCCCTGAGGGTGAGATGAGGAGTGCAAAAGGACACCTGACGGACGACGCGTGTGTGACGATTGGCCGCGCAAATTTTCTGCGGTTCGCGGAACATTTTGGGCGTTACGGATTCGTCTTGCCGCTCAATCGCTTTCGCGATGGCGCAAACCGCAACGCGGAACCTGGCCTCACAAGTTTCAAGAATAAGCCGCAGTGTCGTACGAATTCACTTCGCGCGACGCCGTCATCTCAAGACGTGGATTGATTAGCGTGCGGTCGGCCATAGCCGGGTCGATGCAAGCAAGGTGGGCTGCCTGCACGTGTTCCAGCGAGCTATCGGTCGAAGCCCGCGCCGCCGCGCTGTCGCTGCACTCGTTCTTCTTCTTCATGGGCCAGACCGTCGGCCCGATCGCCTATGGCTTCGGCCTGCAACACGCCGGCAAGACCGCAACGCTCGTCTCAGCCGCCGCGGTGATGGTCGTGCTCGGATTTATCTGTGCGAGATTTCTGAAGCAGACGCGGCCGGCGGATGCCGCCGCGCGGCCGGTCGTTGCTCTCGCTGTTGAAACGTTTGCATCGATGACAATAGGGCAGCAACTACGTCTTCCGAGTAAACGGCGCGGGCTTGGCCAGCGGGGAGGGGAGCTTGAAGGGCTGGACCTTGATTGCTCCAGCGCGCAATCTGCCTTCGTAGTTGATGAAGGTGATTAGATCGCCAGTGTACTCGAAATAAGCCTCCTGTGTCAGGAGAAGGGGCGATATAGAAGAATGAGAGCTTCGTCAGGTCCCTTACCTCCAAATCCTCCTTCGCAAGCTCCTCAAGCGAGACGTAGCAGAGATGTTTACCCTGGTCGGGGTCATGCCAGTACGCGTGGGCGTACCGGTTGCGGATTGCGAGGCAGTTTCTGAGCGTGTCGATTAGTAGATTGAACTCGGTCCCAAGTCCGAGGATGGCGCGGCCGAGACCGTCGGCGATCAAAACACGATTTGTCTCGCCTCGAACTCTGAACATGGCCTTGAGGGTGGGTGCCGTTGAGATCAAAGTCCCTTGCGACTTGGACGCAGTTCATGAGATCCAGTTCTAACTCGCCGTAGTCGAGCAGAAGCCGACCGATGACGGCCATTTCCCGGGGAAGGTTCTATGGATTTGAAACATCGGTCACGCTGCCGGGAATCTTAGGTGAGAGTACGTCATGATGCCGTCCCGAAAGAACCTTTCTATGTTTGCCTTCAGGCGGTAAGCAGACGCGGCGAATTTGCCAGCGCCCGCTCTAACCCCTCCCGCGATACGTCGCGACGCCCTGATCGGGAACCCACAGCCCCTTTGACAGGCGGCCGGTCTGGAAGAACACGTCGATCGGGATGCCGCCGCGCGGATACCAGTAGCCGCCGATGCGCAGCCATTTCGGCTTGATCTCGTCCGAGATCCGCCGGCCGATCATGACAGTGCAATCCTCGTGGAAGGCGCCGTGATTGCGGAAGCTCGCGGCGAACAGTTTCAGCGATTTGGATTCGAGCAGCCAGCGGCCCGGCACATAGTCGATCACCAGATGGGCAAAGTCCGGTTGGCCCGTTACCGGGCAGATCGAGGTGAATTCCGGCACCGTGAAGCGTACCAGATAATCGGTACCAGCCTGCGGGTTGGGCACGCGGTCGAGCTGCGCCTTTTCCGGCGTGTCGGGCCATTCCACCGCACGGCCGAGCTGCAGGCCGGGGGAGGTCGTTGATTTGCTGGATTTCTTCGCCATGAGGGGTCTCCGTGGGGTCCTCATAGAGCATGATCCGGAAAAGTGGAAACCGGTTTTCCTGCAAAACAACCCCATGCAAAGGACGGCAATGCGGGGCGTCCGTCACCCGGCCTTTTCCCCCTCGATGCATTGCGGTAGAAGCACCGCCATCCGACCCCCGCACTGCCAAAAGAGGTTCTCATGACTGACATCGTCGACATCATCGGCCGCGAAATCCTGGATAGCCGCGGCAACCCCACGGTCGAGGTCGATGTGGTGCTGGAGGATGGGTCGATCGGTCGCGCGGCGGTGCCGTCGGGCGCCTCCACCGGCGCCCATGAGGCGGTGGAACTGCGCGATGACGACAAGTCGCGCTATCTCGGCAAGGGCGTCGAGAAGGCGGTTGCTGCCATCAACGGCGAGATCTTCGAGGCGCTCAGCGACCAGGCCGTCGAGGAGCAGGTCGCGATCGACCAGATCATGATCGAGCTCGACGGCACGCCGAACAAGAGCCGGCTTGGCGCCAACGCCATCCTCGGCGTCTCGCTGGCCTGCGCCAAGGCCGCCGCGGAATCCTTCGACATGCCGCTGTACCGCTATGTCGGCGGTACCTCGGCGCGGACGCTGCCAGTGCCGATGATGAACATCATCAATGGCGGCGTGCATGCCGACAACCCGATCGACTTCCAGGAATTCATGATCCTGCCGGTCGGCGCGACGTCATTCGCTGAAGCGCTGCGTTGCGGTTCGGAGATCTTCCACACGCTGCGCGGTGAGTTGAAGAAGGCGGGCCACAACACCAATGTCGGCGACGAGGGCGGCTTCGCGCCGAACCTGCCGTCGGCCGACGCCGCGCTCGAGTTCGTCATGAACGCGATCGGCAAGGCCGGTTACAAGGCGGGCGACGACGTCGTGCTCGGCCTCGACTGCGCCTCCACCGAATTCTTCAAGGACGGCACCTATGTCTATGGCGGCGAGAACAAGACCCGCTCGCGCTCGGAGCAGGTGAAGTATCTCGCCGACCTCGTCGGCCGCTATCCGATCGTGACGATCGAGGACGGCATGTCGGAGGACGACATGGACGGCTGGAAGGAGCTGACGGACGCGATCGGCAACAAGTGCCAGCTGGTCGGTGACGATCTGTTCGTCACCAACGTGACCCGGCTTGCCGACGGCATCAAGCACGGCCGCGCCAACTCGATCCTGGTCAAGGTCAACCAGATCGGCACGCTGACCGAGACGCTCGCGGCGATCGAGATGGCCTACAAGGCCGGCTACACCGCCGTGATGTCGCACCGCTCCGGCGAGACCGAGGACTCAACGATCGCCGACCTCGCGGTCGCCACCAATTGCGGGCAGATCAAGACCGGCTCGCTGGCGCGCTCCGACCGTACCGCCAAGTACAACCAGCTGCTGCGCATCGAGCAGCAACTCGGCACCCAGGCGAAATACGCCGGCAGGGCGGCCTTGAAGGCGCTGGCCTAGCGCCCCAATTGATCGGGACTGAATAAAACGCAAAAAGGGAGGTCGGGATGAGTGACGGCAAGAGCGGTCTGCAACTGCGTTCGCTGCTCAAGAAGGATGGCGAGCTGGAATTGTCGTTGGTCAATGTCCCGACCCCCGAGCCCGGTCCCGACGAGGTCGTGGTCCGGGTCGAGGCGACCCCGATCAATCCGTCCGACCTCGGGCTTTTGATCGGCCCTGCCGACATGGCCGCCGCCAAGGTCTCCGGCAGCAAGGAACTGCCTGTGGTGACCGCGCGCGTACCGGAAGCGGCGCTGGCGGGCCTCGCCGCCCGGCTCGACGAGTCGATGCCGGTCGGCAATGAAGGCGCCGGCGTTGTGATCCGGACCGGCTCGTCGGACGCGGCAAAGGCGCTGATGGGCCGGACGGTCGCGATGATCGGCGGTGCGATGTATGCGCAATACCGCACGCTGCGTGTCACCGAATGCCTGCCGCTGCCCGAGGGCACGACGCCGGCGGAAGGCGCGTCCTGCTTCGTCAATCCGCTGACCGCGCTCGGCATGACCGAGACGATGCGGCGCGAGGGCCATAAGGCGCTGGTACACACGGCGGCGGCGTCGAACCTCGGCCAGATGCTGAACAGGATCTGTCTCAAGGACGGCATCGGCCTCGTCAACATCGTGCGCAACAAGGAGCAGGCCGACATCCTGCACAAGATCGGCGCCAAGCATATCGTCGATTCCAGCGCGCCCGATTTCATGGACAAGCTCACCGGCGCGCTGGTCGAGACCGGCGCGACCATTGCCTTCGATGCGATCGGCGGCGGCAAGCTCGCGGGCCAGATCCTGGTCGCGATGGAGACCGCGATCAACAAGACCGCCAAGGCCTACAGCCGCTACGGCTCGAACGTGCACAAGCAGGTCTATGTCTATGGCAGCCTCGACAACCGTTCGATCGAGCTGCCGCGCGGCTTCGGCATGGCCTGGGGCGTCGGCGGCTGGCTCTTGTTCCCGTTCCTGATGAAGATCGGTCCGGAGGCGGGCAACAAGCTGCGCCAGCGCGTGGTCGCCGAGTTGAAGACCACCTTCGCCAGTCACTACACCAAGGTGGTGTCGTTGCAGGAAACCCTGCAGCTCGACAACATCGCCGTCTACGGCAAGCGCGCGACCGGCGAGAAATTCCTGATCAATCCGAACAAGGGCATGTGATGGAGCAACCGTAGTCCGTAGCCCGGATGGAGCGGAGCGCAATCCGGGATCAGTCAATCCGCAGACACGGTGGCCCCGGATTACGCTTCGCTGCATCCGGGCTACGGATGCCGCGAATGCCCATTGCGCTCTACTCGCGCTCGAATGCCAACTTCCTGGAGCGCTTGTGACGTTCCAGGGCATGGCCGATCAGGACGTCCATCAGCTCGGATTGCGGCAGGCCGCTGGCCTCCCACAGCCGCGGATACATGCTGATGTTAGTGAAGCCGGGCAGGGTGTTCGCCTCGTTCACGAACGCCTGCTCGCCGTGCAGGAAGAAGTCGATGCGCGCCATGCCTTCGCAACCCAGCACGCCGAACGTCTTGATCGCGAGCTCCCTGATGCGATCGGCCACGGCAGGCGGGACGTCGGCGGGGACCTGCAGCAGGGCGCCGTCTGCATCGAGATACTTCGCGTCGTAGGAGTAGAAGCCGTGCTTGTCGGACGGCACGATCTCGCCGAGCTGCGAGGCACGCACGCGGCCCTCGGCATCCTCGAGCACGGAGCACTCGACCTCGCGGATCGGCGCGATGCTGCGCTCGACCAGGATTTTTCTGTCGAAGCGGAACGCCAATCTGCAGCCGGTCTCGAACTCCTCCGTATTGCGCGCCTTCGACACGCCGACCGATGATCCCATGTTGGCGGGCTTGACGAACAGCTCCTGCGAGCCGAGGACGCTGACGGCGTCGTGATAGCTGACGGGAGCTTGAGCCGACATCGCGACAAAGGGGACGATCGGCAATCCCGCCTCGCGCAGCAGGCGCTTGGCGATGTCCTTGTCCATTCCGGCCGCCGAGCCCATCACGCGCGAGCCGACATAGGCCACGTCGGACAGCTCCAGCGCGCCCTGCACGGTGCCATCCTCGCCATTGGGGCCATGCAGGACCGGGAAGACGACATCGAACGCCGGTAGTTCCGCCGGGCCCGCCGCCGGTCCCTGGAGCACCACGACACGGCCCCCTCCGCCCGGCAGCAGCGCGAGTTGTGGTCCATGGTCCGGAATGGTCAACGCGCCGCCACCCGCGCCGGCGCCGTTGCCCGCATCGGCAACGATCCAGCGGCCGTCCCGGGTGATGCCGATCGCCGTGGCCTCATAGCGATCCGCATCGAGCGAGCGAAGCACGTTCGCCGCCGACGCCCGCGAAACGTCATGTTCGGCTGATCGCCCGCCGAACAGGATTGCAACCCGTGTCTTGCGCTCTGTCATTGCCCGCTCTTCGGTCGGCTTTGTGCATGGAATCCAGCCACAGTATGGTTGGAAGAACGTGTCGACATTTGGCCCAGGAATACGGCCCGGCTTACTTCTGCAACAGCAGGCGCACCAGTTCGGCCTGTCGTTTCGACCCGGTCTTGTCGAAGATGCTCGACAGATGCGTTCGTGCCGTTCCGACGGTGATGCCGAGCCGGTCGGCTGCGGCCTGACGGCCATCACCCTTGATGATTTCAAGTGCGAACGCGGCTTCCGCAGGCGTCAGGCCGAAACGCTGTTGCAGGCCGTCGAGGCGCGCCTGCATTTCCGTCTCGGGATCGGTAATCAGAACGATCGCGACCGGGCGCCGCGAAACGGTCCAGGGCAGCGCGACCAGCGCTGTTTCCGGCGGCACCGGCGTCACGAGAACACCAAGCGGCGATCCGCCGGTTTTCCGCCGCAGCGTGAGTTCGCCGCCGGCACCGATGCCGGCCAGTGCCGGGCAGGACGACACCAGTTTTCTCAGCAACCGTCCACAGTCGGCGTCGGACGCGGACAGAATGCCGCCTTCGAGCCGCAGCCCATCATCGGCGTCCAGCAAGTCTTGCGCGATGCGGTTGGTGAACAGCGGCCTTGCCTCGGCATCGACCAGGAGAAAGCCGTGCTGCAATCGATCAAAACCGGCGAGCGCGCTCTCGCTCGCGAAGGTCAGGTGATACACGCGGCGTTGCAACGCGACGGCGCGGACCAGATGTTGCGCGAGGGTGGCAAACAGCCGCTTCTGATCGGCGCCGAACGGCTGTCGCTTCAGCGATCCGTGGCTGGTGAATATTCCCGTTGCGCTATCGTCGACGAGGAGATTGGTGGTCAGCGGCTCGACGTCGTAGCCGGCCGGATGCCACCACTCCTGATAAAAATCCGTGCTGGTGAATTGGTCCTGCGTGATGAAGTTGCCGACGGTGAAAACCTTGCCGGGGGCCTGACCGATGCCGAGCGGCAGCAGCGGATTGCGTGGCGCCCAGTCCAGCAGGCGGTTGACCAGCACGGGATCGATCCGTGGCGCGAGCAGGTTCGAGAGCCCGGTCGCCGGATCGTACACGCCGAAGATCACCTCCGGTCCGCCGACGGCATCGCCGATCCGGTTCAGGACGTCAGGCCAGTGCGCGGCATCGAGTGCGGCATCGTAGATCGCGGCGACGAGATCGAGCACCCCCGTCTTCGCCGGAAAGTGTGCCGCCAACCATCGATCAGCCCCTGCCTGGTTGCAATCTGGCCCGGATACCATTCGCACCGCAAGGCTGGATTGTGGGCATTTCTCGATGTTGCTGCAAAGTCTCACTCGCCGGCGTTCAGGTTGAAACAGCCGCTTTCCATCCGGGCCTCCGACGAACGTCAGATGCGAGCACCGGGCGACTTGGGGAAGGTGCCGGAACGGCAGGTCAATCGGCTGACTCGGTCCGTCCGTTTGAGGGGGCTCGCATGTACGGTGATCGGCGTCACAGAACCATCATCCCGGCAGTCGCCATGCTCGGCGCCTGCGCAGTGCTCTGCCCCACGGCGGCCCTGTCCGCGGACTATGCCGCGGGAGGCGGTGTAATCAACGCGCCCAACGGCAACGCGACGGCGGTTGGCAGCGGGGCCAACACAACCGGTTTCGTGGCGACGGCATACGGCGCGGGCAGCACCGCGAACGGTGCGGATGCAGCCGCCATCGGCGCGGGGAGCTCTGCGAACGGCACTGCCGCGACCGCGCTCGGTGTGCAATCAACCGCCAACGGCGGCAGCGCGACTGCGATCGGAGTCAGCAGCGTCGCGACCGGTGGCAACGCGACTGCCACCGGCAACAACAGCGCCGCGCAAGGCGATGACGCGACCGCGACGGGACAATCCAGCAGAGCGGTCGGCACTTTTGCAACCGCGACAGGACAGAGCAGTGTCGCGAACGGCACCTTGGCGACCGCGACCGGCATGCTCAGCAATGCGACCGGTATCAATGCGACCGCGACCGGCGCAAGGAGCAGCGCCAACGGCATCGGAGCGACCGCGACCGGGGTCGCCAGCAGGGCCATCGGCGACTTTGCGACCGCGACCGGCCAATTCAGTCTGGCGAACGGCTTGACGGCGACGGCGACCGGCGAATTCAGCAGTGCCACCGGAGCCGCCGCGACGGCGACCGGTCAGCAAAGCATCGCCAATGGCGCAACCGCCAGCGCCTATGGCCAAAACAGCAACGCCACCGGCGAGGCGACGACCGCGATCGGCCAGGCCAGCACCGCCAGCGCCACCGGCGCGACGGCGGTCGGCGCCAACTCGCAGGCCACCGCGGCAGGTGCGGTCGCGGTCGGCTTCAATGCCGCCGCTACGGGCGCCAATGCGATCGCGATCGGCAATGGCGCGGTCGCGAACGGCTCGATCGCAGTCGGTGCGGGCGCGCTGGCGTCCAATGGCGGCGCGGCGTTCGGCGACGGCGCGGTGGCGACGGGAGCGAATTCGGCCGCCTTCGGCAGCAATGCCGTGGCGACCTTCGCCAATTCGACCGCGATCGGCGCCGGTGCGACGACAACGGCGGCAAATCAGATTTCGGTCGGGACCAGTACCAGCACCTACCGCATGTCCGGCATCACTTCGGCGGCGAGCCTTGCCGCACAATCCGGTCCAACCCAGGTGGTGACGACGGATGCCGCCGGCCATCTCGCCTCGGCCAACTTCACTCCACAGGACATATCCAGTCTCCAAACCAACGTATCGACGCTGCAGGGCAACGTCGCGACATTGCAGACGCAGATGCGGCAGGCGTTCGAAGGCACCGCGATCGCCATTGCCATGGGCGGCGCAGCGCTGCCATCGGACAAGAGGTTTGCGATCTCGACCAATTGGGGCACCTTCCGCGGGCAGAACGCCATGAGCCTCGGGGCCCAGATGCGGCTCAACCAGTATGTCGTGCTCAATGGCGGCGTCGCCGCCGGCTTCGCGCAAGGAGGCGTCGGCGGACGCGCCGGAGTGACTGTTGCGTGGTGACCCGGAAAGCATCCTGGCTGCGGGCTCTGGTCGCTGCGGGCGCATTGCTGGCGGCCGCCGCCTGTCGTGCGGAAACGCCGCCACCGGCACCCAAGCCGGCCCAGATCGATCGCAACGGCGTGCTCATGCTGGTGCGCTCCGCTCTGCTCGCGCTCGATCACGCCAACAAGACGGGTAACTACACGGTACTGCGCGACATCGGCGCGCCGGGCTTTCAAGTCAACTCGGCGGCCCGCCTGGGGGAGATATTTGCCAAGCTGCGCAACGACAATCTGGATCTTTCCGGCGTCGCCGTGATCGATCCTCAACTCAATCTGCTGCCGCAGATCGAGGCCAACGGGCTGATGCATATGGCGGGCTTCTTTCCGTCGGTTCCGAACCAGGTCAATTTCGACCTGGCGTTCGCGCCGGTGAATGGGCAGTGGCGGCTGTTCGGGATCTCGGTGTCGATTGGACAGAGCGGGCCCGCCGCGCCCGAGCCGCCGGCCGCGGCGCCCGCAAACGGTGCTAAACCGGCTGCAAAGGCCTTGCCTGGAAGCAAGCACGGGCCCGCGGACAAACCGGCCGATACCCCCGCGCCGAAATAGCGTCCTGAAGCTGGTATTTGTGGGCCGTGCTGCATGATGTCAGCGGGACGGTTTCATAAACGTTGCGTTTCCAAAATTGCACGATCCATGCACTTGCATCTTTCTCGGCGCGCCGGTAGGTGAGATGCGCGAGCTTCACGCACAAACCCGAAGGAATTTGCTATGGCCTATAACATCGTCACCATCGTCGGCAGCATCCGCAAACAGAGCTTCTCGCTCAAGATCGCCAATGCGCTGGCCAAGCTCGCACCGGCGTCGCTGAAGCTCGATGTGACGACTCTTGAGGGCGTTTCCTTCTTCAACCAGGACCTCGAGGCGGCGCCGCCGGCGGATTGGCTGGCCTTCCGCGAGAAGCTGCAGAAGTCGAACGGCGTGCTGTTCGTGACCCCCGAATACAACCGCTCGATCCCGGGCGTGCTGAAGAACGCGATCGACGTCGCCTCGCGGCCCTACGGCAAGAGCTCGTTTATCGGCAAGCCGATCGGCATCATCGGCAATTCGCCGGGACCGCTCGGCGGCGTCAGCGCGGTCAAGCATCTGCAGAACATCCTGCCGGGCATTTCCGGTCCGATCCTTGGCCAGCCGGAAGCCTATCTCAACGGTGTCGGCGATGCCTTCGACGACAAGGGCGAACTGACCAAGGAGTCGCTCAAGGGCGTGCTGCAGCAGTATCTCGGCGCCTTCGCGGCCTTCATCGAAAAGCAGAACGGCTGATCTTGTTTTGACGCGTTTTCTTCACGCGAACCGGCATCCACTTCGCTCGAAAACGCTCTGGTTTAGCACTCCGTTAACCCCATGGCCGCATCTTCGCGGCCATGGTTTCCCGCACACGCCTCAAATCGATTCTGACCGGGCTCGCGCTCTACACGCTGGCGGCGCTGATGGTCGGCTATTTCGGCGTCAACGCCTATACCGGCAAATATGGTCTGAACGCGCGGCAGGAACTCGACCAGGAAATCATCGCGCTGACCTCGGAGCTCGCGCGATTGAAGAAGGAGCGGGCCGAGGGCGAGCAGCGGGTGTCGCTGTTGCGGTCGGACCGGGTCGATCCCGACATGCTCGACGAGCGCGCGCGCTTCCAGCTCGACTACGCCAACCCGCGTGATCTGGTTCGGATCAACAAGTCGAACTGACGCGTTCTCAAATTTCAAAAACATTCGCGCGCTATCACAAAAGTGTCGCGGCACGCTGCAGTGCGGCATAGCAAAATTCCATTGGGCGAACGCAATCCTTCCAAGGCGATTTGAGTTGGGTTAGAGAGGGTTCTTCGATTTCTCTCACCCGGAATTGCCATGGCCGCACCCAAGAAAAGCGTCGCGAAGGAATCAGGTCAGGAGAAGGCTGGTTCTCCCCCCGAATTCTCCAAGGAGCAGGAGCTCAAGGCACTGCGGGACATGCTCCTGATCCGGCGCTTCGAGGAGAAGGCCGGTCAGCTCTACGGCATGGGTGCGATCGGCGGCTTCTGCCATCTCTATATCGGCCAGGAAGCGGTCGTGGTCGGCATGCAGATGGCGCTGAAACAGGGCGACGAGGTCATAACGGGCTACCGCGACCACGGCCACATGCTGGCCTGCGACATGGAAGCCAAGGGTGTGATGGCCGAATTGACCGGACGCCGCGGCGGCTATTCCCGCGGCAAGGGCGGCTCCATGCACATGTTCAGCAAGGAGAAGCATTTCTACGGCGGTCACGGCATCGTGGGCGCGCAGGTGTCGCTCGGCACCGGCCTTGCGTTCGCCAATCGCTATCGCGGCAACGATAACGTCAGCGTGACCTATTTCGGGGACGGCGCGGCCAACCAGGGCCAGGTCTACGAGAGCTTCAACATGGCCGAGCTGTGGAAGCTGCCGGTAATCTACGTCATCGAGAACAATCGCTACGCAATGGGCACATCGGTGTCGCGCGCTTCGGCGCAGCAGGATTTTTCCAAGCGCGGCGCCTCCTTCAACATTCCCGGCAGGCAGGTCGACGGCATGGACGTGCGCGCGGTCAAGGCCGCCGCCGATGAGGCCACAGCATGGTGCCGCGGCGGCAATGGTCCGATGATCCTCGAGATGCAGACCTACCGCTATCGCGGCCACTCGATGTCCGATCCCGCGAAGTACCGCACGCGCGAGGAAGTCGAGAAGGTTCGTCACGACCAGGACCCGATCGAGCAGGTGCGCAACCGCTTGCTGGCGTCGGGCGTCAGCGAGCAGGATCTGAAGGCGATCGACGCCGAGGTGCGCGAGATTGTCAACGAAGCCGCCGACTTCGCGCAGCACGATCCGGAGCCGGATGCGTCCGAGCTCTACACCGACATCTACCGCTGACCCCACCCGCGCAGAAGAATTCCAAGACCGATTTCGGGAGCCGATATGCCCATTCAAGTGCTGATGCCTGCGCTGTCGCCCACCATGGAGAAGGGCAACCTCGCCAAATGGCTGAAAAAGGAAGGCGAGACCATCAAGTCCGGTGACGTGATCGCCGAGATCGAGACCGACAAGGCGACGATGGAGGTCGAGGCAACCGACGAGGGCACGCTCGGCAAGATCCTGATTCCGGAAGGCACCGCCGATGTCGCGGTGAACACGCCGATCGCTACCATTTTGGCCGACGGCGAAAGCGCCGCCGACCTCGCCAAGGCGCCGGCCGCACCAGTCCCGCAGCCGAAGGCGGCGGAGGCTCCTGCTGCCGAAGCCAAGGGAGATGCAAAGGCGGAAGCGCCGCAGCCTGCGGCCAAGGCGCCGGCCGCGCCGGTCAGCGAGGCGCTGCCCGATCCGGAAATTCCCGCGGGCACCGAGATGGTCACGCAGACCATCCGCGAGGCGCTGCGCGATGCGATGGCCGAGGAGATGCGCCGCGACGGCGACGTCTTCATCATGGGCGAGGAGGTCGCCGAGTATCAGGGCGCCTACAAGGTGACGCAGGGCCTGTTGCAGGAATTCGGCGCGCGGCGCGTGATCGACACGCCGATCACCGAGCACGGTTTTGCCGGCGTCGGCGTCGGTGCGGCGATGGCCGGGCTGAAGCCGATCGTCGAGTTCATGACCTGGAATTTCGCCATGCAGGCGATCGACCAGATCATCAATTCGGCCGCCAAGACGCTCTATATGTCCGGCGGCCAGATGGGCTGCTCAATCGTGTTCCGCGGCCCGAACGGTGCCGCCGCACGCGTCGCGGCCCAGCACAGCCAGGACTACGCCGCCTGGTACTCGCAGATCCCGGGCCTCAAGGTGATCGCGCCGTACTCGGCCGCCGATTACAAGGGCCTTCTGAAGGCCGCGATCCGCGATCCCAATCCGGTGATCTTCCTCGAGAATGAGGTGCTGTACGGCCACACCGGCGAGGTGCCGAAGCTGCCCGATTTCGTCGTGCCGATCGGCAAGGCGCGGATTGCGCGCGCCGGCAAGGACGTCACCATCGTCTCCTGGGCGATGGGGATGTCGTATGCGCTGAAGGCCGCGGACGAGCTCGCCAAGGAAGGCATCGACGCCGAAGTGATCGATCTGCGCACCATCCGTCCGATGGACACCGAGACCATCATCAACTCGGTGAAGAAGACCGGCCGTGCGATCACGGTGGAGGAGGGCTGGCAGCAGAGCGGCGTCGGCTCCGAGGTTGCCGCGCGCATCATGGAGCATGCGTTCGACTATCTCGATGCACCGGTCACGCGCGTCTCCGGCAAGGATGTGCCGATGCCCTATGCCGCCAATCTTGAAAAGCTTGCTCTGCCTTCCGTCGCCGAGGTGGTCGCGGCCGCCAAGGCCGTGTCCTACCGGTAACGCCGATGGCCGGTCCCAAGGAGCAGCCGCTGCCGCCTGACGTGATGGGCCGCGACGACGCCGTCGAGGTGCTGCGCGCCTTTGTCGTCGACGGCGGCCTGTCGATCGCGTTCCAGCGCGCCTTCGAGGAGCCGGACATGTGGGGGCTGATGCTCGTCGACATCGCCCGCCACGCCGCGCGCGCCTATTCGCGCGAGAGCGAATACACCGAGGACGAGGCGCTCGCGCGCATCGTCGAGATGTTCGAAGCCGAAATCGCCCGGCCGACCGACATGGGCCAAACCAAACCGCGGTCGCAACAAGGTCACTGACAATGCCGATCAATATTCTCATGCCCGCGCTGTCGCCGACGATGGAAAAGGGCAACCTCGCCAAGTGGCTCAAGAAAGAGGGCGACAAGGTCAAATCCGGCGACGTGATCGCGGAGATCGAGACCGACAAGGCGACGATGGAAGTCGAGGCGGTCGACGAGGGCACGATCGCCAAGATCCTGGTGCCCGAGGGCACCCAGGACGTGCCGGTCAACGACGTCATCGCGGTCATGGCCGGCGACGGCGAGGACGTGAAGGCCGCAGCCAGCGCCGGAGCCGGCGCTGCTCCGGCTGCCAAGCCCGCCGAAGCTCCGAA
>NZ_LGHK01000184.1 GCF_001908235.1 Bradyrhizobium sp. NAS96.2
GCCCATCCATGCTGGCCTCCGCCCAGCCAGCATGGTGAATCAGAAACAGCCTGATTTGGGAATCCCAAATCGATTCAACCTAACCCCATCCCGCTTTAGTGAGTTGAAAAGCTCCGAAGTCCGTCGGAGCTTTTCGCTATCTTGGTGTCGGATTGCAGCTAACGCGGCTGAGAATGTCTGCTTTTGGGCCCAAAGCCGCTGATCGGCTTGCTCGGCATTTACGTCGGCTGCTGGAGGGACACCGGACCAGCTCGCCGAGCTGTGACCGATGCAGACTTCTAAAAGGGGCCGCTTCTATGTTCGCTGTGTCGGCTCAAGTGGTCGAGTGCCTACCACAGCTATGCTGGATCTTATCAACCGGCATCGTCAATCGTCGAGTCTGCAACGGTAAGCCCAGCTGACCGATGATTTCATCCCAATCCGGAGCGCGCTGTCTTGCTTGCATCATTCGATCCGCTTGCGAACCTTTGGTCGTGGGCCTAGGGTCAGTGAGACGGATATTCGCGCTGGGTGATGTACGCTCTCGTCCGCCTGATTTTTTGCAGCGAATTTGCGTATCCGTTGACGGCCACCCATTAGCTACCGGCCCAGAACGAACGCGCGGAAATGCGTTTTGGCGAGCCGGTTGTCGGCTGCGCAAGAACCAAGTCGTAAAAGCGCGCAAACTAGGGAGAGACCAATGAAACACGGACTTCTGGGGTCGCACGCGCCTTGCGGGTGGCCCGGCAGAATTGGCCAATGTGCTGACTTTCGAGCCCAATGAGGAGCCTCAACTCGTTTGGATGTCGGGCGAGGTAAAAGTGAGTGCTATCCGATCAACGCATATAGCGGGACATGCGTCCTATCGCGTGGATACACCGGCTTGGATTGTCGTTATTGGCGGCGACGCGAGCAACGACAAACCAGCGCCGCCCCGCTCGCACTCCACCTCAGATCAGGTTGAACGCTTGGCGCAGGGAGCCGATGTCATCGTACATTCGACGATACATCCGGTGCTCGGGCCGGACCGCGGCAGCGGCTTTCCAGCGCCAACCTTCTATCGCCAGAGCCTAGCCACCGACCTTGGCGCAATGGCGAAGCGTACGGGCGCGAAGTATTTGATGTTGACGCACCTTGCCCCGTCGCTCGGTACTGGACGGCACAATCGCTGGGATGTGCCGGGCGGCCCTCTGACGGAAGCAGACTACCGAAAGGCCGTCGAAGAAAGTGGTTTTACAGGAAAAACCATCGTGCGCACCGACTTAACCGCACTTCGGTTGCCAGCGCCTTGATCATTTTAGCCCGATGTCCGGCCACCTGTTATGTCGCCTATTGGCCCTTCGCACATATTGCACCGCCACACGACCTCGGTCGCTAACGGGGCATAGCGGAAATCGACAGGCCGCCGTCTACTGCCGAGAGTGACGTTCGTGATCCGACTTCGACATGAAGCCCCCCCGGCGCCGCACAGCGTATCGTCTGCCCCGCAGTCGAGCGTCAAGAACGTCCGCTTGGCTTGTTTAATCCAGCGGCGTACCATTTCGGGGATATCGGACGAGTTCCCTGTGGTCCTGGTTCGGAGGCCCGGTCAGGCCACGACAAATCCGCCGGGGCGCGAGCCGCGATGCAAAAGATTGGGGACTGGCTTGAACAGATCGGCATGTCCGAGTACGCGCAGTGCTTCGCGGACAACGATATTGATTTCACGATCCTGGGCGACCTGACCGATCAAGACCTTAGAGAAGTCGGGGTGTCTTCGCTCGGCCATCGCCGCAAGCTGCTGCGCGCGATCGCCGAAGTGAAGAGCGTGGAAAAAGACATGCAGCGTGTCGCCGTTGCGCCTGCGGCACCCGTTGCTTCAACATCGCACGACATCGCCGAGCGTCGCCAAGTCACGGTTATGTTCAGCGACCTGGTCGGTTCGACGGCGCTCTCCGCCCGCATGGACCCCGAGGACTTGCGCGAGGTAATCTCGGCTTACCAGACATGCGTCGCTGAGACCGTGCGTCGCCTTGGCGGGTTCGTGGCGAAATATATGGGCGACGGCGTCCTCATATACTTCGGCTATCCCGAGGCCCACGAGGACGATGCCGAGCGGGCGGTACGCGCCGGACTGGAGTTGGTCGCGGAAGTGACCGCGCTCAAGGCGCGCGTTGCGCTCCAAACCCGTATCGGCATTGCGACCGGGCTGGTCGTTGTCGGCGACTTGGTCGGATCGGGAGAAGCACAGGAGCGCCGCATCGTCGGTGAAACACCGAACCTCGCAGCGCGCCTGCAAGGGATCGCCGAACCGAACATGGTCGTCATCGCCGAGAGCACGCGACGGCTCCTCGGCAATCTGTTCGAGCTTCAGGGTCTTGGGGCGAGGGGGCTGAAGGGCATCGCCGAGCCGGTTCGAGCCTGGGCCGCCCTGCGGGCGAGCTCCGTGGAAGGCCGCTTCGAGGCGCTGCACGCGACCGACCTGACTGCCCCGGTCGGGCGGGAGGAAGAGCTCGACCTGCTACTCCGGCGCTGGGCTGCAGCGAAGAACGGCGAGGGCCAGGTGGTCTTGCTCTCTGGCGAGGCCGGCATCGGCAAGTCGCGGCTCGCAGCCGCGCTGCTCGAGCGCCTCGCCAGCGAGCCGCACACGCGCTTGCGCTATTTCTGTTCTCCGCAGCACGCTGACAGCGCACTCTATCCCATCATCGGTCAGATGGAGCGCGCCGCTGGACTGGCGCACGACGACACGCCGCAAGCGAAGCTCGACAAGCTCGATGCCGTGTTGTCGGGAAGCTCAACCTCGGCGCAACACGCGGCACTCTTTGCCGAAATGCTGTTGCTTCCCAATGACGGACGCTATCCCGCGTTCGAACTGACGCCGCAGCAGCGCCGCCAGCAAACACTGGAAGCCCTTACCACCCAAATCGAGGCACTGGCCCGTTCCAATCCGGTGCTGATGATCTTCGAGGACGCGCATTGGACCGACCCAACGAGCCTGGAAGCGATCGGTCGGGCAGTGGATCGGATTGCGAGCCTTTGCGTGCTGCTGATCGTGACCTTTCGGCCGGAATTCGAGCCACCTTGGATCGAGCGGCCGCACGTAACGGCTGTGACTCTCAATCGGCTGTCGCTGCGCGACGTCGGCGCCATGATCGACAGTGTCGTCGGCGACAGGTCTCTCCCGTCGGACATTCGAGAGGACATCATCGAGCGCACCGACGGCATCCCGCTGTTCGTAGAGGAGATGACGAAGGCCGTGCTGGAGGCGGAGAGCGAAGGCGACGCGCGACGGACCGCTTTGGCGATTCCGTCGCGGGCGCTGGCGGTCCCAGCGACCCTACAAGCCTCCTTGATGGCGCGGCTCGATCGACTCGGTCCGGCAAAGGAAGTGGCCCAAATCGGAGCGGCGATCGGGCGGCAATTTTCGCATGATCAACTGGCAGCGGTGGTGCGCAAGCCGGCGCAAGAACTGGAATCCGCGCTCCACCGTCTCATCGCCGCCGGTCTGCTGTTCCGGCAGGGCGTGCCGCCGCATGCGACTTATCTGTTCAAACATGCCCTGGTGCAGGACGCCGCCTACGACACGATGCTCAAGAGCCGACGTCGGCAGTTGCATGCGAGCATCGCCAAAGTCCTGATCGAGCGGTTCCCGACTTTGGCCGAGATTCAGCCCGAGATCGCCGCGCATCACTTCACCCAGGCGGGCCTCTGGGAGCCCGCCGTCGAATGGTGGGGCAAGGCGGGGGAGCGTGCCACGCACGTTTCCGCCTACAGCGAGGCGATTGCCCATCTCGAAAAGGCGCTCGGCCTCGTCGAGGAGTTAGCCGACAGTCCGCCCCTGCGCTCGCTGCGGCTGCGGCTCCAGACGACATATGGTTATGCGTTGCTTCATGGCCGGGGACAGGCCAACGCCCAGACCATTGCGGCGTTCGCAAGGGCTCGCGAACTTGCCGCCGGCGTCGAAGACAGAAGCGAACGACTCACGGTCTATTACGGCATGTGGGTAGGAGGATTCACGCGTGGGGACCTCCCGCAGATGCGTGAGTTGGCCGACGCCTTTCTGAGCGACGTCCAGCACTCGCCCGGCTCATCGGAGTTCGGCATCGCAAATCGTGTGTTCGGCATAACTTGTTGGTTCCAAGGTGACTACGCCGCCGCGCGGGTGCACCTCGAAAAGGCTCTTGCAGCGTATGATCCTCAACGAGACCGTGAGCTTGCGTCCAGATTCGGCTACGAACCGGGTGTCGTTGCTAAATTCTACCTCGCTCTGGTGCTTTGGCCGCTCGGCGAGGTCGATCGCGCAAGCGCCCTTGCCGCAGAGGCATTCAGTCTCGCGCTACCGAGCGACCACATCCCGACGATCGCGATCGCGCACTGGTATATGGGCAAATTCCACGCGATCCGTGGCAAGCCCCGCGAAGCCACCCCGCATGCGAGGGCTCTTCTGGCCCTCGCGCGCGAGCACGGACTGCCGATGTGGCTGGCGTTCGGAACATTCATCGACGGCTGGGTCCGCTTCTGTGCCGGCGATCTGGAGGGAGAAGCCGGCATGCGAAAAGGATCGGAACTCCTCCGCGACGCGGGCTCTCACTTCTGGAGGCCTGATCTCGGAACGTTGCTTGCCGAGGCCGAGGCGAAGGCGGGACGTGTCGACGACGCGCTCGCGACATTGGATGCCCAACTAGCCACCATCCAGCGTTCCGGCGAGGGCTGGTTCCAGGCCGAAGTGCATCGCAAGCGCGGTGAACTTTTCCTCAAGCAGGCGCCGCCCAATGTCGCGGCCGCCGAATTGGCGTTCGCGAAAGCCCTTGAGATCGCCCGGAGTCAGCAGACGCGAACTTTCGAGCTGCGCGCGGCGCTGTCACTGGCAAGGCTTTATCAAGCCACGGGCCGCATGCAAGCCGCCCGCACGTTGCTGCTTCCGGCGCTGGTCGGGTTCAATGAGGGAATCGAGGTTCCGGAGGCCGGAGAAGCACGACGCCTTATCGCGCAGGGCGACACTTACAAGAACTGAATCGGACTGAACTGGCATGGCACCTTTCTGATGAGTTCGAGGAATTAGCCGCCCGTCAAAATGCCTGAGTCCGAGGGGCCGGCCGTAAACATGGGCAGGCGGCCTTATCCATTCATGGCGGCGTAGAGGTGGTAATGTGAGGCAGGTCGGTTGCTGGCGGGAAACTTTTGCGCCGGCCCTCTCCGATCTCTGGCTGCTCGCGCATCCCGATCTGGTCGAGTCCCCGCGGTGCGCGCCGTGATCGGCTTCGTCACCAACTGCGCGCGCAAGGACCGCGTGAGGCTGCGCGGGTAGCGGCGCAATTTCACTCGGAATGGTCTGACGCGGCCCCGTCAAGCCGGGTTGCAATGTCCGCTGTGCGAGGAAAGCCGGACGTGGCGCCGCACAGGCGTCAGGTCTCCGTTTGTGAAGGGTTTCGGACGCCGGCCGCTTGAGGGACGGCGCCGCGTATTCGGCGGCCGGCGTCCGAAAGCCTCCAAGGGAGGAAACCGCGCTT
>NZ_LGHK01000185.1 GCF_001908235.1 Bradyrhizobium sp. NAS96.2
GCTGCGGCCGCGCGAAGAGCTGTTCGTGCTGCGCTCGGCCTGCGGCGCCGACGTTCGCTCGGTTTGCGGCGGTGTCCAGCCCGGCGGCGGACGGATCGTGCAATGCCTCGCGACCAATGCCGGCTCGCTCTCGCCGGCATGCCGCGAGGTGCTGGCGCCGTTCGCGGCGCGGTAATCCTGTTGTCACGCGACTGACCAAAGGAAGTGATCAATGCTGCGTATTGTCCTGACCGCCGCCTTGCTGTGCGGCACGTCCGCCGTCTACGCCCAGGATCTAACCGCCGCGCAACGCGACGCCTGCATGGGCGACTATCAGAAGTTCTGCAAAAGCGTGACGCCCGGCGGCGGGCGCATCATCGCCTGTCTCGCCAAGGAAAGCGACAAGCTGACGCCCGCCTGCAAGAAGGTGCTGGCGGAAGCGGAAAGGAAGTAACCGCACAAGCGGAGACGACAAGTGCCCGGCGAGTGTCGGGCACGAAGCCGCAGCACCTTGTTGTCACCCAAAGGCCAACCATACCTCACTCCGGGAGAGGGAATATCATGCGCTCATTATTGCTGATCGCTGCAGCCCTGCTGTCCTTTGCCGCGACCATGACTTTCGAATCCTCCGACGCCAACGCCGTGGTGTGCGGACGCGGCCCGTATCGCGCCGGATGCGCCGGCCATCACGGCGCGGTCGTCGTCCGCAAGCCCGTCGTTGCCGGCTGCCGCTGGGTATGGGTCGGCGGGGTCAAGGTCCGCCGCTGCTACTGAACTTTTCGGCTCCACACTTGTAGCCACCGCGCGCATTTTCCCTCTGGCGTTCCCGCCAGAGGGCGATTAGTCTGGACCCAAATTGTAAGTACACTGTCAATCTGGGAGGCAGACGTTGCGGATCGCCGTGATTGGCGGAGGGCCCGGCGGGCTCTATTTCGCCTATCTGTGGAAGAAGCGTCATCCCGACGCCGAGATCGATCTGTTCGAGCAGAACGCCGCCGGCGCCACCTGGGGCTTCGGCGTGGTGTTCTCCGAGCAGGCGCTGGACTTCCTGCGCGCCGACGACCCCGAGACGGTCGACGCCATCACGCCGCGGATGGAGAGCTGGAAGAACATCACGCTCAATCTGCGCGGCGAGAGCGTCGAGATCGACGGCGTCGGCTTCTCCTCGATCGGCCGGCTGGCGCTGCTGACCATTCTGCAGGAGCGCGTGCGCAGCACAGGGATCACACCGCGTTTCGACACCGTCGTGCAATCGGTCGACGAGCTCACGGGTTACGACCTGATCGTCGCCGCCGACGGGCTGAACTCGATGGTCCGGCGCGGCTTTGAGGCCGCCTTCGGCGCGTCAGTGTCGCATTCCTCCAACAAGTTCGCCTGGTACGGCACGACCAAGCCCTTCGCGACGCTGTCGCAGACCTTCGTGGCGACCGACCGCGGCAGCTTCAATGCCCATCACTATCGCTATGCGAAGGACATGAGCACCTTCCTGGTCGAGTGCGACGCGGCGACCTGGGCGGCTTACGGCTTCGCCGACAAGAGCATCGAGGAGTCGCAGGCGATCTGCGAGGACGTGTTCGCCGCGACGCTGGACGGCCACAGGCTGATCTCGAACAAATCGGTGTGGCGCAATTTCCCGTGGATCTGGAACGAGCGCTGGTCGCACGGCAACATGGTGCTGATCGGCGACGCGCTGCATTCGGCGCATTTCTCGATCGGCTCGGGCACGCGGCTGGCGATCGAGGATGCGATCGCGCTGACCAAGGCGCTGGAGACCGAGAACGGCATTGCCGCCGCACTGGCGCGCTACGAGGCCGAGCGCATGCCGATCGTGAAGAAGCTCGTCACCGCGGCGCGGACCAGTGCCGACTGGTACGAGCATTTCCCCGCGCACATGAAGCACGATCTGATGGATTTCGCCTACAGCTACATCACCCGCTCCGGCCGGATCGACGACGCGCGGCTACGCGCAATGTCGCCCGCCTTCATGGCCCGCTACGAATGCTCAAAGGGACGCTCATGACTGGGATCGCCGACCAGGTTCCGCCTGATAATCCCGGTGCGCGCGAGATCGGCTTTACGATCCCCGAACACTACAATGCGAGCCGCATCCTGTTCGACAATCTCGGCAACGGGAATGCCGAGCGCCTCGCGCTGACCGGCCCGGCCGGCACGCGGACCTATCGCGAGCTCTGCGCTGACGCCGCGCGCTGGGGCCACGCCCTCCAGTCGCTGGGACTTAAGCGCGGCGACCGCGTGCTGCTGTTCCTCGACGACACCCCGGCCTATCCGGCAGCGTTCTTCGGTGCGGTCCGGGGCGGCTTCGTGCCGCTCCTGATCAACACGCTGACGACGCCGGAGCTGCTGCAATTCTATTTGTCCGACGCCGGCGCGCAGGTCGCCGTCACCGATGCCGAATTTTGCACGCGCTTCAATGCCGAAGCCTGCAAGGACACCCCGTTGCGCACGTTGGTCGTGGTGAACGGCCCCGCTGGCGATCACGCAGTTGCGGAAACGCGGAACGCGGGCGATTGGCTGCAAGCGTTTCCGACCGAGTTCGACGCGGCCGACACCCACCGCAACGAGATGGCGTTCTGGATGTATTCGTCGGGCTCGACCGGCCGCCCCAAGGGCATCGTGCATCTGCAGCACGACATGGCCTATAGCGAGCGGGCCTTTGCCCGCAATGTGCTGAAGCTCAAGCCCGGCGACATCTGCTTCTCGGTGCCAAAGATCTTTTTTGCCTATGGTTTCGGCAACTCGATCACGTTTCCGTTCTCGGTCGGCGCCGCGACGCTGCTGCTGCCAGGCCAGCCGAAGCCGGCCGCGATCTTCGCGGCGATCGGTCAGTATCGGCCGACCGTGTTCTTCGGGCTGCCGACGCTCTACATCACCCTGACCAAGGCCGAAGGCGCCGACGCTGCCGACTTCTCCTCGCTGCGGATGGCGGTCTCGGCCGCCGAGGTGCTGTCGGCCGATGTGTTCAACGGCTGGAAGCGGCTCACCGGGCTCGAGATCATCGAAGGCCTCGGCTCGACCGAGGTGCTGCACGTCTATCTCAGCAACCGCGCGGAGCAGAAGAAGCTCGGCGCCGCGGGCCTGCGCGTGCCCGGCTATGAGATCATGCTGCGCGACAGCGACGGCCGCGAGGTCGGCGACAATGAGGAAGGCATTCTGTGGGTGCGCGGCGATTCCGCCACGCCGCTGTACTGGAACCGGCCGGACAAGACCGCCGAGACCGTGCGCGAGGACGGCTGGATCTACACCGGCGACCGCTTCATGCGCGACAGCGACGGCTTCCACTTCTTCCGCGGCCGCGCCGACGACCTGATCAAGATCTCCGGCCAGTGGGTCTATCCGCTGGAGGTCGAACTCTGCCTCGCCGATCACCCCGACGTCCGTGAATGCGCGGTCTACGCCGCCGAATTGCCCGACCGCCGCATGACGCTGCGCGCCGTGGTGGTGATGAACAAAGGTGGCTTCGACACGGCCGAAGCAACGCGGCGGTTGCAGGACTACGTCAAGACGAAGCTCTTGCCCTACAAATATCCGCGCGAGGTGAAGTTCATCGACGAACTGCCGAAGACCGGCACGGGCAAGATCGACCGGCAGGCGGTGATGCGGATGTAGGGACTGCGTTTTCGAAGGAACGCGGCTACCACAAATTCGGTGTCGTCCCGGCGAAAGCCAGGACCCGTAACCACAAGTGTTTGTGGCGCGAAGGCTGGGGCCGCAGCCTACCTCAACAACGACTATTCGTGGTTATGGGTCCCGGATCGCGCTTCGCTTGTCCGGGACGACGACTGAGGATGCGGCAATCGCGTCTTATACGTTGGCCACCGGCAGCTAACTACCCAACCCCGTCCCGCCATACAGCCACGCGATGTCGTCGCGCCACTGGCCTTGCGATTTCGCGCTCATGATCGCGTTGCGGATGCGGGCGTGTTCGCCTGAGGGATGGTAGACATGCTCGCCGATCGCGCGTGACATCAGCTGCACGCGCGCGGTGCGCGGAAAGCGCTGGGCGCGATAGGCGTCGAGCGCAACCGCATGATCATCGTGATTGGCCAGCATGTGCGACAGACACACCGCATCCTCCATCGCCTGGCAGGCGCCCTGCGCGAAATATTGCAGCATCGGATGCGCGGCGTCGCCGAGCAGCACCGCGCGGCCGTCGATCCATTGCGCGTTCGGATCGCGGTCGCACAACACCCAGAGCTTCCAGTTGGTGCCGTGGCGGATGATGTTCTGCGCCCGCTCGTGGACGTGGGTGAAGCCCTTCATCACCTCTTGCTCGGAGACCGGCTTGCCGGCGACCGGCTCCGGCGCGTCGTTGTGATAGGTGACGACGAGGTTGAACACCTTCCAGCCCGACAGCGGGTAATGCACGATGTGGCATTTCGGGCCGGCCCACAGCGTCGCCGCGTTCCAGCGCAGATCCTCCGGCATCTGCTCGGTCGGGATCACGGAGCGATAGGTGGTGTGGCCGGAGACGCGCGGCGGGCCGTCCGCCGTCACCTGCTTGCGGATGTTCGACCACAATCCGTCGGCGCCGATCAGGAGACGCCCGGTGATGTGCTCGCCACTGGCAAGCTTTGCGGTCACCGACGAGCCATCCTGCTCGTAGCCCGTCACTTCGCTGGACACGCGGAGCTCGATCAGTTCATGATTCTGGCAGGCGCGCAGGAACACACCATGCAGGTCGCCGCGATGCACCACGGCATAGGGGTTGCCGAACCGCGCGCGAAACGTCTCGCCGAGATCGATGTGGGTGATCTCATCGGCGGTCAGCGCATCCATCAGCCGCAGCTGATCGATATAGACGGCCATGTTGCGCGCGGCCTCGCCGACGCCGAGATAGTCGAAGGCCTGGAACGCGTTCGGCCCGAGCTGGATGCCGGCGCCGATCTCGCCGAGCGTGGCCGCCTTCTCCAGCAGGATCGAGCGGATGCCCTTTTGCGCAAGGCCCAGCGCCACGGCGAGGCCGCCGATGCCGCCGCCAGCGATCAGGACCGGCTTGCTGTCCGCCATCAGCCCGACCTCCCCAGATGTTCGAGCGCGTCCTCGGCGCGCAGCGGCACCCGCGACGCCTCATTGTTGAGGTCGACAAGTTGGGTCAAGAGCGAGAGAAGCGTCTTGCGGTCGCCCGGCTTCAGCGGCTGCAGCATCCGCGCCTGCGCCTTGTCGACGGAGGGCATGATGTCGCCGAGCACGGCCGCACCGGCCTTGGTGAGATAAAGCAGCTTGACGCGCTTGTCCTCCGCGGCCGGCTTGCGCACAATGTATTCCTTGGCCTGCAGCCGCTCGATCACATTGCCGAGCGTGGAGCGGTCGAACGCGATCACCGCCGAAAGCCTTGTGGCGTCGATGCCGGGATGGGTCGAGATCGCGACCAGCGCAGCGTATTGCACCGGCGTCAGGTCGAACGCCTTGCACTCCTCGATGAACAACGCGACCGCGATCTGCTGCATGCGCCGAAACAGATAGCCGGGCGCGGTGTAAACCGCGTCCATGGTGACGGGCGTTGGCTTGCTATTCGGCATCGGGCTGCTTGTCCGGGGCGGCGTCGGCGAACGCCTTGACTTGTTTGGCCGCGGCCTCGGCCTTGAGCAGGCGCGGATAGGCCGACACGTCGACGCCGAAGCGCCGCGCATTGGCGAGCTGCGGCACCAGGCAGAGATCGGCGAGCGTCGGCGCATCGCCGAAGCAGAACGGCCCGGCCTCGTCAGCTATCAGGGTCTCGCAGGCCGAAAGGCCCTCGCGATTGGCCCAGGCCGCCCACTCCGTCACCTGCTCCTCGGGCAGGCCGAGCTGACGCAACCGCGCCAGCACCTTGAGATTTTGCACCGGGTGGGTGTCGCACGCGATCGCCTGGGCGAACGCCCGCACCTTTGCGCGCCGCAGCGGATCCTTCGGCAGCAGCGGCGGATTGGGATTCGTCTCGTCGAGCCATTCGATGATCGCAAGCGACTGGGTAAGGATCGCGCCGGCATCGCTCTCCAGCGTCGGTACCAGCCCCTGCGGGTTGATCGCGAGATAGGCCGGCGCGCATTGCTCGCCCTTACGCAGATGATGCGGCAGGTGCTCCGGCGTCAGCCCCTTCAGATTGAGGGCGATCCGGACCCGGTAGGACGCGCTGCTCCGGAAATAGCCATGCAGCTTCATCGGAACCTCCCTTGCATTTCGTCATTGGCTTGTTTCGTTGACGCTAGCCATATTGTCAGTATACTGTCAATTAAATTGCACCAAACAAGAACGATGGGAGGCTTGCCATGGAAGCCGTGCAGAAGACCCCGGAGCGCGAGGCGTTCTACAAGAAGATCGACGGCCAGAACCTCTCGGCGCTGTGGAACGTGATGAACGATCTGATCACGCCGGAGCCGAAAAGCGCCTGCCGCCCTCACTTGTGGAAGTTCGACCAGATCCGCGACTACATGAACGAGGCCGGAAAGCTGATCACGGCCAAGGAAGCCGAGCGCCGCGTGCTGGTGCTGGAAAATCCCGGGCTGCGCGGCCAATCCAAGATCACGACCTCGCTGTTCGCAGGCGTGCAGATGGTGGTGCCGGGCGACATCGCCCCCGCCCATCGTCATGCCCAGTCGGCGCTGCGCTTCGTGCTCGAGGGTAAGGGCGCCTTCACCGCGGTTGACGGCGAGCGCACCGCGATGTCGCCGGGCGATTTCGTCATCACACCGTCGATGACCTGGCACGACCATTCCAACGAAACCAATGAGCCGATGTTCTGGCTCGACGGGCTCGACATCCCGATAGTGCAGTTCTTCGACTGCTCGTTTGCCGAAGGCGCCAAGGAAGATCAGCAATCGATCTCCAAGCCGGCCGGCGCCAGCTTCGCGCGCTACGGCCACAACCTGTTGCCGATCGACCAGAAGCGCACCTCGAAGACCTCGCCGATCTTCAACTATCCCTATGAATACACCCGCGAGGCGCTGGAGAAGGCCAAAGCCAGCGACGAGTGGGACGCCTGCCACGGCCTCAAGCTGAAATTCTCCAACCCCGAGACCGGCGATTTCGCGATGCCGACCATCGGCACCTTCATCCAGCTGCTGCCGAAGGGTTTTAAGACCGCACGCTATCGTTCCACTGATGCGACCGTGTTTGCCGCGATCGAGGGCAAGGGCCGCACCCGGGTTGGCGACCAAACCTTCGAATGGGGACCGCGCGACCTGTTCGTGGTGCCGAGCTGGCACTGGGTCACCCACGAGGCCGATACCGACGCAGTGCTGTTCTCGTTCTCCGACCGCCCGGTGCAGCAGAAGCTGGATTTGTTTCGCGAGGATCGGGGGAACGCGTAAGCAGAAACGTGTAGTCGCCGTCGTCCCGGCGAAAGCAGGGACGACAGCAGAATTTTTGGCCGGCAGCGTGCCTCACCGCCAGTGCAGCAGCCGCGTCTCCAGCAGATTGATCAGCTTCCCGACCGCGAGCCCGAACAGCGACAGGATCACGACACCGGCGAGCAGCTGATCGGTCTGCATCAGATTGCCGGCCTGCAGTACGAAGGCGCCGATGCCGTATTGCGCGCCGATCATCTCGGCGCTGACGACCAGCAGCAGTGCAACCGATGCGGTGATGCGGAAGCCGGCGAGGATCGAGGGCAGCGCGCCCGGCCAGATCACGCGGCGCACGATGGCATGAAACGGCACGTTGAAGCTCTGCGCCATCCGGATCAGGTTGCGCGGCACCGCATCGACGCCGCTATAGACCGAGATCGCGGTCGAGAAGAACACCCCGAGCGCAATGGTCGCGATCTTCGGCTCCTCGCCGATCCCGAGCCACAGGATCAAAAGCGGCAGCAGCGCGATCTTCGGGATCGGGAACAGCGCCGAGATGAAGGTGATGCCGACGCCGCGCGCCATGGTCGACAGCCCGATCGCAAAGCCGACGATGACGCCGGCAACCGTGCCAATGATCCATCCGGTGCCGATCCGCATGATCGACCACGACAAATGCTGCCACAGCGCTCCCGACGTCGCGAGCTTGGTGATCGCGACCGCGATCGCCGACGGCGCCGGCAGGAACAACGGATTGACCCATCCTGCGCTGCCGGCGAGCTGCCAGATCGCGATGACCAGCGCGAGCGCGATCCAGCCGGCATAGCGGCTACCTCCCGATGTGAAGCCGGCGCCGCGAAACGCGACCGGCCGGGTCGCTTCCGCCGATTGGTCTTTTGTCTCCGGCGGCGCGCGATCAAGCATGCTGGACCTCGCGCTCGGCATCGATCGCTTCCTTGCGGATCAGCGACCACAGCTCACCTTGAAGTGCGGCCATCGGCCCGCGGGCATCCGCCATGCCACGCTCGGCGCGCGTCATCGGGATGGTCACGATCTCCCGGATGCGGCCGGGGCGGCGCGACAGCACCACGACGCGGTCGGCGAGCCGCACCGCTTCCTCGAGATTATGCGTGACATAGACCGCGCCCATCGCGCCGTCGGCCAGCAGGCCGACGAAATCCTCCATCAGGAGCTCGCGAGTTTGCGAATCCAGTGCCGACAGCGGCTCGTCCATCAACAGGATCGCCGGACGAACCGCAAGCGCGCGCGCAATGCCGACGCGCTGGCGCATGCCGCCGGAGAGCTGCTTCGGGTAAGCGACGCGGAAATCCGTTAAGCCGGTGCGGCGCAGCGCATCGTCGATCACGGCGCGACGCTCGCCGGCGCTGAGGCCCGTGTGCAGCAGCGGGAATGCGACATTCTCCTCGACCGTATTCCACGGCAGCAGGGCAAAATCCTGAAACACGAAGGTCAACGGATTGAGGCTGCCGGCCGGCGGTGCGCCGCGCAACTCGGCAGCGCCCTTGCTCGGCCGCAGCAGGCCGCCGAGGATCGATAGCAGCGTGCTCTTGCCGCAGCCGGACGGACCGACGATCGCGACGACCTCGCCGGCGCGGACCGTGAAGGAGACATCATCGAGCACGTCGAGTGCGCCGAAGCGATGACTGATATGGTCGGCGATCAGGTCCATCTACTGGCTCACCGTCTGTTCCGTCACCCCCGCGCAAAGGCTTCGCCTTTGTCGCTGGAGGAGCCGCGAAGCGGCGTCTCGAAGGGTCGACGGCCCGGATGTAAGGGGACCGTGCATCCTTCGAGGCTCGCCCAGCGGTGCAAGTACACCGCAAGGCTTGCACCTCAGGATGACGGATCGAGTAAAGTATGCGTGGCGCTGCTTCATCAATCCGCCTTCACATAATCCTTGGCGATGATCGCATTCGCATCAAAACCCTTGTCGGCGAAGCCCTGCTCCTGCAGCCATTTGATCTGGTTGTCGACGTTCTTCACGTCGAGCTTGCCGTCGGGATCGATATAGGCGCAGTTGCCGACCACCTGCTCGACCGGCAGGTTGGTGTATTTGGCGATGATCTCGAGCAGCGGTTTTGTTTTCTCGTTGATCGGCGCCACGCCGTCCTTGATCGCGGTCAGGATCACGTCGTGATATTCGTGGTCGGCACGGGTCAGCGCGGTGAGCAGTCTCTTCACCAATTGCGGGTTGGTCAGCGTCTTCGGCGACGCGAAGATGGCGCCCAGTTGCCACGGCGTCTCGTCGCCGACCCAGCCGAGGAATTTCGCGCCGTTCGAATCCATCAGCGTCCGCGCCGTCGAGACCGGCAGCAGCGCGGCGTCGACGGTTTCGCCCTTCAGCGCCGCGGCCGCGTTCGACAGCGATTGCAGCGGCACGATCTTCACGTCCGACAGCTTGAAGCCGTATTTGTCGGCGAGCAGGCCGAGCGAATAATGGAAGCTGGAGCCGACCTGGGTCACCGCGACGCGCTTGCCGGCGAGATCCTTCGGGGCCTTCAGGCCGGCGGCATAGGCGTTGTTGCTGGCGAAATAGCCGATCAGGGGATAGCCGGCCTTCTCGCGGCTCATGCCGCCGATCACCTTCAGCGTGCCCTTGCCGGCGAGGTTGTAGAGCCCCGCGGTGAAGGCGGTGATGCCGAAATCGACGTCACCCGACGTGGTCGCGACCGCGATCGGCTGCGCCGCGTCGAAGAATTTCAGCTCGACATCGAGCCCGGCGTCGCGGAAATAACCCTTGTCCTGCGCGATGAACACCGGCGCCGACGACGACAGCCGCAAGACACCGATCTTCGCCTTCAGGAGATCGTCAGCCCGCGCGATGCCGCTCGCGGCCCACACCAAGAGACCCGCGAGTGCGAGCCGCGCCCAACCCTTCATTGCCGTCTCCACCTATAGCCCCTCGGGCACGGCCTGGTCGCGCCCGATAAACGCGCCCTGCGCCGCGAGCTGTTGTTGCAACTTTTCGACGGAAATGTCGCGCGGAATCGTATTGCCCGAAAGTGCGAGCGCAGCCGCGGTTCCCGCCGCCTCGCCCATCACGAAGCAGGCACCGGAGACGCGCGCCGCCGATTGCCCTTCATGGGTCATCGAGGCGCAGCGGCCGGCGACCAGCAGGTTATCGACGTCGTCAGGCACCAGCATGCGATACGGCAACTCGTTGTAGCCGCGGCTCTCCGGGATCGGCGGAAACTCGAAGGTCACATCGCCCGGCACGTGCTTTTCCATCGGCCAGCCATTGACGCCGATCGAGTCCTCGAACGAGGCGCAGCCCAGCACGTCCTCACCGGACAGCATGTAGCCGCCGATCACGCGCCGCGTCTCGCGGATGCCGAGCTGCGGCGGCAGATCGACGATGTAGGAATTCTCGAAGCCCGGCACTGTGCGCAGGAACTTGAACGCCTCGACGGCCTGGCGGCGGCCCTCGATCTCGCCGCGCGTCATGTCATCAGGATCAATACCGGAAATGGCGCCGCCGTCGCTGCGCGTCACCTGGGTGAAGTTCACCCGCCATTCGATCTGCGACTTCTGCGGCCGCACGATCGCCGACTTGCGCGGGAATTTGTGCGTGCCGGCGGCCTCGGCCTGCGCCATCCGCTCCGGAATTATGCGCCACGCATCGCCGGCCTTGGCCGGATCGATGCCGTTGAGGCGGAACATCATCGAGGGGTAGAGCATGCCGCCGGCATTGTCGCCGACTTCATAGGGCGCACCGGCCCACACCGCGAGATCGCCGTCACCGGAGCAGTCGATGAAGATGCCAGCACGCACCGCCTGGCGGCCGGCCTTGGTTTCCACCATCAGCGCGCGGATATACGTGCCATCCATGACGACTCCGGCACCTAGCGCGTGGAACAGGATATCGACCTTGTGATGCGCCAGCAGATCGTCCGCCGCGATCTTGTAGGCCGCAGTGTCATAGGCCTGCGCAAAGATCTTGCCGAGGATCAGATGCGGCGCGTTCAAGCCGCCGAGCCGGTCGATCCGCGCCAAGAGGTCGGAGGCGATGCCCTGCACCACCCGATGCATCTTGCCGAAGATGTTGGCGTGCAGGCCACAGAAATTGGTCACGCCGGCCGCGGTACCCATGCCGCCAAGAAATCCGTAGCGCTCGATCAACAGCGTCCGCCGCCCCGCGCGCG
>NZ_LGHK01000186.1 GCF_001908235.1 Bradyrhizobium sp. NAS96.2
CGCCGATGGGGACGGTCCTCCGGTCGGGCTACGCCCTCCCTTCGGTCCGTCCCCATCGGCGCAGTCTCATCCTGATTGTCGCTGGAGTCTCACCCTGATCGCCGCCGCGCAGGTCTATGCGGAACTCGTAAAACCGGCCCGGCATGCCTATCTTACAGGCATGCCGATCAACCACCGAAAGCCGCTCGAGATCCTGCCTGAGGTCGCCCGGAAGTTCGCGGCTCACATGCAGGCGTTCCACGCCGAGCAAGATCCACTCAAGTGCGACGAGATCGCGGCCACTACCCGGCATATCCTGCTTCAGCACATGCCGAAGGGCGCTAAGTTGAGGCTGGCTGATGTCCTCGAACTATTCCGGTTGATGCGATGACCGAGCCGGCTTGCATCCTCTGCGACGATACCGGCTGGGTCTGTGAGAACCATCCGGACCAACCCTGGACCGGCAATCCCGCGTGCCGGTGCGGCGGTCCTGGTGCGCCTTGCCCGAAGTGCAACAAGCCGAAACCAGATGATGGAGTCCCGCGGCTGCCACGAGGATTTCGAAATATGTTTAGCGGGCGCGACCGCCGAAGATAATGCGCTCTGAAAAAGCTACGCCGTCGGGCTCGAAATATCGTGTCCCGGCGGCGCCCTGTTGCTGGGCCCCTGAAATCCCCCAGCGAGCTACGATCTAGCAGTCATCGTGCCTCGCATTTGTGAACTATCTCACAATTGCATCCCGTAAAACTACGGCGCGCGCCGTCTCCGTCTGCCGCTAGAATTTGCCAAGCTAGAAGGCATAACGAAAAACTTAGCGCTGCGAGGCGCGGGATTGCTCCCGCGCCCCTGGGCTGCGTCATTTTTACTTCTTGTCGGCCATGGCTTCCTTGGGCGGCGGCGGCTTGATACCCGCCGTCAACATGCGGATTTTCCACTGGCCGCCTTCCTTGACGTAGACGGCGGACCAGAACAACGGACGCAGTTTCGGCTCGACGTTGAAGGTGACATCAACGTCACCAGCCGCCATTGCCATATCGTTGCCGAGCGGCTGGGCATAGTTGACTTTAACGGCGATCCCGTCCTCACCGGCCTTGAAGTTGGCTTCATAGGCCGCCTTGAGATCGGTTTCCACCACTCCGACCACGTTGACCTGGATGCCGTCCTTTGAATAGAGCGACGCAACGCACGCGCCGTCGTGCTTGGCGATGCAGTCGGTATAGGCCGCGCCTATCTTCTCCACCTCGGACTTGAGGTCCTGCGCGCGGACGGGCGAGACCAGTGTGATGGCTGCCAGCGAAGTTGTGATAAACAATGCTTTCAACATAAAATCTCCCCTCGTTGGTCGGAGCGGAATTGCTCCAGTGTACGCCGGGAAAAACCGGCGCACCGTTGGAACAATCCTTCGAGATAGGAGAAGAACCCGCTTTAAGGCGTCATTGAAAATTTGTTACGTGATCGGCCCTCTTACGCAGTTTTGCACGAGACCGCAAGCAAGGCGAGAGGATTGTATTTGCGCGTCGTACAATGTCAGCACGCCTCCCCCTTTCAAGCGGACTGATCGGCGGCAGAGCAAACGCTCCGCCGCGCGCAGTTGAGGCGCATCCAGGTGGGTTAGCTCGGAATCGGAATTTGCTCAGCGCACCTCCCGATTTACAATGACGGTGCGGATTGGCCGGCGTGCCCACACCCGGACCATGCTTATCGCGATAAGGGATCGCCGCTCCGCCCCCACGGAGCGACGGTCCCGCCCAATTGCGGGCCGATGGGGTTTGGCTTACCGTTGTGCTGCCACCGCCGCCACTTCCAAGTTAATTCGTTCAAGGATGTTTCTTGACGGCAACAACGATGCCGCCGTTGGCGTCATGCAAACCGGTCGAGATCGAGGCGCTCTAGGTTCCGGCCGATGTCACGATCTGATATTCAGATAGCGTATATTGTTGATTTTCGATCGCGGTCCAGCCCGAGCCAGCCGTCGGCGACGGCGTGCCTGACATCCGGAAACCGGCGAGGAGGATATCATTGGCGTTGGTCGTCGTGATCGAGAGTGGGTCTGACGTTCCGGTCACGGCAGATCCGTCGAACGACGAGGTATCAGCGCCGGAGATACCGAAAATATCGATCGTGGCAAAGCCGACGCTGGCCGAGAAATGCGCGGTTATGGTCGCCCCAGACAACGGCGCCGATGCCACTGTGTACCCATAGTTCCAGCGTATTACTCCCGCCGCCGCCGATCTGCGCAACCCGTGTCCAGGTTGACGTTACTCCGGACGTGTCGGTGACCGACGACATGCCCGCGCTGTTGATTGTCGCAAGGCAAAAAATCAAATCGCTGCTATAGGTAGTCGACAGCGTCGCGAAGCGCGTCGTCGTCGCGCCCGACGTATTAGTGAAGTTCGCCCCATCGAGTCCGAACGGCGCGACGATGCCGCCGCCGCCGCCGCCGCTGCCAACTACTCCCAGCAGTCCCATCATCATGGCGGGCATTATTTAACTCTCCTTGCGTGCGGCTGCATCTCAGTTTTTCCACTCGATCAGCGCGAAGCTCTCAAAGCACCGCAAGGTGCGCTCGTCTTTCACCAGTCTGAGAACCAGTTTCCAGCGCAGCGCGGCTAACAGATCACGAGCGGCGCGCAGAACGATCAACAGTTCGAAGTGGCGATTACGCATGCGAAACCGCCACCCGGCAGGAAGCGTCACGCTAACTCAGCTCGGCGCGCGCCCATCTCAAGCCGAACGAGCGTATAAGCTATGAGCCGGAGCCGAGTTCGGCTCGCTTGGTCTTTTGTGGGTCCGTAGACAGTGAAGACAACCTCAAAACGGTACCCTAGACAGGCTGTCTCGCCTGAGGGATCATGCAGCATCAGGCGAACTAGGACGGCCACCATGGACGTCGGAGGTTGGCTGCGGAGGCTTGGCCTCGAACAATATGAGGCGGTATTCCGCGACAATAAGATCGACGACACCGTCCTGCCGAATTTGACCGCGGAGGACCTGAGGGAGCTTGGCGTCGGATTTGTCGGGCATCGCCGTAAGCTGCTTGACGCCATCGCCGCTTTTCGCGCTGAGGCGGGCGCACTGGCGCCTCTATCCGACGCTCCTCCGGAAAGTCGCCAAGCCGCCAAGGACGCCGCTGAGCGCCGCCAGGTCACCGTGATGTTCTCGGACCTTGTCGGTTCGACGTCTCTCTCCGCACGTATGGACCCCGAGGACCTGCGGGAGGTCATTTCGGCCTATCAGGCGTGCGTCGCCGATAGTGTGCGCCGCTTCGATGGCTTCGTCGCGAAATACATGGGCGACGGCGTGCTCATCTATTTTGGCTATCCGCAGGCGCACGAGGACGACGCCGAGCGGGCTGTGCGCGCAGGATTGGAAACGATTGCTGCAGTGCGCGCGCTCAAATTATCCGTTCCGTTGCAAGCTCGCGTCGGTATCGCGACCGGGCTGGTGGTCGTTGGCTTGATCGGATCGGGGGAGGCACAGGAGTGCGGCATCATCGGAGAAACCCCCAATCTTGCCGCGCGCCTACAAGCCATGGCTGAGCCGAACGCGGTGGTCGTTGCCGAGAGCACGCGAAGGCTCTTGGGCAATCTGTTTGACCTGAAGGACCTTGGACCTCAGGAACTCAAAGGCATCCCGGGCCGCATCAGAACTTGGGTAGCGCTACAACCTTCTTTGGTCGAGGGCCGCTTCGAGGCCCTACACGCAGGTGGACTGACTGAACTCATCGGGCGCCAAGAAGAACTCGAACTACTGCTTCGGCGCTGGTCAAAAGCAAAGACCGGCCAGGGCCAAGTGGTGTTGCTCTCTGGCGAACCGGGCATTGGCAAGTCACGGCTCACTGCAGCAGTCATCGAACGACTTGCTTGCGAGCCGCATACGCGATTGCGCTATTTCTGCTCACCGCACCATCAGGACAGTGCGTTGTATCCTATCATCGCGCAGCTCGAATGGGCTGCTGGCTTCGCGCGTGAAGACACGCCCGAGGCGAAGCTTGAGAAGCTGGCGGCGCTACTTGCCCCTGCCGCGCCGCCGCCAGAAGACGAGACGTTGCTGGCCGAACTCCTATCACTGCCGATTGAACGTCGCTTCCCGCCTCTCTCGCGCACGCCACAAGAAAGGAAAGATGAGACGTTTGAGGCGCTGCGCCGGCAACTCGAGGCGTTGGCCCGTCAGCACCCCCTGCTGATGATTTTGGAGGACGCGCACTGGAGCGATCCGAGCTCCCGGGAGCTGTTCGATCACGTCGTCGACCGGGTTCGCGGCTTGCCCATTCTCCTCATCGTCACGTATCGCCCCGAATATGCGGCGCCGTGGGTTGGCCAGGCGAACGTCACGACACTGACGCTCAATCGGCTGGATCGAACAGAGGGCGTCGCGCTGGTGCGCCGGATCGCCGGCAACAAGCATCTGCCGGATGAAATCGTGGCAGAAATCGTGGAGCGCACCGACGGCGTTCCCCTGTTCGTGGAAGAGCTGACAAAGTCGGCGCTCGAAAGTGGCGCGAACGAGGGTGGCGCGGGCTTCATAGGCAGAGCGCGACATCCAGCGCTTGCCGTCCCCGCGACGCTGCACGCTTCGCTGATGGCGCGGCTCGATCGGCTCGGCCCCTTGGTCAAGGAGATCGCGCAGATCGGCGCCACGATCGGCCGGGATTTCTCCTACGAGTTGCTCGCAGTGGTGGCGGGTCGCAGCGATGCCGAACTGCATGTCCCGCTCGATCAACTCGGCGATGCCGGACTGGTGTTTCGGCGAGGTACGCCGCCGCAGGCCACCTATCTTTTCAAGCACGCGCTGGTGCAGGATGCAGTGTACGCCACGCTGTTGCGAAAGCCGCGACAGGACCTTCATGCGCGCGTTGCCAGAGGTTTGACGGAGCGGTTCCCGGAGGAGGTCGAGGCACGGCCAGAACTGCTCGCTCATCACAGCGCCGAAGCGGGAGCAATCGACGAGGCGGCCGTGTACTGGGGCAAGGCGGCCCAGTTGGCCATCCGGCGCTCGGCAATGGTCGAGGCTCGGACGCAATTGACGCGCGCTTTGTTGCTTCTCGGCACCTTGCCGGAGACGCCAGAGCGGTCTCAGTTGGAACTCGATCTTCAAGTCGCGTTGGGTGGCACTCAGATCGCGACCAGAGGTTGGGCGGCACCCGAGACCGGAGCGGCTTTCGCGCGTGCCCTTGAGCTATGCGGGCGGCTTCGGGATACGTCCCAGCTTCTCCCAGCGCTGTATGGCCAGTACCTGTTTCACCTCGTTCGAGCCGAATTGCGCGCGAGCCACGAGGTGGCCCAGAGGGCACTCGGGGCCGCGCAACGCACGCACGATGCCGCCGCGCTGGTGATTGGCCACCGCTCGGTGGGCATCAGTCTGATCCATCTCGGCAAGCTTGACGCGGCGCGCGAGCATCTAGAACACGCGATCGGGCTCTATGACCCCGCCACCCACCGCGATCTGGCGTTTAAGTACGCTTACGATCCGGTCGTCGCGTGCAAAGGTTATCTGGCTTCGCTCACGCTGACACAGATGGGTTATTTGGATCAGGCGCTCCAGAGAATTGAAGAGGCAATCGCGTATGCCGAAAGACTAGCGCATCCCCCGAGCAGAGCATTTGCATTGTTGCATGCATGCTATTGCCATTTCTTCCGTCGCGACGAACGGCTACTGCGCCAACGCGCGGCGGCCCTGATCGCCGAATGCTCGAAACAGGGGTTCGCTTTTTGGCTTGCAGGCGGCGGCATTTATGCCGGCTGGTCGAAGGTGCAAGGGGGGTACGTCGAGGCCGGACTGAAACAGCTGCGTGAAGGTCTTGCCAAATGGCGAGCGGCCGAAGCGGCACTGCTCATGCCCATGCATCTCGTGGTTTTGGCCGCGGCATGCTTGAGAGCGGGACGGGCAAACGACGCGCTCGCGGCCGTTACGGAGGCTCTCGCGTACCTCAAGCGATCCGAGGAACGCGTTTTGGATGCCCAGGTGCATCGGTGTTACGGCGACGTGCTGCTGGCACAATCGGATAGGAACGCTGCCGAAGCGGAGGGCAGTTACCACCACGCGCTCGAAATCGCACGCGGCCAAAATGCGCGCCTTCTGGAGCTGCGCGCCGCCTCCAGCCTCGCCCGGCTTTGGCGCGACCAGGGCAAACACGGCAAGGCGCGCGATCTCCTCGCGCCGGTTTACGGCTGGTTCACCGAGGGCTTCGACACTTTGGACTTGAAGCAGGCCAAGGCCTTACTCGACGAGCTAGCGTGATGTAGCTGTGGTTGGGGCCAGCAAAGAGGGTCAGCTTCTGGACCTTCTCCAACCTACCACGATATCCGCTTTCGTGCTGTCGTTGAGGGGCGAGGGGACTTCGGAGAGTATGAGTACAACGCCTAGATTGGCGCTTTGACAAGATCGCTCTCCAATCAGGCCGAGTAACCTTGAGGTCACTGGTTCAAATCGGCTTGGGATCGATTTCGATCCGGAGGAGTATCCGCACGATTGAGCAGCGCTTGTGCTTTCGAAAATGGCTGGCTCGAAGCTCGTGCGTGGCGCGCCCAGCTGCGCCGATCAGGCTGTACTCGCTGCCCACGCGAAGCCACGAGGTCTGCGCCCTTCGGGTAACGATCCTTCGCGCAAGATATCGAACGCCTTGCCGGGGGCACTCGCAGGACGGTCCCCTGTCACGCGCAAGCGGGCGACGGGTCGCTATCACTGCCCGTCCTGTCGGGTGCCGCTTTTAGCCGGTCTCGGCGTCCGCGGGTTCACTCCGCTTCGCTCCGTCTGACACGCGATTTCAGTTGAGGCGATGCGCGTTCACGCACGCCCGAACGGGGCCTGCGGCCCCCAGGCCGTCAAGGCCAAGCCCCCATGAGAGCATGGGGGCAGAAAACGGCAGGCCGTGTAGTCGCCTCGCTGCGCTGAGCTCCGGCCTGCACCAGGCCCTGCTCGTTTTCCGGCCTGTGACAGCCAACCCCTGCTCATCGGCGCTGGCCTAGTTCCGGTTGCATGCGCAACCGGCAAACTAGGAGAGAAAGATGAAGGCCGATCTCTATCAGAAGATCACTGATCAGATCGTGGCCGAGTTCGAGAAGGGCGTCAGGCCGTGGTGCAAGCCATGGAATGCGGAGCATTCCGCCGGACGCATCACGCGGCCCCTGCGGGCGAACGGCATTCCCTACAAGGGCATCAATGTGCTGATGCTGTGGTCAGCGGCGATCGAGAAGGGTTATGCCGCCCCAATCTGGATGACGTACAAACAGGCGAACGAACTCAAGGCACAAGTCCGCAAGGGCGAGCATGGCAGCCTTGTCGTCTATGCCGACAGGATCATCCGCACCGCAACTGATGCCGCGAGCGGCGAGGAAACCGAACACGCCATTCCGTTCCTCAAAGGCTACTCCGTCTTCAATGTCGAGCAGATCGACGGCTTGCCGGAGCACTTCTACGCCAGGCCCGCGCGGCGCGTTGACGCCATCGAGCGTATCGAAGGCGCCGAGGGTTTCTTTGCTTCCACGGGAGCTACCATTCGGCACGGCGGCACGATGGCCTATTACAATGTGTCGCAGGATTTCGTGCAGATGCCGCCCTTTGAAAGCTTCCGCCATGCCGAAAGCTATTACGCAACACTCGCGCATGAGACCACGCACTGGACCCTGCATCCGTCGCGGCTTGACCGGGATTTTGGACGCAAGCGCTTTGGCGATGAAGGTTATGCCATGGAAGAGCTGGTTGCCGAGCTTGGTGCCGCCTTCCTCTCGGCCGACCTTGGTTTTACCCTGGAGGTGAGGGACGACCATGCCGCCTACATCGGCTCATGGATCAACGTGCTGAAAAACGATAAACGCGCGATCTTTACCGCGTCGTCGCACGCGCAGCGCGCGGCGGACTTCCTGCACACACTCCAGAAAGAGGAGTCCGCAGCCGCCTGATGGCGTGCGGGTATCGGCACAGCGTCGCCCAGGCAACACGATTGCAAGGCGGCCGAGCTCCAGCATGGAGATTGGAGGAAAATGGCCGACGGAAAAATAATCCGAGAGGTGAAACAGGCTTGGTGGATTTCTTTCCGGTCGACCTACCGCCCGAAGGCTGGATCGACGTCGACATAGCCGCGTTGCCGTTTTACGCGCTCCAGGCGCATCAGCGCGCAGTCCGCAGTGCCGGCGTCATCGAAAGTTTCGATCAGTGATTGGCCATTACTCCCGATTCGCCCCCAATGGCGCACGACGGATGCGCCGCCGAACAGCGTCGGCTGGATACTCAGTGCGTAGAAACGACGCATGTTCCGCGACAGGTCGATGCGCCGAAGATAACGTGGTCGCTGCATCTCGTAAGTCATGCAGAGAGTCTCGCTTTGTCCCAGAACGCTGTCCAATTGATTTTCTGAATCAGAGCGGCGCATCGATTCATTTCGTTTATGGTAGTTCAAAGCTAGAGCGCCAGACTTCCACTTTGGAAACATCGGTTCTTGAACCCATAAATCTGCCAGCGCACGGCTTGCCAGAGTCCGCTATGCCTCGATAGCGACCAACTTCTGCAGCGCAGCTAAATGACGCGAAGGGCCAATAGGACCTACGGCCTGCTCGTTCAGATAAGTGCAAGCAAGATTGGGCTTGCCCCTTTGTTGTTTCTGGCTGCGGAATCTACTTGGGACACGCGCCTTTCGGCTCCCAATCGGTCGCCGGGTGTACCCAAGGATGGGACGCATCGTGGAGGACGAGCAGGACCGAGAGGCGCATCTCGTTGCCTACGCTTGACAGTCGCATCGGTGGTCCTTCCGGCACTACGGCGCCTTCGCCCGCCCCAGCGACGATGATATCCGCGGGTGTCTCGAGGCATTGCCTGCCAGCAATCACGTACCACGCTTCGGGCCCTGGATGGTGATGCACACTCGTGTGCATGCCGGGTGGGAAGACCGCTTCCATGTAGCGTGCTGTGTATCTTATGCCGGCTTTGGTCGAGAGCGGACCTATGACCGCCACGCGCTCACCACCGGACGGGCGCCAGCCGGCCTCCGCAATTGTGTAGAGCCAGACCTTCCCAAAGGATTCGATGACGATTCCCTGCGGTCCCTTGACCGCCTCGGTAGCGGCACGCGTGGGATACTGATAGAGATGCCACCACACCTGGTCCGGCAGCGCGCCCACATCTTCGCTGCCGGAGAGATAGCATCCGATTTCGTTCGTTCGTTGGCTTGCAGGCGTGTTGCAGCCGCCGGGAACTTGTGCTGACGCCGTCTGCGCTGTTGCGAGAGCCGTTGCTGACCAAACAATCGCGACTAATTTACAACGGATGCTGTGCCCACAATCGATCCCGTTCATGAAACCATCCTCCGGTCCGATCCCTGCTGGAGCAGTAGTCTACCAGAGTGGCCGGCGCCGCGATCAGACTATTAGGAGGTGTCCGCCAATGTCGGCTTCGGGGTCAAACTGAGAAGAACTCAGCACGAGCATATATTTTCCGCTTTACCCCCTCAATTCAAACATTGCTCTACGCAGCCGGCACTTCGCATGTGGGCCCAGGCTGTGTGAAAACGCTCTGCTTGCAGTGATTCGCGCTGTAAGATTCCTCGACGACTTTCAGGGGATCGGATGAAGCGCTTCGTCGAGGGGTTGGATCGCGGGCAGGGCACACTGTTTCCGGCATTGCTCGACGATTATGTGACCGAGGATAATCCGGTGCGAGCGGTCGATGTGTTCGTTGACGGTCTCGATCTCGACAAGCTCG
>NZ_LGHK01000187.1 GCF_001908235.1 Bradyrhizobium sp. NAS96.2
TTGGTCATGTACTGCGCAATGATCGAAACAGAATCTGGTCCTATTCTAACTTGTCTACTTGGGTAGACAAGGGAGTTTTAACGGTGCATTGTTCCACAGCCATATGTCGGCTGTTTGTTCGCGTCAGCAGCCTGCACTCGGAGCTTTGACGACGCGCATATCCGGTGAGGAGAAGGCGGCAAAAATGACAGAGACCGTCAGCTGTAACGGTCTGTCGCGCCTTCGCTGCGTCTCGGTGCTTTGCGTGCGTTCGCGTGATCCTCGGCCATGCGCGTTCGTCGGCGGCGGATCTCGCTGCATCGAACATCGTCACGTTGAACTCGTGACCATGATGATGTCAGCGGTTCCGGCGGAAGGAACTGGCCCGATCGCGTTTCGATGACACCATCCGCGACGACGGCTCAGTTGCTTGTCATCACTTGACTCTATGTTCTTGTTTTGTTCTAATTGCCTCACACCGTGAATAGGAGGCCGCCATGGACAACCGAATCAGCGAAATTCGCAGGCAGATCAGGGCGCTGCGCGTCAGCATGCTCGAGGCCGAGGCCATCATGCGACAGCAGATCAACCGGGACGAGGACTGCGCCTTCGTTGCCGGGGACCTCCTGAAGATGCGGCTGGTGATGAGCCGTCTGGTCGAAGAGCGGGCCGTGCTGGGCGACCGCGACCCGATCATCGTGCATGCGAGCGTTGCTCCGCGCCGCCGGGCGGCGACACCCGTCTTTCTTCGCGCGGCGAAGAAAGAACTCGTCGCCGGCGAAGCGCGTGCCTGATGACGCCGTCAGGACGCAGCGGCTGCGCGCCGAGTTGCGCGCACTCGATTCATCCGTGAACCGGCTCAGGCGTGCCGGGCGCGACAGTGCGTCTGTGCAGCTTTTGCTGTCGCGCAAGCGCGCCGAGCTGGAAGATGTGATTTGCCGGAGGAAAGATGAGAGAGCCGCTTCGGTATTTCCACGACAGCGATGATCATGCGCCCTGGATCAAGGCGCTGGCCGAGGTTCGGCACATGGCAACGCGGGAAGGCTGGTGCTTTCACCACGTGCAGGCGATCATCGTCGCGATCGACCAGTATGCGGAGGCCGCACTCGGCAACCGCGAGTTCTTCCTCAACCGCCCGCAGACCGTCGGCCCGAGGCGGCGAGGCGAGGTGCCGTAGCGCGTTTTTGAGCGGGCGGTCGCGATCGACACGCGGCTTTTCTCGCGTCCTGTTCGAGAGAGCGGAACGAAGAGCAAAGCTCGGACAGGTCATGCCGCGAGAATACGAAGGTGTGTCCCATTCTCATCTGTCATCGCCCGGCTTGACCGGGCGATCCAGTACGCCGCGGCCTCTCGGCTCAAGCACTGGCGTCTCTGGAATACTGGATCACCCGCTTTCGCGGGTGATGACACTGCGTTGTGCGGCATCCTGGATCGAGAACCATCCCCAGTGTCGTCCTAGCCTAGTGCGCAATTGCGCACGGGAGCCAGGACCCATAACCCCAAATCTTAATTGATGCGCGACGCTGGGGCCGCGATCCCGTTCATCACCGAATTCGGTGGTTATGGGTCCTGGCTTTCGCCAGGACGACGGCTGTGAATATGGACTCATCCGGGCTACCGGCCGGGATGGTCAACCCGCCACAGCCGACATATCGTGACGATCTGCGGCCGAATCTGAGGCGGATCGTTCATCGCCGGGTCATGTAAATCCGGCCATCGTCAGCGCCGCGCCCGCGGGGGCGGCGGCACATTTATCGGAGGAGGTTTCGGATGATCAGGGGCTGGCAGATCGCGACGTCGGCACTCGCCATCGTCGTGATGGTTGCAACGCTGGGCACGGAGGCGAACGCGGCGCAGTGCGGCAACGGGCCCGGCGGGTTCGAAGCCTGGAAGGAGCAGTTTGCCGGCGAGGCGCGGGCCAAGGGCGTCGGCGCCACCGCGATCGACGCGCTGATGCAGGTGCATTATGCCAGCGCGACGATTGCCGCGGATCGCGGCCAGCGCAGCTTCGGCCTGTCGCTCGAGCAGTTCATGGCCAAGCGGGGATCGGCGACCATCGTGGCGCGCGGCCGTTCGCTGAAGCAGTCGCAGGCGGCGATGTTCGCTTCGATCCAGCAGCGCTACGGCGTGCCGCCGGGACCGCTGATCGCGATCTGGGGCATGGAGAGCGGCTTCGGCAGCCAGCGCGGCAACCAGAACATGCTGTCGTCGATCGCAACGCTGGCCTATGACTGCCGGCGTCCGGAGTTCTTCACCGAGCAGCTCTATGCCGCGCTGAAGCTGATCGATCGCGGCAGCCTGTCCGGCAGCACGCGCGGCTCGATGCATGGTGAGATCGGCCAGACCCAGTTCATGCCGAAGAACGTCCTCGCCTATGGTGTCGGCAATCTCGACGTCGCCGCCAATGCGCTGGCCTCGACGGCGAACTTCCTGCGCGCCAATGGCTGGCGCGCCGGCGCCGGCTATCAGCCCGGGGAACCCAACTTTGCTGCGATCGAGGCATGGAACGCGGCAGGGGTCTATCAGAAGGCGATCGCCATCATGGGGCGGCAGATCGACGGCCAATGAGCGCGGGGAGCGGTTCCTTCATCCCCTGTTAACGCAACGGTGCCCAGATCGTTTGCGGTGAAACGGAGCAGGTGGAGACAGGCTCCATGCTCAAGAACGGCACCTATGCGGCGTGGTTTCGCACGTCGCTCGCTGATGGCACCGGCACCGTGCACGTCGCCGACGGCAGGCTGTGGGGCAGCGATGCCATCATGCGCTACGACGGCACCTATGAGGTCGACGGCGAGCGCTTCTCGGTCGTCCTCACCGCTACGCGGCACTCCGAAGGTCATCAGACAGTGTTCGGCACCGACGATCTCGTGGTGCGGCTCGAAGGACTAGCGAGCGGCACGATCGCGACCGCCACCGGCGGGGCCGACGCCGTGCCCGATCTCGCCTTCGAGGTGACGCTGATTCCGAGCCAGGACGTGACGCCCGAGCCGCCGCCGGATCTGCCGATGCCGAAGTTCGATCCGGGCAAGCTGCCGAAATTGCCGAAGCGCTCCAGCCGCTGAACAGATTGCTAGGCGTCGATCGGGCCTGCGGTCTCCGGAAATGCCGTGCCGGGGATAAAGAGCTTCAGCGCGCGAATCTCGTAGACGGCCGACGGATTGACGCTGCGCAGGTCGCGCGCCGCGGCGATCGCCTCCGCTTCATCGGCGCAGTTGATCACGTAGAAGCCGAGCAGTTGCTCCTTGGTTTCCGCGAACGGGCCGTCGATCACGACGCCGTGGCCCGGCCCGCGCAGGGTGCTGGCCTTGCGGGTCTCGCCGAGCCGGGCAGCCGGCCCGAGCCGGCCCTTCAGCCGTTGATGGACCTCGCGCAGACCCGCCATCACGGCTGCGTCCTCATCGGCATTCCACGACTTGACCTCGGCTTCGACGTGATAGGCTAGGATGGCATAAAGCATCTAGTGAACTCCTCATTTCTGATGCGGCAGGCGCTGACGCGCGACGATGTTCGAGCATGATCTTTCCGGAAAACCGCTTCGCACCTTTCCGGATCATGCCTAGGACGTCTCGCGCCCGCCCACGCCGACATTTCATGTGTAGCGGATCAGACCGATTTTATGCTGCGACAAGGTATCCCGCGGGTCGTGGCGGCGGCGAATCGCGCCGCCCGAACAGCAAAAAAGGCGCGGCGGAGTTGCTTCCGCCGCGCCCCCGGTTTTGATGTCTCGCTGGTCCAGGGCTGAGAGCGCCCCGATGCCAGGCTGATTGCTCAGCGCCTAGCGGGCGATCCCAGCGAGGTGACAGCGCTTGAGACAAGACACTAGATCACCTCCTTTCTTTGTTGATGGGACCAGCAATATAGGTGGCGAATCTGCCGCTGTTAAGGCCGCGGTCCGTCCGATCCGCGCCAGGAACCGGGCCCAATGCGCGGGCATATTGCCGTGGACCGGCGCACAAGCACGCCCGCCGAGGCAGTTGAGACGGCCGCCGGGCCGTGTTAGGGGATCGTCCGATGCGGGTGTAGCTCAATGGTAGAGCAGCAGCCTTCCAAGCTGAATACGAGGGTTCGATTCCCTTCACCCGCTCCAAAATCATTTCAATGATTACAGCGAGTTATGCAGCGTGATGCTACGTAAGCAGCTAGTTTAGCTGTCGCGCAGGGTGCCCCGAATCATTCGGGATTGCCGAAAATACACAAAACGGCCTGTGGATAAATAAAAGCCGCCTCAGTGGGCGGCTTATGTTTGGCTCAGCGAGAATCAGGGTGCGACTCGTGAGAGCGAAGCAGAAAGTCTATCAGGCTGCGCACAGTGGCGCGATCTTCCGCAGCATCGGTCCCGGTGTATTGTTGAGGGTTTCTATTCGCCCACGACTCCAGCACTCGCACCCCGGATGGGGAGCCATCTAGGCGCAGCGCGTATATGCAATAGCCTGTCCAGCTTCGATGAAATCGTAGCCATCCATTTTCGAAATATACGAACCATTTGTCTTCCATCTCTTGCGGTATCAGGCCAAACATTAAATGCTCGGCATCCGCATCCGTGAAGAATGCATCAAATCCCAAAGGTTCGCGTTCATCCGGCAAAGGCAAATGCTTCCACGATGAGCTAGTAGCTTTCTTCGTTTCCATATCTCGTCCAGTTGTCGCGCATCGCACGTGTTGATGATGAGTTGATTATGCTCGGTGAAACACAGTTATGCGCATAGTCACACAACGCGCTATTGATGCGTGAGCGTTTTTCACGATATCGGGGAACTTTCGGTGGTGGTTCAATAACTTACACGGCTTCCGCATGAGGCGGCATGAAGTGCCATTATGATGTCCGCGCAGCCTTCCAAGCTGAATACGAGGGTTCGATTCCCTTCACCCGCTCCAGTATTTTCAATCACTTGCGGCACGGTCTCGACACCATTCGGGCAAAGGTGCTGCTGCTCCCTCAGTCAAAATCCGCGCTTTGGTTCGCGCTGCGCGATGCCGGCCAGACCACGCCGAGCGCCTGGCGGGGCGCGCTGCAACGGCGCGCGGCATCCGTATTGAACTCGGCCGAAGATAGGGGCGACAAACGATCGGTAGACTGGAGGACCACGACATGCCCGACTGGATTCTCGCGCCGATCTGTGTGCTCGCACTGGGCGGCTTTATCTGGTTCGCGTTTCGACAGGGGTTTAAGGTCAAGCCTGACGAGAACAACCGCGACCATCCGACTTTGCCGCTTGGGCCGGACGGGTCGTGGCGCTAACGGCGGTGTGAGATCGTCGCGGGGCCCGAGGGCGCCGAGGATGGGTATCAATGGCGTCGTTTGCGGTCGGCGATCCTACATCCTTTGGAGTATGCCGATCGTCACGTGAACTTTCTGGCCCGGTGTGTAGACCTAATGCTACCGGGATTTTGCATTTCCTTCCTGGGGCTAGAGCCGACGCCGTCCGCATGCATTTTAAGCGGGCGGTGTTGTGCTGATCTGAACCACCGCCCCGTCGCAGCATCCCGCTCCCGCGCGCGGAGGCGGCCCTTGAAGCGAATACCCACGAGCGAAGCGATCATCACCGTCGCCTTGTTGGTGATGTTCGCGCTCGTGATCTGGTTTGGCGCCATGCCCTGAGCCTCGGGCGCCGCCCTGTCAGGGGAGCGATACGACTCGCAGATTGTTGGTGCTTCCCGCCTGCCCGAAGGGAATGCCGGCGACGACGACCAGCAGGTCGCGGCTTGACGCAAACTGCTCGGCGCGCGCGAGCGCCGTCGCGCGCTCGACCATCTCCTCATAGCTCCCGACATCGTCGGAAAGGACGCTGTGGGCCCCCCAAAGCAGGCACAGGCGGCGGGACACTTCTCGGCTTGGGGTGATGGCGAGGATCGGGAGGCTCGGCCGCTTGCGCGCGACGCGCGCGGCGGTGGTGCCGCTCGACGTGTAGGCCACGATGGCCGCGGCGTGAACCACGGAGGCGAGGTCGGCAGCGGCCGTGGCGACGGCATGCGGCGGTGTCTGCTCCTCGCCGGGCTGGGTCGCCTCGACGATCGAGCGGTACATCTTGTGCTGTTCGGTGCTGCGGATGATGCGATCCATCATCTCGACGGCCTCGCGCGGATAGCGGCCCGTCGCGGATTCCGCCGACAGCATCACGGCGTCCGCGCCATCGTAGATCGCGGTCGCAACGTCGGAGACTTCCGCGCGCGTCGGCGTGGGCGCGGCGACCATGGAGTCCAGCATTTGCGTGGCGACGATCACGGGCTTCACCGCGAGACGGCAAGCCCGCACCAGCTCCTTCTGACGCCCCGGTACGTCCTCGTCCGGAATTTCGACGCCGAGATCTCCGCGCGCAACCATGATGGCGTCGCACAGCTGGATGATGTCGTCGATCCGCTCGAGCGCCGCCGGCTTCTCGATCTTGGCCATCAGGCCGGCGCGGTCGCCGACGAGGCCTCTCGCCTCGATGATGTCGGAGGGTTTTTGCACGAACGACAAGGCGACCCAATCCACGCCGAGCTTCAGCCCGAACGCCAGATCGAGGCGGTCCTTGGTGGTGAGCGGCGAAAGATCGAGCACCGTGCCCGGCAGATTGACGCCCTTGTGGTTCGAGATCGTGCCACCGACGATCACCTTGGCTTCGATGAAATCGTCACTGAGCCCGGCGACGCGAACGCGGACCCGGCCGTCGTCGATCAGAAGGTCGTGGCCAGGGGCCACCGCCGCAAAGATTTCCCGATGCGGAAGCGGAATTGCGGATCGGTCGCCATCCGATCCGGACAGCACGAACCGGATGGTCTCTCCGGCCGCCACAGCAATCTTTCCATCGCGCAGGGTGCCGACGCGGATCTTCGGACCCTGGAGGTCCATCAGGATGCCGATCGGCCGGCCGACTTCCTGTTCCAGCTTCCGGATCGCGGCGTGGACGGTCGCGTGGTCGCTCTGGGTTCCGTGGCTGAAGTTCAGACGGAACGTATCGACGCCTGCCAGCAGCAGCGCCTTGAGCATCTCGGGGGAACTGCTCGCTGGGCCGACGGTTGCGACGATCTTGGCCCGTCGATGACGACGCATGGGTCACCTCATTGCTGGCTTGCCGGCCGCGATCAGCACGGCTCTGACATCGTTGACATTGGTAAGCGTTGGCCCGGTGCGCACGAGGTCTCCAAGGCGGTCGAAGAAGGTGTAGCTGTCATGGGCTGCCAAATAGGCCCGTGCGTCGAGGCGATCCGCGGCGGCGCGCCGCAGCGTATCCGGACCGATCAAAGCGCCGGCAGCATCTTCCGTTCCATCAATTCCATCGCTGTCGCCGGCAATCGCCCAGATGTCGGACGCACCGGACAGGGCGACGGCAAGCCCGAGCAGGAATTCGGTGTTGCGGCCGCCGCGGCCCGCCGGCCCGCGTCCGATCGTGACCGTCGTCTCACCGCCGGACAGCAGCACGGCAGGCGCAGGGCCGGGCTGCGCGTGCTGCGCGACCGACCGGGCGATTCCCGCCATCACGGTTCCGAGTTCGCGAGCCTCGCCTTCGATCGCATCGCCAAGGATGATCGGATTGAGACCTTCATCCTGGGCCGCGCGGGCTGCAGCGTCCAGTGCGAGGGACGGCGCGGCGAGGATGCGGACATCGGCATCGATCTCGCCGGGTTTCGGCGTCTCGTCGGCTTGCGCGAGGACAAGCTGCGCTGCTTCTGGCAGCTCGATTGCAAAGCGCCGGATGATCTCTTGCGCATCGGCCTTTGTGCTGGGGTCCGGGAGCGTGGGACCGGAGGCGATCGCCGCCGGGTCGTCGCCGGGAATGTCGGAAATCACCAGCGTGGTGACGTGGGCGGGACGGGCGGCGAGGGCCAGCCGTCCGCCCTTGATCGCGGACAAATGTTTGCGGACGACGTTCATCTCGGCGATCGTCGCGCCGCTCGCAAGCAGTGCACGGTTGACCGCCTGCTTGTCGGCAAGCGTCATCGGGGATGCGGGAAGGGTCATCAGGGCCGAGCCGCCGCCGGACATCAGGGCGATGACGAGATCGTCTGCTGAAAGTCCCTCGACGGCGCGCAGCATGCGAAGGGCGGCGGCCTTGCTCGAGTCATCCGGAACGGGGTGAGATGCCTCGAGCACGTCGATGCGGCCCGCGGGAACCGAATGGCCGTGGCGCGTCACCACGACACCGGAAAGGTCGACGTCAGGCCATGCCGCCTCGAGGCCGGCGGCCATCGCGGCCGAAGCCTTGCCGGCGCCGATGACAATGCATCTGCCCTTCGGCTTTGCCGGCAGGTCGCGTGCGATGGTCATCCTTGGATCGGCGCTGGCGATGGCCGCATCGAAGATCTTCCGGAGCGCAGTCCGAGCGCGCAAGTCCGTCCATGTGTCGCTCAATCGCTACGCTCCGGCCAATAGGTCTCGCATTATGGCGTCTTCTTGAGACTGTCGTAAGACGCCGGTGTCTCCAGTAGATGATTTTCGCCGAGGACCGGCTGTGCGCGCGCGATTGAGCCGCAAGCCCTCCCTTCACTGCCCAGAATGAACGCACGCCGCATCGGCTTGATCACCAGCAAGGCGGTGAGGGCCGCGGTGGCATTGAGCGCCACCGCGACGATGAACACGGCCTGCCAGCCGAACTGCGAGGAGATGATGCTCGCGAGCGGGACGAGCAGCGCCGCGGTGCCCTTCGCGGTGTAGAGCATGCCGTTGTTGGTGGTTGCGTATTTGGCGCCGAAGGTGTCGCCCGACGTCGCCGGGAACAGGCTGTAGATTTCGCCGAACACGCCGAAATAGATCGCCGTGGCGAGCACGAAGACCACCGGAATGTGGCCGTAGACGGACAGCGTCAGCAGCATCAGTGCCGCTGTCGCGAACGCAATGAACATCGTGTGCTCGCGGCCGATCGTGTCGGAGACCCAGCCAAAGAACGGGCGGCCGAAACCGTCGAAGACACGATCGAGCGAGATGGCAAACGTCAGTGCCGCCATCTGGAAGCCCACGAGCGTCACCGGCGTGTCCGCGATCTTGAAGTCATGGGCGATCGGCCCGATCTGCGCGGCGGTCATCAACCCGCCGGAAGCCACCATGACGAACACCAGGTACATCACCCAGAAGATCGGGGTACGCAGCACCTGGGGCGGCGTGTAGTCGATCGCGCTCTGCGGCAGATTGAGCCGCTTCTTCCTGGGTGCCTCGACGCCATGCGGCGGGTGGACGAACCAGGCCAGCAGGAGAACCGTGAGGCCCTGTCCGATTCCGAACGTCAGGAAGGTGGTCTGATAGCCGCTCGCGGCAATCATGTTGGCAATCGGCACGACGGTGAGGGCAGCGCCCGCGCCAAAGCCTGCGGCGGTCGCGCCTGCGGCGAGGCCGCGCCGGTCCGGAAACCATTTCAGCGCATTGCCGACGCAGGTGCCGTAGACCGCGCCGGCGCCGATGCCCGCGACAATTGCCGCGGCGTAGAGCATGACGAGAGACGCGGCGAATGAGTTCAGCACCCAGGCCAGTCCGATCATCAGCCCGCCGAACATGATGACGATGCGGGGGCCGTATTTGTCCACGAACCAGGCCTCCACCGGCACCAGCCACGTCTCCGTCATCACGAAGATCGTGAAGGCGAGCTGGATGGCTGGACGGCCCCAGTGATATTGCGCGTCGATCGGATCAACGAACAGCGTCCACCCGTATTGCAAGTTGGCGATCATCGCCATGCAGACGATGCCGATCGCGAGCTGAAGCCAGCGGAAGCCGCCGGGCGACGATACCAGTTTCGTGCTGGAGATCATGTGCGCTCCCAAAGCAGGTGTTGGTCGTTTGGTCCGGCGTCAGGCGGTCGTCGTGCCGCCGCCTACTGACGAAATTCGTTGGTCAATTCGCCAATGCCGTCGATCGCGACGGTGACCGTATTGACCGGCTCCTTCATCACGCCGACGCCAATCGAAGTCCCGCAGCAGATCAGGTCGCCCGGCAACAGCGTCATGTCGTGTGATATCTTGCTGACCAGCGCCTGCGCGCTGAAGATCATGTCCGCGATCGGGTAGTTCTGGCGCTCGACACCGTTGAGGATGGTGCGAACCACGAGGCGCGCGGGGTCGAGGCCTGAGGCGATGACGGGACCGAACGGGCCATATCCGTCGAAGCCCTTGGCCCGCGCCCATTGCGGGAAGGTCGGATCGCGATTGAGGATGTCCGCTGCGGTGACGTCGTTGGTGCAGGTGTAACCGAAGATGAAGGCGTCGGCCTGTTCGGGGGCAACCGCCGTGCAGCTTTTGCCGATGACGATGCCGAGCTCGCCTTCGTAGGTGGTCTTGCCGTCGTAGCCGACCGGACGCGTGATCACTGCACCAGGCTCGGTCACGCTGGTCGCAGCCTTCAGCAAATACAACGGTTCGGCCGGCTCAGGTGATTGCAGCTTGGCCGCCAGCGCGTGGAAATTGTTCCAGAGCGCGATGATCTTGCTCGGCTCGGTCGGTGCGAGCAACTCGACATCGGTGAGCTGCAGCGTTTGTCCGGTCGGTCGTGTGTCGCCGAACATCTCTCCTGCATGCACGGAGATGCCGGACGGGGTGAGTTGCCCGAAGCCGATTTCGGCATGGTGGCGGAAGCGAACCCAGCGTGTCACGTCGGCCATCGGGATCACGCGACCGCAAGTGATTGTGCTTCGGCGACGCCGGCGGCCCCGTCATAGAGGCCGGCCAGCCTGGTACGCTGCGCCACCAGCGCCAGCACCGCGTCGAGAGCGGGCGTCGCAATCCCGGTCATCCGGCCCATCTCCTGCACCACGGTGATCAGGGGATCGATCTCGACCGGACGCCCACGCTCGAGATCCTGCAGCATTGAGGTCTTGTGCGCGCCGACCTTGCGTGCGCCCTCGATGCGGCGCTCGACATCGACCCGGAACTTGACGCCGAGGCTTTCCGCGATCGCCTGGGCTTCCAGCATGATCGCCCGGGACAGTGCGCGCGTGCCGGGATTGCTGCAGATCACGTCGAGCGTCGCGTGGGTGAGGGCGCTGATCGGGTTGAAGCAGACATTGCCCCACAGCTTGAGCCAGATCTCGTCGCGGATGCGGTCGAGCACCGGCGCCTTCATGCCCGCCGCCGTGAACAGGGCGGAAAGCTTCTCGACGTCGGGTGTGACCTCGCCGGAAGGCTCGCCGAGCGGAAAGTTGTTGCCATAGACGTGACGGATCACGCCAGGCGCCTCGATCTCGGTCGCCGGGTACACCACGCAGCCGATGGCGCGCGCAGCGCCAAGCTCGCTCCACTGCCGTCCGCCGGGATCGATGCTATCGAGCGTCGATCCTTCGTGCCGGCCGCCGTGCTTGTAGAAGTACCAATAGGGAATGCCGTTGACGGCGGTGACGATGCGGGTCCGCTCACCCAGCAGGGGCCGCATCGGTTCGATGACGCCGGTGATCGAATGCGCCTTGAGGCAGATGATGACGAAATCCTGCTCGCCGAGTTCGGCGGGGTTATCGGTACAGCGAGGATGCACCACACGCTCCTCGTCGCCGATCAGGAGCTTCAGGCCGTTCTGCCGCATCGCGGCGAGGTGTGCGCCCCGCGCGACCAGGCTGACATCGGCGCCTGCGCGCATCAATTCGACACCGAGATAGCCGCCGATGGCACCGGCGCCGTAGATGCAGATCTTCATGAAATCCTCGCGAGCAGGGTGGGGAAACGCTACGAGCCGCAACGGCTCGAGCCGGGTTGCGTGGCAATGGTCTTCGGAACGTCCGTCAGGCCGCGCAGGCGGCTTCCTCCAAGGCAAAGCCGATGTCCCGCATGCTCACGACGCCGACGAGCCGGCCGTTGTCGATGACGGGGATATGGCGGATGTCGTGACGGGCCATCAGACGCTCGACATCGGTGAGCGCGTCTTGCGAGTTGCAGGACAGCAGCGGCCGCGGCGAAATGAACTGCGCGACTTTTGCGGCAAGGCCGCCCGTACCGCGCTCGGCGATCACGGCGACGACGTCGCGCTCGCTGAACATTCCGATCACGGCGGCGTCGACGCTGCGCGAGCCGTTCCTGACCACAAGCGCGCCGACATTGCTGGCGTACATCAGGTTCGCGGCGATGCTGACGGTTTCGCTCGAGCCGATCGTCACCGCGGGCGCACGGTTGGTGCGAAGGATGTCCCCGACATACATGGCATGGTCCTCCCGATTGGGTTGTTAAGAGCCAATCGTGGTATACATTATTCCAGAAGTCAAACAAAAGAATCGAGGCGTTCTTCAATAAGAATGGCAAAAATACTGACCTATTCGCGAGTATTGTCGCCTTGACTTCCATGCTGTTTGGCATGCCATATGCCAATTCTGACGCTCGTTCCCGGCGGGCGATTTCGTTCTGAACCACAACCGGTTAGGGTCAGGTCGTCATGAAAAGAGAGCCGATCCGCCGCAAGCCGTCCGATCCCGATGTTCGCGCGCAACCGGATCCGGATGCACGAGATGGCGGCGTTCAATCCGTCGATCGCGCGCTGCAAATCATGGAAGCGCTTGCCGAGGACGACGAAGGCTATCGGCTGACCGATCTTGCGATCCGCATCGGCCTGCCGCCGTCGACGGCGCATCGGCTGCTGACGACGCTGGAGAATCGCAGGTTCGTGCAGTTCGACCGCGAGGAGTCGAAATGGCACATCGGCGCGCAGAGCTTCGTGGTCGGCTCCACCTTCATGCGCCGGCGCAATTTTTCCGCGCGGGCATTGCCTTATCTGCGCAAGCTGCGCGACCAGACCAGGGAAACCGCAAATCTTGCGGTGGTCGATGACGACTCGATCATCGTCGTATCCCGGATCGAAAGCCGGGAGATCATGCGTTCGCTGACCAAGGTCGGCGGACGCGTGGCATTGATCGCATCAGGCGTGGGGAAGGCGGTGCTGGCCGCTTATTCCGATGCCGACATCAATGCGATCATCCGTCGTCGCGGCATGCCACGCCTGACCGAGAAGTCGATCATTCGGCCGGGCGAGCTGTTCAGGGAATTGGAGACCGTGCGCCGCCAGGGCTATGCGGTAGACGATGAGGAGGCGCGGCTCGGCCTGCGCTGCGTGGCCGCGGTCGTGTTCAACGATTGCAGCGAGCCGTTCGCCGCGGTCTCGGTATCGGGCATGGCGGATCGGCTGACGGATGATCGCTTGCCAGAGATCGGCGCCATCGTGCATCAGATCGCAGCCGAGCTCTCGGCAGAGCTGCGCGGCAGCAGCCGCACGCAACCATAGCAGGCGCAAAGCCTGCTGCTGTTCCTGCCGGTGCGGGTTTCCACGCTTTCGTTGGCGCTAATCACTTGGAGGCATGCAAGAAATCGCGAGCGCTGCCACAGCGTGGAAAATCCCATCGATTGCGTTGAGATCGACGGTCGCGGGCCTGATGATCCTGCTCAGGCCAACTCATAGCGAAGCGGGATCATCACATGAAGATGCGAGCGGTGGATGCGGCAGTCCGCATACTTGAACGCGAGGGGATCACTTGCGCTTTTGGCGTTCCCGGCGCCGCGATCAACCCGCTTTACTCCGCACTGAAGCGCAACGGCTCGATCCGGCATGTTCTGGCGCGGCACGTCGAAGGCGCCTCGCATATGGCGGAGGGCTATACCAGGGCGAACGCGGGCAACATCGGCGTTTGCATCGGCACGTCGGGTCCCGCAGGAACCGACATGATCACCGGCCTCTATTCGGCGATCGCGGATTCGATTCCGATCCTCTGCATCACCGGCCAGGCGCCGCGGGCGCGGCTCTACAAGGAAGATTTCCAGGCCGTCGACATCGAGTCGATTGCAAAGCCGGTGACGAAATGGGCCGTCACGGTGCGCGAGCCGGCGCTGGTGCCGCGCGTGTTCAGCCAGGCTTTTCATGTCATGCGCTCGGGGCGGCCGGGACCGGTGCTGATCGATCTGCCCCTCGATGTTCAACTGGCCGAGATCGAGTTCGACGACGAGACTTATTCGCCGCTGCCGGTCTACAAGCCGACGGCGACGCGCAAGCAGATCGAGAAGGCGCTCGAGATGCTCAACGCCGCGGAGCGGCCGCTGATCGTGGCCGGTGGCGGCGTGATCAACGCCGATGCATCCGAGCTCCTGGTCGCGTTCGCCGAAGCGGTCAACGTTCCCGTGGTTCCGACGCTGATGGCGTGGGGCGCTATACCCGACGATCATGCGCTGATGGCCGGCATGGTCGGCCTGCAGACCAGCCATCGCTACGCCAACGCCACGATGCTCGAATCCGATTTCGTGCTCGGCATCGGCAACCGCTGGGCCAACCGGCATACCGGTTCGATCGAGACCTACACCAAGGGGCGCAAATTCGTCCACGTCGACATCGAGCCGACCCAGATCGGACGGGTTTTCAATCCGGACCTCGGCATCGTGTCGGATGCCAAGGCCGCGCTGGAGATGTTCGTGAGCGTCGCCAGGGAGTGGCGGAAGTCCGGCAGACTGCGCGACCGGCAGGCCTGGCCCGCCGCCTGTCGCGACCGCAAGCGCTCGATGCTGCGCAAGAGCCATTTCGACAACATCCCGATCAAGCCGCAGCGCGTCTATGAGGAAATGAACAAGGCGTTCGGCCGCGACACCTGCTACGTCACCGTGATCGGATTGTCGCAGATCGCGGGCGCCCAGTTCCTCAACGTCTATCGCCCGCGCAACTGGATCAACGCCGGGCAGGCCGGTCCGCTCGGCTGGACATTGCCGGCCGCGCTCGGTGTGCGCGCCGCGGATCCTGACCGCGACATCGTGGCGCTGTCGGGTGACTACGACTTCCAGTTCCTGATCGAGGAGCTCGCCGTCGGGGCGCAGTTCAATCTGCCCTACATCCACGTCGTCGTGAACAACTCTTATCTCGGGCTGATCCGGCAGGCCCAGCGCGGCTTCGATATGGACTATCACGTCCAGCTCTCGTTCGAGAACATCAACGCGCCCGAGATCGGCGCCTACGGCGTCGACCACGTGGCCGTCGCCGAGGGGCTGGGCTGCAAGGCGATCCGGGTGACGGATCCGAACGACGCACAGGCCGCGTTCGCGACCGCGCGCGAGCTGATGGCGAAGCACCGCGTGCCGGTGGTGGTGGAATTCATCCTCGAACGGGTCACCAACATCGCGATGGGGACCGAGATCGACAACATCGTCGAATTCGAGGAGGTGCTCGATCTTCCGCTCGATGACGTGCCGAGCGCACAACGATCCGGCACGCTGTTGCCGGCCTGACGACATCATCCAGCGCTGCCTCAAGCGGAGATCCGACCCGTGCCTCAGTTTGCCGCCAACCTCACCATGCTGTTCAACGAGCTGCCGTTCCTCGATCGGTTCGCGGCCGCCAAGGCCGCCGGCTTCAATGCCGTCGAGTATCTGTTTCCCTACGAGTTCGAAAAGGGCGCGTTGCGGGAGGAATTGTCGCGCTGCGGGCTGACCCAGGTGCTGCACAACCTTCCGGCCGGCAATTGGGCTGCCGGCGAGCGGGGCATTGCGATCCTGCGCGATCGGGTCGATGAATTTCGCGACGGCGTGGTGCGCGCGATCGACTACGCCAGGGCGCTGGAGTGCCGGCAGCTGAACTGCCTGGTCGGCATCGCTCCTGCCGGAGCGGCCGCGGCGGAGCTGCGCGAAATCCTGGTGCCCAATCTGCGCTTTGCCGCCAGCGCGCTCGCGCAGCATGGCATCAAGCTCTTGATCGAACCGATCAACACGCTCGATATTCCCGGCTTCTTCCTGAGCGGGACGGAACAGGCGGTGCAGCTGATTTCCGATGTGGGCTCACCCAATTTGTTCATCCAGTACGACATCTATCACATGCAGATCATGGAAGGTGATCTGGCGCGGACCCTGCAGAAGCATCTCGGCCGGATCGCGCATGTCCAGCTCGCCGACAACCCGGGCCGCTTCGAGCCGGGCACCGGCGAGATCAACTATTCCTATCTGTTCAAGCATCTCGACAGCATCGGATATCGCGGCTGGATCGGGTGCGAATACAAGCCGCGGACGACCACGCTCGAGAGCCTCGCCTGGCACGCCGCGCAGACTCTCGTGACTTAGAGCATTTTCCGTTCCGATTGAATCGGAACGGAGCTCTGGACTTTTTCTTTAACGCGTTTTCTTCACGCGAACCGGTATCCACTTCGCTGGAAAACGCTCTCATCCGGCTGACAGGAGCGACGACAATGAAAGACATAGGATTCATCGGGCTCGGCACCATGGGGCGTCCGATGGCGAGCCACCTCCTGGCTGCCGGCTATCGCTTGTTCCTGCACGATGTCGCACCCATTCCGTCGGAGCTGATTGCGGCCGGCGGCATCGCTTGCGAGTCTGGCAAGCAAGTGGCGCAGGAAGCCGACGCCGTCATCATCATGGTGCCGGATACGCCGCATGTGGAAGCCGTGCTGTTCGGCGAGGGCGGCGTCGCGGAGGGCGTCTCCAAGGGCATGATCGTGGTGGACATGAGTTCGATCTCTCCGCTCGCGACCAAGGAGTTTGCCCGCAAGATCGATGCGCTCGGCGCCGACTATCTCGACGCGCCGGTTTCCGGCGGCGAGGTTGGCGCAAAGGCGGCAAGCCTGACCATCATGGTCGGCGGGCGGGCGCGGGCGTTCAACGCGATGAAGCCCGTGTTCGAGACGATGGGCAAGAACGTCACCCATGTCGGCGGCAATGGCGACGGCCAGACCACCAAGGTTGCGAACCAGATCATCGTCGCGCTGACCATCGAGGCGGTGAGCGAGGCCTTGCTGTTCGCCTCCAAGGCGGGCGCCGATCCCGCGCTGGTGCGCCAGGCGCTGATGGGGGGCTTCGCCTCGTCCCGGATCCTTGAAGTGCACGGCGATCGCATGATCAAGCGCAACTTCGATCCCGGCTTCCGCATCGAGCTGCATCAGAAGGACCTCAACCTCGCGCTGGAAGGCGCGCGGGCACTCGGGCTGTCGCTGCCAGGCACAGCTGCGGCCCAGCAGCTGTTCAACACCTGTACCGCCCTCGGCGGCAAAGCCTGGGACCATTCGGCAATACTCAAGGCGCTGGAAGTCATGGCCGGGCACGAGGTCGCGGCTGCCTGAGCTCCTCAGGCATCAGGCTGGATGAACTTCAACGGCCAGCCTTGGCGGTGATATGACGGCCCGGCGGGGTGGGGGGAGTCGCACCTAGGCGACGAGTCCCCGCATCCCCAAGCGGGGGATTTTTGGCTCCTTGACACGGTAAGTAAAAATATTATTACATACCGGGATGGGAGAAACGAGCTGATGTTGCAGACAAAGCGAAGCTATGGCGGCATGGTGACCGCGCCGCACCACCTGGCGGCGCAGGCGGGCCTCGCCGTGTTGTCGGAAGGTGGCAATGCCATCGAGGCGATGATCGCCTCCGCCGCGACGATTGCCGTAGTTTATCCCCACATGAACGGCCTTGGCGGCGACAGCTTCTGGCTCGTCGGCCGCGCCCGCTCGATGCCGGTCGGGATTCAGGCGTGCGGACGCTCTGCGATGGCGGCCGATCGCGACTGGTATCGCGCGCGTGGCTGCAGCAGCATTCCTGGCCGCGGCCCGCTCGCCGCGCTCACCGTCGCCGGTACCGTCGACGGCTGGCAGAAGGCCTATGAACTCAGCCGCGATCGTCATGACGGCCGGTTGCCGTTGGCAAGACTGCTCGAGCCCGCGATCCGCCATGCCGAGGACGGTGTTGCCGTCACCAGCACGCTGCATGAGAACATCCGCAAGAAGCGGCATGAGCTCGAAGGCGTGCCCGGTTATGCCGAAGTCTATCTGCCGCAAGGCAGCCCGCTCGCGGTCGGTCAGCGGCTGCGGCAGCCGCGTGTCGCCGAGACGTTGCGGCGGCTGGCCAAGGCCGGCTTGCCTGATTTCTATCGCGGCGAGCTGGCGCGTTCGATGGCGGCCGACCTCGAACGGGTCGGGACCCCGCTGCGCCTGGCTGACCTGGAGCGGCATCAGGCATCGCTGGTGACGCCGCTCTCGGTCGAGGTGTCCGGACACAAGGTCTACAACATGCCGCCGCCGACGCAGGGGCTGGCTTCGCTGTTGATCCTGGCCCTCTATGCCCGGCGCATGGCTGAGGAGGCCGATGGCGTCGATCATCTGCACAGGCTCGTCGAATGCACCAAAGCTGCGTTCCGGATTCGCAACGGCCATGTCACCGATCCCGACTACATGAAGCGCGCGGCCGCTGAATTCCTGTCCGAGCAGTCGCTCGCCGCGCTTCACGAAACGGTATCCGACCGCCGTGCCGCGCCGTGGCCCGATCCGTCCAAGCAGGGCGATACGGTGTGGCTCGCAGCGACCGATCGCGATGGGCTCAGCGTCAGCTTCATTCAAAGCGTGTACTGGGAATTTGGCTCGGGCGTCATCCTCCCCGAGAGCGGGGTCACCTGGCAAAATCGCGGGACCAGCTTCAGCCTTGGCGATTCCGATACCAACAGGCTGGATCCGGGACGCTTGCCGTTCCACACGATCCAGCCGGCGATGGCCGAACTCGGCGATGGGCGGCTGATATCCTATGGCACGATGGGCGGAGAGGGGCAGCCGCAGACCCAGGCCGCGATCTTCAGCCGTTACGCCATGCACGGTCAGGATCTGCAGTCCGCGATCACGGCGCCGCGCTGGCTGCTCGGCCGCACCTGGGGCGAGGAAAACAACAATTTGAAGATCGAGTCCCGCTTCGATCCCGCGATCATCGAACGGCTACGCGCGCTCGGCCACGACATTCAGGTGGCCGGCCCGTTCGAGGAGTTCATGGGACATGCCGGCGCGATCGTCTGGCATCCGGATGGCCTGATGGAAGGGGCCAGCGATCCACGCAGCGACGGCGTCGTTGCGACCCGCTGACGGGCATTGCCAGCGCATGATCCGCACGATGCTGCTTCGTGCGGATCGCCCGCTAGCGCGACGGCTTGCGGGGCTGCGCGGTCGTCTTCGATCCGGCGGACTTGTACTTGCGTTCCCCGGCGGGAGCCGTCAGCCAGGTCAGGATCATGTCCTGCGCATGCTCGCGGCGCCGCGCAAGCCAGTCCGAATCGCCGAGGTCCTTGTCGAACATCGCCGACAATGTGTAGCGGTTGGACACGTGGAAATAGCTCATCGCAGTAATTGAGACGTAAAGCTGGATGGGATCGACGTCACCGCGAAACAGGCCCGCCGCCACGCCGCGCCGCAGGATGCTTTCGATGCTGGCAACCAGAGGCAAGGTGAGATCGGCAATCTTGCGCGACTTGCGCATGTTGCGACCGCGCTGAAGGTTCTCGGTGTTGATCAGGGCGATGTAGTTCTGGTGCTGCCCGAAGAACGTGAAGGTGAAATCGATCAGCTCGCTCATCGCGGCGATCGGCTCGAGATCATCCAGCTTGAGTCGCTGCTCGGCCGCGCGGATCTCGGTATAGACGTCCTCGAGGACTGCGATGTAGAGCCCGTTCTTGTCGCCGAAATAGGCGTACAGCAGGCGCATGTTGGCCTTGGCGCGCTGCGCAATGGCTTCGACGCGTGCGCCGCCGAGGCCATTGTGGCAGAACTCGAAGGTCGCCGCGCGCAGGATCGCCTCCTTGGTGAGCGCGGAGTCGCGCGGGCGTTTTCCGCGGGTGGTGCTGCGGGTGGGGCTGGTCTGTGCTGTCGTCTCTGTCACGGCGTCAACCTTGCCTGGGCTCGGGTAGTCACGCAAGGCAGGTCCGCATCAGGCCACATCGGGCAGCGGTCCGGTTCCCGGCGCAAGCAGCTGGGATTGAGATCGGCATTACGGCGGTTCGTCAAGGGCGATTCCTCCCTGTTCACTGCTTCCGGGCGCCTTCGGTCACCATCACGCCGCCACGCGCGACGAGCCGGCCGGCCTTGTAGACATCGCGCGGCTTGGGACGAGCGACCACGGCTTCCTGGACATGCTGTGCATCCAGCACGACGAAATCCGCCGCCCCGCCGACGGTTAGGCCGTAATCCCCGAGGCCGAGCGCGCGCGCTGCGTTGGCCGTCACCATGTCGAAGGCCGCGGCCAATTGATCGTCGGTGTTGAACCCGGAGCGATAGCCGACCATCATTGCGCGTTCGAGCAGGTCGCCGTCGCCGTAGGGCCACCAGGAATCGCGGATGTTGTCATTGCCGGAGAACACATTGACGCCGGCATCGCGAAGCAGCAGCACGGGCGGAAATGGGCGCGCACCCGGGGCATTGGTGAGAATGGCAACGCCAGCCTCGGCAAGCTTGTGTGCGGTCCGTTGCACCACGTCATTTGCCACTTCGCCGAGCGCATAGGCGTGACTGATCGTGACCTTGCCGCCAAGGCCCGACGCTTTGGTCCGCCGCGCGATCTCCTCGATCTCCGAGATGCCCTGCAGACCGCCGTCATGCAGGTGAATGTCGATGCCGACGCCATGCCGCCCGGCAATGCCGAAGACGACATCAAGATGCCCGGCGACGTCGCCATCATGGCTTGCGGGATCAAGTCCGCCGACCAGGTCGGCGCCGGCGCGAACGGCTTCCTCGAGCAATTCGGCCGTACCGGGCGATGTCAGGATGCCGCTCTGGGGAAACGCGACGATCTGGATCGAAACCTTCTCGCGATGCACCTCGCGGGCTGCGGCGATCGCCTCGAAATGCCGCAGGCCGACCTCGGCGTCGACATCCACATGGCTTCGCATATGAGCGGTGCCTTGCGAGACGCAGAGGTCGATCAGGGCTGCTGCTCGAACGGCGATCGACCTGGCGCCGGCGAGAGCTTCCTTCTCGAATTTGACGCGCTCGCGCACGCTGAAGCCCGCGGTGCAGGGGCGATGCGGTTTCCAGTCGTCGCCGATGAAGCATTTGTCGAGGTGGATATGACCTTCCACCATGCCAGGGAGCACCAGGCGCCGGCCAAGATCATGGGTGGCGCCGACTGCGCCGTGATCTTGCGGGGACGACGTGATGGCGACGATCTTGCCGCCGCTGACGGCGATCTCGACAAGCTGACCATCGGTCAGCCGCGCGTTTCGGAACAGTGTGTCGATGGCGGTCAATTGAAGTCTCCGGTTTCTTATGTCGGCACGATGCCGTCGGGCAGGGCGCGAGAAAATGCCGCGATCTCGCCGGCGGTGGTGATCCAGATGTCGTCGCGCTGGGCGACGATCGCCCGCAGCGCGCGCCGCAGCGGCCGCAGCCGGTGGGGCTGGCCGACCAGATAGGGATGCAGCGCGATGCCCATGACCAGCGACTGCCTGGCGGATTGCGCCAGCATTTCCTCGAAGGTGTCCGTGATCATGGTCGCGAACTGCTCGCCGCTGTCCTTGCGTCCGACAATCGCGGGGATGTCGTTCAGTTCCTGCGGATAGGGCACGGACATGATGCGCCCGCCGCCCCGTGTCGAGAACCACACCGGCTGATCGTCCATGCACCAGTCGAGCAGGTAGTGGTAGCCCGCTTCGGCGAGCAGGTCCGGCGTGACAGCGGATTGCGAGATCCACGGACCGAGCCAGCCAAGCGGCCGTCGTGCCTCGGCGCGCGCGATGATATCGGTCGCTTCCTCGATCAGTCGCTGCTCTTCGGCAGGCGAAAGCACGCCCTGGCGTTCGGAATTGGTGCGTCCATGGCCGACCACCTCGTCGCCGCGCGCGCGAAAGGCGTCCATGACTTCCGGGCAGTAGTGATAGATGCTGCTGTTCGCGAGCACCGAGAGCGGCAGCTTCAGTTCGTCGAACAGATCGATCAGCCGCCACACGCCGACGCGGTTGCCGTAGTCGCGCCAGGCGTAGTTGAGGACATCCGGGTGCGGGCCGCCCGGGCAGAGCTCGGCGCCAAGCCCGTCGCCGAACGCGAAGTGCTCGAGGTTGAGCGCGATGTAGACCGCCAGCCGCTTTCCGTTCGGCCACACGAAGTCGGGGCGGCGCGTGATCGCGCTGTAGCGGTAGCGGTCATGAGAGACGAGACCGCGCGCTGAATCCGGCGTTTGCGCGCATGTTGCATCGCCGAGAACGCCGCGCGAGACGGCCCGCTCGGGTTCCTCTCCAATCTCCCGCTGCATTGCAATCTCCATTCGACGCGCGATCGGCCGCTTGACATTCGTCGATTTGTGAAGAAAGTTTTTACTTCCGTCAAGGCCGCGGAACGGCGGCAGCGGGCCAGAGGCGGCAAGGGAGCCGTCGGAGCGGGAGGAATTGCAGAAATGAACTACGCTTGTACCCCCATTACCGGGTTGTGCCGCCGCGTTGTCTTGCAGGGCGCGCTCGCCATTCTCGTCGGCTCGCTGCCGTTTGCGCAGCGCGCGCAGGCGGCCGACCCGATCAAGATCGGCCTGGTCACGGCGCTGTCGGGGCAGTCGGCCCGCGCCGGCGAAGCATTGACCCGCGGTGCCACGATCGCGATCGAGGAGATCAATGCGAAGGGCGGCGTGCTCGGCCGTCCGCTGGAGCTGGTGCGTCGTGACGACGAAAGCAATCCCGCGAAGGGACTGACCGCCGCGCGCGAATTGATCCAGCGCGAGAAGGTCGCGGTCCTGCTCGGCGGGCTTGATACGCCGGTCCAGCTTGCGATCGTGCCGTTCGTCAACAACGTCAAGATGCCGTTCGTGGTGCCATGGGCCGCCGGAACCAACATCACGCAGAACGGCGCTGCGTCCAACTATGTGTTCCGCGTCTCGGCGATGGACGACGAGGTCGACAAGGCGATCGTCGCGTTCGCCGGCAAGACCTTCGCGGCCAAGAAGCCGGGCCTCATCCTCGTCAACAATCCCTGGGGCGAATCGAACGAGCACGGCCTGCGCGCCGCGCTGAAGGCGGCGGGGATCGAACCGGCCGGTGTCGAGAAGTTCGAGGCGAACGATGTCGACGTGGTCGCGCAATTGTCCCGGCTCAAGCAGGCCGGCGCCGACTCCCTGTTCCTGGTCGGCAATGTCGGTCCATCCTCGCAGGTGGTGAAATCGCTCGACCGGATGGGCTGGGCGCCGCCGATCGTGTCGCATTGGGGACCGGCCGGCGGCCGCTTCACCGAGCTCGCCGGGCCGAGCGCCGAGAGCGTCGTGTTCGTCCAGACCTACAGCTTCTTCGGCAACCTCTCGCCGGTCGGCAAGCGCGTGCTCGCCGAGTTGCAGGCCAAGTATCCGGATATCAAGGGGCCCGCGGACGTGACGCCTGCGGTCGGCTTTGCCAATGCCTATGACAGCGTGCAGGTGATCGCGGGCGCGATCCAGAAGGCCGGCAGCACAGATCCGACCGCCATTCGTGACGGCTTCTACGGGATCGACCGGCTGGAAGGCCTGATCAAGACCTATGAGAAGCCGTTCGCTCAGAACAAGCACGATGCGCTGACGGCGCAGGACTACATCTGGGCTCACTTCGAAGACAACCATATCCTGCCGTTCAAGAATTGACGGCAGCGGTCGTCCAGCAAGCAGATCGGGGTGATCATCGATGTCGTTTCTTTCGGCGATAATAACCGGAATGGCGCTGGGGAGCATGTACGGTCTGCTCGCGCTGGGCTTTCACGTCACTTACGCCGTGTCCGGCACGGTCAATTTCTCGCAGGGCAGCTCGATGACCCTGGGGGCCGTTGCCGGATACTTCTTCCTTGTCGTGTGGGGCTGGCCGGCCGCGATCGGCATCCCCGCGGTGCTATTGGTCTGCGCGGTTTACGGCGTTCTGATCGAACGCTTCGCGGTTCGTCCGTTCGTGCAGCGCGGGTCGGACAACTGGCTGATGGCGACGGTTGCGGTCGGCATCATCGTCGACAATGTGATGCTGTTCGTGTTCGGCAAGGAGCCGCGCAGCTTCCCGTCGGTGCTCGCCGCCAAGCCGATCCAGATCGTGGAGGGGGCAGGGGTCTACCCGCTGCAGCTCCTGATTCCCGTGGTCGGCCTGCTGCTTGCCCTGGCGCTGCATCTGATCAGCCGCCGCACGCGGCATGGCGTCGCGATGCTTGCGGTGGTGCAAAATCCCAATGCCGCACGGCTGATGGGCATCAATGTCAGCGGCGCCATCGCCGCGAGCTACGCGGTGTCGGCGATGCTGGCGGGCGTCGCCGCGCTGCTGATCGCGCCGCTGCTCAACGTCTCCTCGGAGATGGGCACGCTGTTCGGCATCAAGGCGTTCGCCGCCGCGATCATCGGCGGTCTCGCCAGCGCCTGGGGCGTCATGCTGGCCGGACTGTGCCTTGGCCTGATCGAGGTGTTCGCAACCAACTATCTCGGGTCGGTCTACACCCAGATCATCACGTTCGCTTCCGTCATCGTCATCCTCGTCATCATGCCGCACGGGCTGCTCGGCCGAGCTGGAGTTAAGAAGGTATGATTTCTCGCGCTTCCCTTCTGATCGCGGTCGCGGCGTTCGCGATTGCCATCGGCTATGCCGCGGTCGCGGACAGCTACGCGGTGTTCCTGATCGCGACGATTTCGCTGACCGCGATCGCCTGCATCGGGCTCAACGTCCTGCTCGGCCTTGCGGGCCAGATCTCGCTCGGACATATCGGCTTCATGGCCATCGGCGCATACACCACGGTGCTGCTGATGGAAAAGGCCGGCTGGCCCTACCTCGCCGCGACGGCGGGCGCCATCGTCCTGGTCAGCATCGTCGGCGGCCTGCTTGCGCTGCCGGCGCTGCGCGTGCGCGGTCCGTATCTGGCGATGGTGACGATTGCCTTCGGCTTCATCGTCGAACACGTCACGATCGAGTGGCGCGATCTCACCGGCGGCGGCAACGGCCTGATGCTGAGTGCGCCGCCGAGCGTGTTCGGCTATGCGCTGTCCGAGCGATCGCTGGCCATCGCGGGCATCGTGCTGGTGTTTGCTAGCCTCTTCCTGTTCGAGCGGTTGAAGCGCAGCGGCTGGGGCTATGCCATGCGCGCCGCCCGCGATACCGAGGTCGCGACGCGCTCGCTGGGCATCGATCTGGTGCATGTCCGCGCCGTCGCCTTCGTGATCTCGGCGGCCGCGATGGCGCTGGCCGGCGCGCTGTTCGCACCGCTGCAGGGCTATATCAGCCCGAGCTCGTTTCCGTTCCTGCAATCGGTGCTGCTGCTGTTCGGCGTGATGGTCGGCGGCGCCGGTTCGGTGCTCGGCCCGGTGATCGGCGCCGCGCTGGTCGTGCTGCTGCCGGAAGCGCTGTCGGATCTCGCCGAATATCGCCTGCTGGCCTTCGGCGTGTTGCTGTTCGTCGTGTTGCGCGCCGCGCCCTCCGGCATCGTCGGCCTCGCGGAGCAACTCGCGGAAAAACTCCTGCCGGCACGCAAGCCCGTGGCCGAGTCCGCGATCGCGCCGGCGCTTGCCGATGCGGCGATCCTCGAAACGCACAGCGCGGCCGGGCTCGACGTGACCGATCTCTCGATCTCGTTCGGCGGCGTGCGCGCCGTGCAGGGCGTCTCGTTCAAGGCGGCGCCCGGTGCCGTCACCAGCATCATCGGTCCCAACGGCGCCGGCAAGACCAGCGCGCTCAATCTGCTCTGCGGCTTCTACCGGCCGCAGGCGGGAACGGTGATGCTTGGCGATCGCGTTGTCACGGGCATGACGTCGCATTTGCTGGCGCGGGTCGGCGTGGCGCGCACGTTCCAGACCACGCAATTGTTCGGCTCGCTCACGATCCTGGAAAACATCCTGCTCGCCGAGCGGGTCGGCCGTCTCGGCGGCATCGTCTCTGCGTTGCGCAACGCGGAGACCGAGGGGTTCGCCCGGTTCCTGCTGCGCTTTGCCGGCGTCGATGGCGACGTCGACCGTCTCGCGGATTCGCTGTCACATGGCGAGAAACGGCTGGTCGAGATCGCGCGTGCGCTGGCGCTCCGGCCCCGCATCCTGTTGCTCGACGAGCCCGCGGCGGGCCTCTCGAAGGGCGACAAGCAACGCCTGACTGCGCTATTGCGCCGGATCGCCGATCTCGGGATCGCCGTCATCATCGTCGAGCACGACATGCCGATGATCATGTCGCTGAGCGATCTGATCGTCGTGCTCGACGGCGGCAAGCGCATCGCGATCGGCGATGCGGCGGCGATCCGCAACGATCCGGCGGTCCGCAAGGCCTATCTGGGCGATGCCACGCCGGGTGAGAAGAGCCGTGCGCCGCGGCCGGCGCGGCAGGGCACTGCGCTTGAAGTCAAGACGCTCGACTCGTTCTATGGCCTGTCGCGCGCCCTGAACGGGATCGATCTGGTGGTCGCTCCCGGCGAAGCGGTTGCCGTGCTCGGCGCCAACGGTGCCGGCAAGACCACCCTGATGCGATCGATCGCCGGGCTCGAACCGCCGCGATCCACGGGCGAAGTCCGGCTCGCCGAGGCGCGCATCGACACGATGCCCGCGCATGTTCGGGCCCGCTCGGGCGTCGTGCTGGTGCCGGAAGGGCGGCAGGTATTTCCCGAGTTGACGGTGAAGCAGAACCTTGAGCTCGGCGCCTATGCGCGCAAGGGTCTGGACCTCGATGCCGAGATCGAGGCGATGTTCGTGCGCTTCCCGCGGCTGAAGGAGCGCATCGAGCAGCGCGCCGGGCTGTTGTCCGGCGGCGAGCAGCAGATGCTCGCGGTGGCGCGGGGGCTGCTGACCGGGCCGAAGATCTTCATGCTGGACGAGCCGTCGCTCGGGTTGGCGCCGCTGGTCGTCGATGAACTGTTTGCGTCCTTCGAGCGGCTGCGCAGCGAGGGCATGACCATCATGGTGGTCGACCAGATGGCGGGCCACGCGCTCGCGCTGGCCGACCGGGCCTATCTCCTGGAGACCGGGGCGATCCTGAAGAGCGGTGCCGCCGACATCATCGCCGAGGATCCGCTGCTCGAGGCGGCCTATCTGGGCGGCGAGGCCCAGGCCGGCGCAGCGCAGCGGTTCGCGGCGCAGGCACGCTGAGGGAGGCGAGGGCGGATGTTGGTCGGAGGCCGCGAAACTGACGGAAGGCAGGCCGGTCGCATGGGTGCACGGGGCGAGCGGCGTCCCGGGCCCGCGGCGACCGTCTGTGCCGGCGTGGAAGTGGGGCTCCTTGCCGACCGGGCGCTTCGCGATCGCGCCGCGGGGCAGGTCGTCGCCGTGTTCGAACGTTCGTTCTACGCCGTCATCGACGGGGTCTGGATCTGCGTTGGACGGGCCGGCATCGGATCGGGGCCGTTGCACGTGCTCGGCGACTTTCGATGGCAGCGACTTGCGGTCGGCGATCCCGTGCGGGTCGCGGACTCCATGCTGTGGGTCGCAGGGACGCCGCTCGCAAATCTGGCCGCGCGGTCCGTCTGGGCACCGCCCGCTGCACCACGCTGGTCGGCGAGCAGCCTGCGACGCGGCCTCGACGCGGTCGATGCGGTGTGGGGCGGAGAGCTGACTTCGGAAGGCCTCGCCGTGGCCGGCTCCGGGCGTGTTCCGGGCGATGCTTCTCTGCTCGTTCGGGCTGCGATGCCCGGTCTCGCTGCGCTGGAGCGAATCTTCGCGGGCTCGGATCATGATGCGGATCACGCCTCGGGGCTCGGCAGCTTGATCGGTCTCGGGCCCGGACTTACGCCGTCCGGCGATGATCTGATCGGCGGTGCGCTGATTGCGCTGGCTGCGCTGGGACGGATCGAACGTCGCGATGCACTGTGGGAACAATGCCGCGCGCTGCTCGACGGTACCAATGACATCAGCCGAATCCATTTGCGCGCGGCGGCGCTGGGTTACGGCGCGGCAGCGCTGCACGGGGCCATTCATGCAACGATGAGCGGCGAGGGTGCCGGATTTCGTCGCGCGCTCACGGCGCTCTCGGCGATCGGGCATACATCCGGACTGGATGCATTCGCGGGCAGTTTGATCGTCCTGCGCCATGAACTTGCGCCATGAACTTCGCGGACGATGATGCCGCTCTCGATCAGGTTTTGAGTTCTCCCAAACTGCTCCGAACGAAGTTCGGAGCATTTTTTTAGCTCGATTGCTTCCAGGCCAATCCACGAAGCGACGGCGAAAAGAGATTTCGCATTTCCCGAGAATCCGGTCTTGACTAAGTAAGTGTTTTCTTATTAGCTCGACAAAACGAAAACGAACTTTAGG
>NZ_LGHK01000188.1 GCF_001908235.1 Bradyrhizobium sp. NAS96.2
CACCACCGCCGCCGCGCGCTCCACCGCCACCGCCCATCGCGCCCATCTGCGCCGCAGTCTGGGCGAACGAAACGGTCGGCGCCACAGCCAACGGCAGCGCAAGCGCCAGCGCCGCGGCGGTGCTCAGAACCTTCATATTGATCATTTTGGACTCCATCAAAACGGACAATGTCTAACCATTACTGCGGTTGGACGTTCCAGCGCGCGACATTGATTGTCCGTCATGTTGGTTTGGCCGGAGGCGCATGTATGGCAGGTGAACAAAACTCTCCGTGACCGCGTCATTTGGTCGCCAAACGGGCTCGTGATCGGGGCCCATGCCGGGAGTGCCGGGCTACCTTGGCGGCGGCTGGACATTTGTGGATTCAGGTGGCATCAGAGCCGGACAGCCTCGAACCCGTGACCGGCCACGCATGAAACAATTCCTGCTGAAATTCTTCACCTGGTGGAACGGCCAGACCTTTGGCACGCAATTGTGGACCTCGCGATTCGGCGAGCTGGTCGGGGAGGACGAACAGGGCAACCGCTACTATCGCACCAAGGGCGGCGAGATCGACCCGACGCTGCATTTCGAGCGCCGCTGGGTGGTCTATAACGGCTATGCCGAAGCCTCGCGGATCCCGGCCGGCTGGCATGGCTGGCTGCACCACACGGTCGACGTACCCCCGACCGAAGAGAAATACGTGGCCCGGGAATGGGAAAAGCCGCATCTGCCGAACCTGACCGGCACCGCGCAGGCCTACCGTCCGTCCGGCTCGACGCTGGCGAGCGGCCGCCGCCCGAAGGCGACCGGCGACTACCACGCCTGGACTCCCGGAAGCTGACCTTCACGCATCGCGGTTTCTGACGCGCACGTGCGCATTCGCGCGCGTGCGGCGCACGCGTGCCCGGCAGCGCAAGTGCGCGCCTGTGGACAACGGTAACAGCGGGGACAGGTCGGCCGTCGCCGATGCTGTCCACTTGCGCCGTGCGCAGCTTCGCGGCTCAATGAAGCCATCTTACGGAGATGGGAAACCATCGCGTCGGATCGGGCTCCAGATCGCGACTGTCCCGATGAGCAGCGGCCTCCGAGTTGGATGCGGCCGGGAGATAGGCCCCCGGTACAGATGTCCTGAAATCGCCCGCAAATGTGAGGCTACCGTGAGACAGGAAGGGCCGCTCGGGAAACCGGGCGGCCTTTTTCTGTTGCAAGTTCTGATGCAAGGCAGGCCAAGCGTCAGAACGCTACCATGCCTGGGCCTTACCCTGGGCCAGCGGCCTGGAAACCTCGCGAACGCAATCGGCAAACACCTGCGCCACCGGGCTCAGCATGCGGCCCTTCAGGGTGAAGATCGCCGTCGGCAGATGCCATCGCGGCAATGCCACGGGCAGCGCCTTGAGCAGGCCGGCCCCGGGGCCGAACCGCAGCGCCGAGCCCGGAACGAGTGTGAGATAGCCCCCGGTGGCGAGCAGGCTGATACGCAGGTGGAGCGAGTTGCTGAAGATCGTTGCGGTGGGGACCGGCAGCTTCGCGACACGGAATGCTTCGACGAAGGGCGAGCCGGCTTCCGCTTCCAGCGTCGACAGGATCCACGGTGCGTCGACGAGGTCTGAAAGCGTCAGCTTGCGGCGGCGCGACCAGGAGCTTTGCGGGCCGGCGACGACGGCCAGCGGCTCGTAGAACAGCGGCTGCATGTCGATGTCGGAGTCTGGGGTCTCGGTCAGCAGCCGCGAGATCACGATCTCGCATCGACGCTCCCGCAGCAGGTTGAACTGATGCTGCGCGGTGCCTTGCTCCAGCCTGACGCGCAGACGCGGCAGTCGCTTCGACAGCCGCTCGATCGCTGCCGGCACGAGGCCGGCGGCCCACACTTCGGTGCAGGCGATGCGCAACTCGCCCGCCTTGGGATCGGCAAGATACGCGATCTCCTCGACGCTCTGCCGAAGTTCGTCGAACACCGCGGTGCCGCGCCTGAGCAGCGCCTTGCCGAACAGGGTCGGCGCGATGCCGCGCGCCGTGCGGTCGAGCAACGTCACGCCGAGCATGTGCTCGAGATTGGCGATCGTGCGCGAGATCACCGGCCGCGAGATCGCCAGACGCTCGGCGGCCTTCGCCATGCTGCGCTCTTCGACCACCGTCATGAAGACGTGGAGGTCGCGAGGCTTGAGAAAACGCCCAACCCTGTCAGCCCAGCGCATATGACGTACCTAAACAGCTACCGGCCCGTCGAATAATCGACCTTGTGGATACTCCTGTTCTGGCGCTGACTCCAGCTCCGGCTGAACTGTCGGCCTGGACCAGAGATGCGGGAAACGTCGATGAGGGGCATTCGCGTCGCGGTCACGGCGCTTGTACTGGCGATGAGCGCCACGACCGGCGGCGCGGCCGAGATCACGGTTCTCAGCACGCCGACCATGAAAGGTGTCTTCAACGAGCTTGCGCCCGCGTTCGCGCGCGCGACCGGCCATACGCTTGTCTTCACCTTTGAGGGCGTGCCGGTGCTCAAGCGGCAGATCGAGGCGGGCGAGAAGTTCGATGCCGCCGTCTTTCTGCCGGCGGCGGTCGATGATCTTGCGCGGCTCGGCAAGATTGCCGCGGGCTCCCGATCGGACGTCGCCCGCACGGCCGCAGGCGTCGCGATCCGCACGGGGGCACCGATGCCCAAGGTCGCCTCCAGCGAGGACCTCAAGCGAACGCTGCTGGCGGCGAGATCAATCTCCTATTCAAGCGAGAGCGTGAGCGGAAGCTATTTCCTGCATCTGCTCGATCGCCTCGGGATCGCGGGCGACGTGAAGCCGAAGCTCCTGGCCGTGGCGGGACGGAGCCCGGTGGAGGCCGTCGCGCACGGCGAGGCGGAGCTGACGGTGATCACCGTGCCGAACATCATCGGCGTCGAGGGCGTCACTCTCGCGGGCGTTCTTCCGGACGAGTTGCAGAACTACACCACCTTCAGCGTCGGCATCAGCGCCAATGCCAGCGAGCCGAAGGCCGTCGAGCAATTGATCGCATTCCTGCACTCGCCGGCGGCTGCCGCTGCGATACGGAGCAAGGGACTGGAGCCGATTGCTCCCTGAAGCCCCGTCTTGGCTAACGGCCAATCGTCGGGGGCGATCATGAAGGCCCGGTTTGGTCGAGCCGCGCCGCCGCGCGGCCCATCAATTCGCCGCGGCGCGCGTGCGCCGGTCCCATCCGCTCCTTCATGAAGGCGAGTATCTCGGCCGGCGCGGTGTCGGGCGAACCGGCATTGAACGGGGGGGCCGGGTTGTATTCGAGCCTGAGCTGGATCGCTTCCGCGGTCTTGCGATCGACCAGCTCGGACACCAGCGTCAGCGCGAAGTCGATACCCGCGGTGACGCCGCCGCCGGTGAAGCGGTTGCGGTCGACGCAGACGCGGGTCTTGGTCGGAATCGCGCCGAAGCCCGCAAGGAAATCGATCGCGCTCCAATGCGTGGTGGCGCGATAGCCCTTGAGCAGGCCGGCGGCGCCGAGCACCAGCGACCCGGTGCAGACCGACGTGACGTATTTCGCGCCCGCGGCCTGCTTGCGCAGGAAGGCGAGCATCTCCTCGTCGCCGACCATGTCGTCGGTGCCGAATCCGCCGGGCACGCAGATCACGTCGAGCTGCGGGCAATCGGCAAAGGTCGTGGTCGGCGTCAGGACCATGACGGAGTCACTCGGAACCGGTTCGATCCGCTTCCAGATCAGATGCACCTTCGCGCCGGGCACCGACGAGAACACCTGCAGCGGACCGGTCAGGTCGAGCTGGGTCACCTTCGGGAAGACGAGCAATCCAATCTGCAAGGGTACAGTCTGCAAGGGTTCGGACATCGGAGGCCTCCAAATAGCGCTTGACGGAAGCAGGATGCCATGATGGCCTTCTGTCAAGAATGGCGTATTTCCCTCGTTTTCGGACGAGGCGCTGCCGCAAAGGATTTGGCGATGATCGGCATCCTGATCTTTCCCGACTTCCAGCTGCTCGACGCGGCAGGCCCGATCGCGGCTTTCGAAATCGCGGCGCGCTTCGCCAACAACCCGCCCGGTATCAAGACTATTGCGGTGAAGGCCGGGCCGGTGCGCTCGTCATCCGGCGTCGAGATGCTGGCGCGCGGCCTCAAGCCGTCGGCGGCGATCACGACGCTGATCATCGCGGGCGGCAACGGCGTGCGTACGCCGGCGAGCTGTCCGACCACACTGTCCTTCGTGCGGCGGATGGCGGGCCGCGGCGTCCGCGTCGCCAGCGTCTGCTCCGGCGCCTATGTGCTGGCCGAGGCGGGCCTGCTCGACGGCCGCCGCGCCACCACGCATTGGCAGCGCACACCGCATTTCGTGAAGAGCTATCCGAAGATCAAGCTCGAGCCGGACCAGATCTTCGTCCGCGACGGCAACATCTGGAGCTCGGCCGGCATCACCGCCGGCATCGATCTCGCGCTCGCCATGATCACCGAGGACTATGGCGACGAGGTCGCGCAGAACACCGCGCGGCAGCTCGTGCTGTATCACCGGCGCAGCGGCGGGCAGTCGCAGTTTTCCTCGCTCCTGGAATTGAAGACGCCGAACGGAAGGTTCGGGCCGCTGCTCGCCTGGGCGCGGGAAAATCTCGATGCGCCACTGACGGTCGAGGACCTCGCCGACAAGGCCGGGATGAGCTCGCGGCATTTCACCCGCGCCTTCATCGCCGAGACCGGCACCACGCCGTCGAAAGCAGTCGAGCGGCTGAGGATCGAGGTGGCGCGGCAGCGCGTGCAGTCGTCGGGCGAGGCGATCGAGCGCGTCGCCGAGATCACCGGCTTCCGCGATCCCGAGCGGATGCGCCGCGCCTTCATCCGCGCCTTCGGCCAGCCCCCGCAATCGCTGCGCCGGGCCGCGCGCGTGGGGTAGCTCGTCGACTCCGGAACCTCCGGCGAGGCGTTGGATGAAAGGGGGGACAATTCCGACGGCGAAGCGTCGCCAAACACATCGGCACTGCCGGCAGGGCAATTTGAGTTTGGGACAAGGTCGTTGTCCGATCGCACACGATTCATGCCTTCCTTGTGCTGAACCAGCGCGAAGGTTCGCGTGACCCACGTCAAGTGGGCATTGGGGACCGGAGGAGGTTCTAAATGACAAAGCATCGAACGATTACCGGGTTCGTGGCCGTCGCCCTGCTGGCCGTCACCGCAACCGCCGCGACGGTGAAGTCGCACTTGCCCCGGACCGAGGGCGTTGTCGTCTCCGGCGCAGACGCGCTCCCGGCCAAGGATTTTGGCGACCGCTGGTCTCCGATATTCGCTTTGCCTCCGGCAACGGCCATGGCCGAGCGCGCACCTGACGTGCGTTAAGGCGGTCATGGACGGAGGCCCGGTCCGTTCGAGCACGCGACGCGCGCACAGATTATTCGCGTCACAACACAAAGCCCCGCCGAGGCGGGGCAAGGTGTTGAATGACTTGGTCTTGAACAACTTGGTCTTGAATAGAACTAACGGTTCTGCCGCGCCGGACTAGCGCAGTCATTCACCAAATGCAGTCATTCACCAAATACAGGATCAGCCCACGATCGTAGAGATCCACGGATGCTGATCGTGAAAGTGCTTCAACCGAAATAAATCACTGGCTCAATGTATCGGTCGCGATCTTCTTCTTGAGTGCTTCGCAGGTATCCCTGACCTCCATGGTCATCAGGGAGACGGCTTCGATCTGCAGGAAAAACCGCTTGCCCTGATCGCGGTAACCAGCAGCGAACTCCTTGATTTCCGCGATCATGTCATGGACGCCGGCCACCATGACTTCGCAGTTCTTGGCGGCTAATTGCAGTTCCGTTCCAAGCGCCTCGATCTCCTTCACCGCCGCTTCGTACTCGCGTACGACCGCCTCGGCCGACAGCTTGCCCACCTCGTTGACGCCGTTGCGGTGCTCGACGTAGTCGGGCATCGGCGAGAGAGGCCGAATATTGCCGCGTGGTCGATGCGAGCTCACCGTGTCGATTTCGCCTTCCGCCTGTTCTAACGGGGCGCGGGCGAGGACTTCTGCACTAACACTCATGCGAACGCTCCATAAGTTGTTACGGCGAATGGAGTTTAGCAATGTCAACGGATTTGTCTTGCTTTTCCACAGGTTTATGACAAGTCAGATTGTGCACTGCAGCGCGACAAATTTCACATTGGCATCAATGCGGCGCGTCGGGATGCCAGCCGAGCAGGGCGAGCATCGCGAAGAAGCCGACCACATAGGCCACCATGATCGGCCAGCCCTGGGCGATCCAGCGGACCACCGACTTGGCTTCCGGATACATGTTGGACACTGCGACGCCCGCGGACGAGCCGAACCAGACCATCGATCCGCCAAATCCGACCGCATAGGCGAGAAAGCCCCAATCGTAGCCGCCTTGCTTCAGCGCCAGCGCGGTCAGCGGGATGTTGTCGAACACTGCCGAGACGAAGCCGAGCCCAAGCGCGGTCTGCCATGATGCGGCCGGCAGCCTCTCCACCGGCATCATCGAGGCCGCCGTCACCAGCGCGAGCAGGAACACGGTGCCCTTGAGCGTCTCGGGCATGACCGACCAGTCCGGCCGCCGCAGCAGCGAGGTGACGAGGATCGCGGCCCAGACTGCGAGCCCGAGCACGGGCAGCGCGTCGAGCAGCGCGGGGAATTTCAGATTGGCCGTGACGTTGGCGCTCAGCGCGGCGAGCAGGATCACCGCGACGATTGCGACCCGCGCCCAGTCGATGCTGAGGCCGGATGGCGCTTTCTTCACGATCGGGGAATAGCGATGCTGCCGCAGCGAGGCCGGTACCGCAAACACCAGCATGGCGACGATGGCGGCAACATAGGCGTCGACGACGGTGAGCGGGCTGACGCCGTCGATCCACATCATCGTCGTCGTGGTGTCGCCGACGACGCTGCCGGCGCCGCCGGCATTCGATGCGGCGACGATGGCCGCGAGATAGCCGATATGGACGCGACCGCGGAACACGTGACGCGCGACGGTGCCGCCGATCAGCGCGGCTGCGATGTTGTCGAGGAAGGCCGACAGCACGAACACGATCACCAGCAGGATCAGTCCGCCCTTCCAGTCATCGGGCAGCAGCGCCGGCATCTCGTCCGGGATGCGGCTCTCCTCGAAGTGCCGCGACAGCAGCGCAAATCCCATCAGCAGCAGGAACAGGTTCGCGAGCGTGACCCACTCATGCTCCATGTGGTGCACGAGACCGGGCAGGCCTGCGCCGAATTTCGCAAAGCCGGCGAAGATCAGCTTGTAGGCGACGATCGCGGCAAGACCCGTCAACGCCACGGCGAGCGTATGGTGATGGAAGATCGCGACGCCGAGCAGCGTCAGCGCGAACAGGATGAAGTCGAACGGGATGCCGTAGACGAGGATGGGCGTGAGCAAGATGATCCTCGCTGGCTGGAGCGTTCGGCGGTCTGAAGCGCGTCTGGCCGAACTATCGCGCGGCGCGGAGAACTGCAAGGCGCGCTAACGCCGCAAGCTGCGCGCACCATGCGCTCCCGAGCCTCGACCACGGGATGACGCCGCAAATTTCGTCCCTGATCGGATCGCTCAGCCCAGCGACTTCAGCCAGACGCTGATCTCGGTCACCGCGACATTGGCCTGATTGAGCAGCTTGCCCATGGTGAAGAAGCCGTGGAACTGGCCGGGGAAATGCCGGTAGGTCACGGGCACACCGGCGTCTTTCAGGAATTTCGCGTACTCGTCGCCTTCGTCGCGCAACGGATCGGCGCCGGCGGTCAGCACGTAGGCCGGCGGCAGGCCGGAAAAACTCTTGGCGCGTGCGGGCGAGGCGCGCCAGTCGCTGTTGTCGGCGTCGCCGAGATATTGGTTGGCGAACCAGCCGATCACCGAATGCGTCAGCAGGATGCTGGTCTCGGGCTCGCGGTGCGAGGCATGCTTCCGCGAGAAATCGGTTGCGGGATAGACCAGCAGCTGGGCTGCGAGCTTCGGTCCGCCGTCGCGGGCGGTGAGGGCGACGACGGCCGCGAGGTTGCCGCCGGCGCTGTCGCCGCCGACGATCAGGCGCGCGGCGTCGATGCCGAGATCCTTGGCGTTGGCGGCGACCCATCTCGTTGCGGTGACGGCGTCGTCGACCGCGGCGGGGAAGCGATGTTCGGGCGCGAGCCGATAATCCACCGAGATCACGATCAGCTCGCCCTCATGTGCCATCTTCTGGCACACCACCTCATGGGTATCGAGATCGCCGATCACCCAGCCGCCGCCGTGGAAGAACACCAGGCACGGCGCGAGCCCGTTCGTCTTGCGCAGCGTCTTCGGCGTGTAGATGCGGGCCGGGATGCTGCCGTGCGGCGCCGGGATCGCGAGCGCCTTGCTCGATTCAAGCGCGGGCGGCTCGGGATTGGAGACGATGCGGGCGGTGCGATAATATTCGCGCGCTTCCGGCGCGGTCAGCGTCTCGTAGGCGGGACGGCCGGCCTCCTGGAAGGCCTTGTAGACGGCGGCGGCATCGGGATCGAGAACGACGGGCATGGACGACAAACCTTGTTGTGATGCTGAACTGAAATATCAGGCGGCGGTGCGGCCGCCGTCGACGGTGTAAGCGGAGCCGGAGACGTAGCTCGCCTCGTCGGAGGCGAGGAATGCGACGATCGAGGCGACCTCGCTTGCAAGCCCGAGCCGGCGCGCCGGGATGCGGTCGACGATCTTCTCGACCGGCGGCGGCGCGTTGCCGCCGGAGCGGCCTTGCAGGATCGTGCTCAGCATGCGGCTCTCGATCATGCCGGGGCAGACGCAATTGACGCGCACGCCAGTGCCGGTGCATTCCCAGGCCGCGCTCTTGGTCAGTCCGATCACCGCATGCTTGCTGGCGCTGTAGACCGCGATCATCGGCGATCCCATCAGGCCCGCGATCGAGGCGGTGTTGATGATGCTGCCCTTGTTCTGCTTCAGCATGACAGGCAGCACATGCTTCATGCCGAGGAAGGCGCCGACGACGTTGACGTCGAGCACCCGGCGAAAGCTCTCCAGCGAATATTCAGGGATCGGCCTGATGTCGCCCTCGATGCCGGCGTTGTTGTAGAAGGCATCGATGGTGCCGAAGCGGTCCACGGCGGCGCGGACATAGTCCTTGACCTCGTCCTCATCGGTGACGTCGGCGGTGATCGACAGGGCCTCGGCCGAGGCGGGCAGGTCCTTGACGGCGGCGCCAAGATCGGCCCCCTTGCGGTCGACTGCGACGATCCGCGCACCGCGTTCGGCGAGCAGATGGAGGGTGGCGGTTCCGATGACGCCGGCAGCCCCGGTGACGACGGCGACCCGGCCGTCGAGCCTGATACGATCGGGCATGTTGGGTTTCCTCTGGCTGGTCCGGTTCGATCCGGATTTTCATGGTTTTCACGCGTTGCCGCGCGCCTTCAGCGTGAGGACTATCACACGTGTTCCCAGGAGTAGCCAGAGGGTGACCAGAGGGCCGGGGAGAGGTGGCCGGGTGCCCTTTCCCCGCCGTATTCGGCGTGTTAACCGGTGGCCTGCGAGCGGCCGATATCAAGGTAGACTGTCGCGAGCCCGATTCGCCCTTTAAAGCCGCGCGAGATGCTTCGAACCGTTGCCCTGACTGGCTTTGCGGCCCTGATTGCCGCCTCAACCATCTCGCTTGCGCCGCCCGCGCGCGCGCAGATCGGAACGATTTTCTCCGATCCCGCGCCGCGTCCGCCCGGCTCGATCCCGCGTGGCCAGGTGGCGCCTCCCAGCGACGACGACGAGGAAGTGCCGGAATTGCCGCGCGGCCGCCTGCTGCCGACGCAGCCGCGGGCGTTGCCGCCAGGGCAGGCAGTGCCGCCGCCCCGGCAGCGTGCAGTCGCAGCCTTTGGCGCCG
>NZ_LGHK01000189.1 GCF_001908235.1 Bradyrhizobium sp. NAS96.2
CGAGCCTCGGCGACACCTCGACCCTGGCTGATCCCGCCGTGGTCGACGACCTCGTGCACAACCGCCAGAACAAGAAGGGCGCGCCGGCGTAGGCGCCAGCGACAGTATCAAAAACCTAAAGAAGGGCCGCGCGCGATCACCGCCGCGGCCCTTCGCTTTCGTCCCACGTCGCTCGAAAACGCGGTGAAAGCGGCCGTTTCACGGGATTGTCAGAGGCAAGGCGCCATTGCGGCGCGTTTGTGGCCAAGTGTTGTTTTCAGGTCATTTACTTTAATCCGAACTTTTCCTTTTCTGCCCGCCATCAGGACGTGTCTCGCGGCCGGTGTGAAACCACCCGGTTAAGACACGCGGTTAATATTGCGTGCGTGAGACCGGCGGGCCCGGTTTTTTTCAGGGCTCCGCACCTTCGTTTTTGGCTCCCCCACGGGAGCTGTTGGGAAGTGGAGAGGTTGATGTCGATGAAGTTTGCGGTGGCGTTCGCTGCCACCCTTGGTGCCGTTGTTGTGATGTCGCAGACGGCCGAAGCGCGGCCGGAAATGGTCGGAATCCACGCTGACAATTATGAGCCGGGCACCATCGTGGTGAAGACCAACGAACGGCGGCTCTATCTCATTCTCGATTCCGGCCACGCGATGCGCTACCCGGTCGGCGTCGGCAAGTCCGGCAAGCAGTGGGCCGGCACGACCAAGATCGACGGCAAGTATCGCAACCCGGCCTGGTCGCCGCCCGCCGAGGTCAAGCGCGACAAGCCGAGCATCCCGGACGTGATCGCCGGCGGCTCGCCGCGTAACCCGATGGGCGTCGCGGCGATGACGCTGGCCGGCGGCGAATACGCCATTCACGGCACCAACGTGCCGGGCTCTGTCGGCGGCTTCGTCTCTTACGGCTGCATCCGCATGCTGAACACCGACATCACCGATCTCTATTCGCGCGTCTCGGTCGGCACGACTGTCGTCGTCACCCGCTGATCGCGTTCAGCGCTTCTCCGAAAGAAAAGCCGCGCATCAGCGCGGCTTTTTGTTTGCGTCATCGGCGCCGTTGGCGACCACGAGGCGATGGCCTAACGCATGATGAGATTAGGTTGAGCTGCAACGGCGTCGAAAGTTCACCTCTCCCTTGGGAGAGGTCGATTTGCGCAGCAAATCGGGTGAGGGGCTACGGTCCATCGAGAGAGCAAGAGCCCTCACCCGGACCAAGACCGCGCCAAGCCGATTCAATCAAAACTCATCCCGCTCTAACGCGCAAAATATCCGCACCAGCCGAAGCGATGCCCGCCATTGTAGGCGCGGGCATGACCGGCGGCGAGCAGCGCGGCCGAGACATTGTCGGTTTTCCTGGTCGCAACGTCGGCAACGACGCGGCCCTGATATTTGTCGGGGCCGACATTGTAGATCGCGACATCACCCTGGCCGAGCAGATCGCGCAGCGCCACCGTCGCCGCCTGCGCCATTTGCAATTCACGCTGACACGACGCCTTCAGCTCGGGCGCATCGATGCCGCGCAGGCGGACCCGCGTATAGAGATCGGGGCCCGGCGTGAGATGCACCCGCGCCTCGAACGTGTCGCCATCGATCGTCCTGATCACATCGACGCTGTGCCTGGCGTCAGGTGCGCCGGCGCGCTGCCAGATCATTTCGGCGTCGCGCGACCGGCTCAACGACCAATGCGACGGCAAGGGCATCCATTGAGGCACAAATCGGCGGATCGGAAGCATGCTGCCGACGGCGATGCCGAGCACGAACACCCAAGGCAGCGCCGCCGAGACGCGGCGGCCCCAAGGGGACCTGCGGAAGGGCGGTCGTCCCGTCCCACGATAAGGATTTATTCTCTCATATGGGGACATATTCCCAGACTGACTTGAGTCGGGCCGTCAGACAAGACTCTCGGGAGACTCTCAAAAATCCGAGGCGATGCCCTTGGTCTCCCAATCGCCGTAGCGCGTCGGTTCCGGTCCCTTGGGGCCCTGATATTCCTTCGGCCGCGCGGCCACATTCTGAGCGGCGAGCTCCTCGGCGGCCTTGCGCCGCGCCGCGGCTTCGGCGAGCGCGCGCTGGGCTGCCGGCGTCAGCGGCTTGCGCGGCGCGGGTTCCGGTGGCGATGGCGATTTGTCACTCATGGCAAGCTTTCTTGGCAAACTTTCTGCCCGCGAATTTCGTATCCCGGTGTTGGCTCAGTGACGGCATCACGATCACGAAATCCCGCAAGGCGATTCTTACATTTGGCATATTCGCATGCCAGAGGTGTTTTCGAGTTGATGGGCATGAGCCGAATGTAACTCAGCACCTTCGAGATATCTCCGCTCCATGCCCCCTTCAAGATTTGCAGTTCCTGCCGAAGTCCCCGGTCTCGCGGCGCGCCGCATCGCGGCCGATATCCTCGACGGCGTGCTGCACAAGCACCGCACGCTCGACGACCAGCTCGACGGCGCCGGCGCGCATCCCGGCCTGAAATCGCTGGCCGATCGCGATCGCGCGCTGATGCGCCGGCTGGTCTCGACCATCCTGCGCAAGCTCGGCACGCTCGGCCATCTGCTGTCGCGCCTGCTCGATCGCGGCATTCCGACCGATGCGCCGCGCGCGCAGAGCGCGCTCTTGATCGGCGCCGCGCAGATTCTCTGGATGGACGTGCCCGACCATGCCGCGGTCGATCTCTCGGTGCGGCTCGTGCAGTCGGATCGACGCGCGGCGAAATATGCCGGGCTGGTCAACGCCGTGCTGCGCCGCTGCGCGCGCGAGGGCCAGGGCCTGATCGACGAGATCAGCACGCAGACGCTGGACCTGCCGCCATGGATGCTGGCGCGCTGGAACGCGCACTACGGCGAGGCCACTGCGCGCGAGATGGCGCTGGCGCTCGGCCACGAGCCATCACTCGATCTCACGGTGAAGTCGGACGCGGCGCAGTGGGCGAGCCGCCTGCATGGCGAGACCTTGCCGACGGGAACCGTGCGCACGCTGCTGCAGGGTTCCGTCACGATGCTGCCGGGCTTTGCCGAAGGCCAATGGTGGGTGCAGGACGCTGCCGCGGCGCTGCCGGTGCGTCTGTTCGGCGAGATCAAGGGCAAGGCGATTGCGGATCTCTGCGCTGCGCCCGGCGGCAAGACGGCCCAGCTCGCGCTGGCGGGCGCGCAGGTCACCGCGGTCGACCGCTCGCCGGCGCGGGTCGCGCGGTTGCGCGATAATCTCACGCGGCTGGCATTGCAGGCCGACACTGTTGTCGCCGACGCCGCCGAATGGCCCGCCGAGGCCGCAAGCTTTGACGGTATCCTGGTCGATGCGCCCTGCACCTCGACGGGAACCATCCGCCGCCATCCCGACGTCGCCTGGCTGCGCCAGGAAGGCGACATCGCCGCATTGTCGGCGCTGCAGAAGCGGCTGCTGCAAAAGGCCATCCATCTGCTGAAGCCCGGCGGCACGCTGGTCTACTGCACCTGCTCGCTGGAGCCGGAGGAAGGCGAGCACGTGATCGCCGCGCTGCTGGCGAGCGAATCAGGCCTGCGCCGTGCGCCGGTCGAGACAAGCGAGGTCGCCGGCCTCGACGACATCATTACCGCCGACGGCGATCTGCGCACCCTGCCGAGCCATCTACCCAGCGCCGACCCGCGGCTGGGCGGGCTGGATGGCTTTTACGCCGCCCGGCTGGTTAAATCCTGATTTTAAACTTCAGTCCTCTAAGCTCGAAGTGATTCGCGCGGGATCAAGAGGGTGTCTTGTTTATCAAGAAGGTGTCTTGGCCGCGTTTCCGGATTAAATAGGGATTCGTTGAAATTCCCTCCCCGCAAGGTTAGGCGTGTCGGTCGCTCAAAGCAGACGCATCTCGACGCTGATTGCTGGCCGCTTTGCCCGCAGCATGCTCGCACGCGCCAGCGGAAGCACGGTTGCACTGTCGCGGCTGTGGCCCGGCCGCACCGACCGCCTGATCATCGCCCCGCACGATCTGCGGACCGCCGACGCCACCCGCGCTGCCGAGATCTATGCCGGGCGATTCGTGTTCGCCGGCAAGATCGTCACCTGCCACGGCCGCTCGATCTTCGATCTCGAGCCGCCGTCGGAGGATTGGGAGGCCGCCCTGCTCGGCTTCGGCTGGCTGCGCCATCTGCGCGCCGCCGACACCGCGCTGACCCGCGCCAATGCCCGCTCGCTGGTCGATGATTGGATTTCGAATCAGGCCCGCAAGCGGCCGCTGGAGCGGCGCGCCGACGTGCGTGCGCGGCGCGTGATCTCGCTGCTGTCGCAGGCCCCCTTGGTGCTCGGCGACACCGACGGAAAATTCTACCGCAAATATCTGCGTGGGCTGGCGCGCGAGATCCGCTACCTGCGCCACGCGACGCTCGACAATGACGGCGTGCCGCGCCTGCAGGTGTTGATCGCGCTGTGCTACGCCTCGCTCTGCCTCGCCAACCAGGCGCGCAACATCAAGTCGGCGACGCGCAGGCTGTCGGACGAATTACAGCGCCAGATCCTGCCCGATGGCGGCCACATCTCGCGCAATCCCGGCGCGCTGGTCGAACTGCTGAGCGATCTGCTGCCGCTGCGGCAGACCTTTGCCGCGCGCAACATCGCGCCGCCGCCGGCGCTGCTCAACGCGATCGACCGCATGATGCCGATGCTGCGCTTCTTCCGTCACGGCGACGGCAGCTTCGCGCTGTTCAACGGCATGTCGACCGCGCCATCCGACCTCGTCGCGACGCTGCTCGCCTATGACGATACCCGCGGCGTGCCGATGGCGAGCATGCCGCACACCGGCTTCCAGCGCCTCGATGCCGGCAACACCACGCTGATCATCGACACCGGTCAGCCACCGCCGGCGAGCGTCAGCCAGGATGCGCATGCCGGCTGCCTGTCGTTCGAGCTGTCCTCCGGAGTGAGCCGCATCGTGGTCAATTGCGGCATGCCGTCCACCGGGCGCGACAATTGGCGGCCATTCGCGCGCTCCACCGCGGCGCATTCGACGCTGACCTATCGCGACACCTCATCGTGCCAGTTCGTCGAGTTGTCGGCGATGAAGCGGCTGCTGCGCGGCGCGCCGATCACCAGCGGCCCCAGCAATGTCGAGAGCTACCGCGAGGCCGTTCCCGGCGGCGACGTGCTCACCGCCTCGCATGACGGCTATCTCTCCCGCTTCGGCGTGATCCATCGCCGCGTGCTGATGGTCTCCCAGGACGGCACGCGGCTCGAGGGCGAGGATTCGCTGTCGCCGGCGCCCGGCGGCCGCATCAAGGGCAGCGAGGCCGATTTCGCGCTGCGCTTCCATTTGCACCCCTCGGTGAAGGCGAGCCGGCTGTCGGATGCCCGCGGCGTGATGCTGGTGCTGCCGAACCGCGACGTCTGGACCTTCGAGGCGATGGACGACAAGGTCGACCTCGAGGACAGCGTGTTCCTGGCCGGCAATGACGGCCCGCGCCGCACCTCCCAGATCGTGATCCGGCAGGACGCGAGGCAGGCCGCCACCATCCGCTGGTGCTTCGTGCGCTCCTCGACCTCGGCCACCGCCACCAACGCCCGCCGCAACGCCCGCCGCGAGCCGGAACTGCCGCTATAAGACGGCGGAAACGTGCGATCCGCAGCGCGCGGTCCAAAGGACAGCGATCCATCAGACCCGTCACCTCTGAGGTGCGAGCGGAGCGAGCCTCGAAGGGTCGACGGCCACCAGCGGGGCCGTGCGCCCTTCGAGGCTCGCAAGAGCTCGCACCTCCACCGACAAAGGCTTCGCCTTTGCGCGGGGACGACGGGGATGGTTCGGATCACCACCATTTTCCCCGGAATCCGCCGCATGTACCGGTTTCGTACCGCACAAAACCATGCTACCCGGCTGCCTTAACAGCCAAGGATTTTCCGATATGACCGAGCAGCTTCGCCGCGTGACCCGCGCTCTGTTGTCCGTTTCCGACAAGACCGGACTGATCGATTTTGCCAAGGCGCTGGCCGACCAGGGCGTCGAGCTGGTCTCGACCGGCGGCACCGCCAAGGCGATCGCGGCGGCCGGGCTCAAGGTCAAGGACGTCTCCGAGCTCACCGGTTTCCCGGAGATGATGGACGGCCGGGTCAAGACGCTGCATCCGAAGGTGCATGGCGGCCTGCTCGCGATCCGCGACAACAAGGAACACGCCGCGGCGATGGCCGCGCACGGCATTGCGCCGATCGACCTCCTGGTCGTCAACCTCTATCCGTTCGAGGCCACCGTCGACAAAGGCGCCGGCTTCGAGGAGTGCATCGAGAATATCGACATCGGCGGTCCCGCGATGATCCGCGCCGCGGCCAAGAACCATGACGACGTCGCCGTGGTGGTCGAGGCGCAGGACTATCAGTCGGTGCTCGACGAGCTCGCCGCGCACAAAGGCGCGACCTCGCTTGGCCTGCGCCGGCGGCTCGCCGCCAAGGCCTATGCGCGCACCGCGGCCTATGACGCTGCGATCTCGAACTGGTTTGCCGTGCAGCTCGACACCAAGGCGCCGGACTTCCGGGCCTTCGGCGGCAGGCTGATCCAGTCGCTGCGCTATGGCGAGAACCCGCACCAGACCGCGGCGTTCTATGCCACGCCGGAGAAGCGGCCGGGCGTTGCGACCGCACGCCAGCTGCAGGGCAAGGAACTGTCCTACAACAATATCAACGACACCGACGCGGCCTATGAATGCGTCGGCGAGTTCGATCCGCAGCGCACCGCGGCCTGCGTCATCGTCAAGCACGCCAACCCCTGCGGCGTCGCCGAGGGTCCCGATCTCGCGACCGCCTACGCCCGCGCGCTGGCCTGCGACTCGACCTCGGCCTATGGCGGCATCATCGCGGTCAACCGCACGCTCGATGCGGATGCTGCGCGCGCCATCATCGGCATCTTCACCGAGGTGATCATCGCGCCCGACGCGACCGAGGAGGCGATCTCGATCATCGCCGGCCGGCGCAATCTGCGCCTCTTGCTCGCCGGCGGCCTGCCGAACGCGCGCGCGCTTGGCCTCACTGCCAAGACCGTTGCCGGCGGCCTGCTGGTGCAGAGCCGCGACAATGCCGTGGTCGAGGATATGAACCTGAAGGTCGCGACCAAGCGCGCGCCGACCGACGCCGAGCTGCGCGATCTCAAATTCGCCTTTCGTGTCGCCAAGCACGTCAAGTCGAACACCATCATCTACGCCAAGGATCTCGCCACCGTCGGCATCGGCGCCGGCCAGATGAGCCGGGTCGATTCGGCGCGCATTGCCGCGCGCAAGGCGCTCGATGCCGCGGCCGAGCTGAAGCTCGCCGAGCCGCTGACCAAGGGTTCGGTGGTCGCCTCTGACGCGTTCTTCCCGTTCGCCGACGGCATGCTGGCCTGCATCGAGGCCGGCGCCACCGCGGTGATCCAGCCCGGCGGCTCGATGCGCGACGACGAGGTGATCAAGGCCGCCGACGAGCACGGCATCGCCATGGTCTTCACCGGCGTGCGGCATTTCCGGCACTAGCCCATCCCGATGTCGTCCCGGCGAAGGCCGGGACCCATAACCACCGAACTTGCTTGGTGAGGCGCGACTAACCCCAGCGCGCCTTCGATGGATCACGCGGTATGGGTCCCGGCTTTCGCCGGGACGACGGCGGTGAGTTATCTCCGCACCCTTGCCAGCAGCACCAAGCCCACCACGAAGAACACCACCAGCACCGCCATGCCGTACTTCTGGCTCGCGGTCGCTGCCGTAATCGCCCCGATCATGAGCGGGCCGATGAACGACGTCACCTTCCCGGTCAGCGCGAACAAGCCGAAGTATTGCGCGATGCGATCCTTCGGCGCGAGGCGGATCAAAAGCGAGCGCGAGGCCGCCTGCAATGGCGCGCCGGTGGCGCCGATCAGGCAGCCCAGCACGATATAGGCGCGCTCGGCAGCGCCCGCGAACAGCGGACCGCCCGGCACCGGCGGCGCCACCGGGATGAACAGGATGGAATCCTTGTTCACGGTGAGGATCACGACGATCGCAAACAGCAGGATCACAAGACTGCCGGTGATCACACGCTTCGGCCCGAACGCATCGTCGAGCTTGCCGCCGATCCAGCCGCCGAACGTGCCGGCGACCGCCAGGATGATGCCGAAGGTGCCGATCCGGATCGTGTCCCAGCCGAACGTGCCGGCGGCATAGATGCCGCCGAACGCGAACAGCGAGACCAGCCCGTCGGTGTAGATCATGTTCGCCAGCAGGAACCACGCCAGCGATCTCTGCTTCGGCAGGCTCAGCAATGACTCCCTGAGCTCGCGCAGGCCTTCGCCGAGCGCCTCGCGCATCGGCCGCTTTGCCGGATAATCCGGCGTGAACAGGAACATCGGCGTCACGAAGATGATGAACCACAGCCCGGTCAGCGGCCCGGTGATGCGGTCGCCTTCGTGCATGACGGGATCTAGGCCGAACAGCGGCGTGAAGCCGAACAGCGTCTTGCCGGTCTCGGTGTTGGCGGCGAGGAAGCCGAGCACCAGCACGAGGCTAAGGATGCCGCCGACATAGCCGGTGGCCCAACCGGTGCCCGAGAGCCGCCCGATCCGGTCCGGCGGCACCAGGGTCGGCATCATCGCATTGTTGAACACGGTCGCGAATTCGACGCCGACGCTGGCGATCGCATAGGCCAGCAGCAGCATCGGGATGATGTCGGGATTGCCGGGCGTGCCGATCCACATCGCGCTCGATCCGATCACGAGCAGCGCGCCGAACACCGCGATCCATGGCTTGCGCCGGCCGCTGGCATCGGCGATTGCACCCAGCACCGGCGACAACAGCGCGATCGCAAGCCCCGCCGCGGCAGTCGCAAAGCCCCACAGCGCCTGCCCGCTCGCGGCATCGGGCGCGACGAAGCTTGCGAAATAAGGCGCAAACACGAAGGTCGTGATCAGCGTGAAATAAGGCTGCGCGGCCCAGTCGAAGAAGATCCAGCTGATGACCGCGGCGCGACCCGGATAGACTTTGGTGGCGGCGCTCGCTTTACCGGCGCTCGTCTGCATTGTTGCCGTCATCGCAAAAGATATTCCTTAAGCTCAACCACAGGCAGGCTTTTGCCGCTGCAAGCCGCTCCCATATAGCATGGGCCGGTTTGGCTGATACGGCGATGAACAGGGCAGGACATTTCGATGGCGCTGACAGCAACGATGTCGCGGCGGCTGTTTGCCGCTCTCCTGGTGATCGGCATTGCTGCGCCCGCCCTCGGCCAGGTGCAGCGGCGCGCCTACGAGCCCTCAGCCACTGACACGGCCAGCAGCATTCGCGCCGAACACGGCATGGTGGTGGCGCAGGAGAAGCTCGCGGCGCGGGTCGGCGCCGATTTCCTGCGGCAGGGCGGCAACGCAGTGGACGCCGCGGTCGCCACCGGCTTTGCGATGGCGGTGACCTATCCGCGCGCCGGCAATATCGGCGGCGGCGGCTTCATGGTGATCCATCTTGCCGGACGCAATGAAGATATCGCAATCGACTATCGCGAGACTGCGCCGCAGGCCGCAACCCGCGACATGTTCCTCAACGCCGAGGGCAAGCCCGATCCCGACAAGTCGCGCAACTCCGCGCTTGCGATCGGCGTGCCCGGCACGGTCGCGGGCCTCGCGCTGGCGCTGGAGAAATACGGCTCCGGCAAGTTCACACTGGCGCAGATTCTCAAGCCTGCGATTGATCTCGCGCGCGACGGCTTCATCGTCACCGACGATACTGCGGACACGCTGGCGGACATGTACCGCCGCATGTCGCGCTGGCCCAATTCTGCCAAGACCTTCTCGCACGCCGACGGCACACCGCTGCATGAGGGCGACCGCCTGATCCAGGGCGATCTCGCCGGCGTATTGACGGCGGTTGCCGAACAGGGGCCGCGCGGCTTCTACGAGGGCGCGGTCGCCGAGAAGCTCGTCAGCGGAATCAAGAATGCCGGCGGCATCTTCACATCAGAGGATCTGAAATCCTACCAGCCGGTGATCCGTACGCCGATCCGCGGCACCTATCGCGGCTACGACATCGTCTCGATGCCGCAGCCCTCCTCCGGCGGCGTCGTGCTGCTGGAGATCCTCAACATCCTCGAGGGCTTTCAGATGTCGGACATGAAGCAGGGCTCGGCCCCCTCGCTCCATGTCATGATCGAGGCGATGAAGCGGGCCTATGCCGATCGCGCCCGCTATCTCGGCGATCCCGCCTTCGTCGACGCACCGACCAAGCTGCTGGTCGACAAGGACTACGCCGCGAAGCAGCGCGCGACCATCGACCTTGCCCGCGCCACGCCCTGGACCGACGTGCGCAACGCCAAGCAGCCGCACGAGGGCGACAACACCACGCATTATTCCGTCGTCGATGCCGGCGGCAACGCCGTCAGCAACACCTACACGCTGAACTTCCCCTACGGCGTCGGCCTCGTTGCGGAGGGCACCGGCGTGCTGCTCAACAACGAGCTCGACGATTTCACCGCGGCGCCCGGCGCCTCCAACGCCTTCGGCCTGGTCGGCTTCGAGGCCAATCTGCCGGGACCCGGCAAGCGCCCGCTGTCGTCGATGTCGCCGACCATCGTGCTGAAGGACGGCGAGCCGGTGCTGGTGACGGGATCGCCCGGCGGCAGCCGCATCATATCAGCGGTGACGCAGATCATCGTCGACGTGATCGACTACAAGATGGACATCGCAGCCGCGGTCGCCGCGCCCCGCATGCATCATCAATGGCTGCCCGACGAGGTCCGGATCGAGCGCGGCTTTCCCGACGAGGTGCTCGCCGATCTGCGCGCCAAGGGCCACAAGCTGGTCGAGCCGCTCGGCTACTCCTCCGCGAACTCGATCCTCGTCACGACCAATGGTCTGCTCGGCGCGCCCGATCCGCGCACGCGTGGCACGGAGGCTGCGGGATACTAAAGGCGGGTAAGGCCGCCTTTGCCCCGCCTGCAACATCGCGATAGATTGGCGGTCCGCGCAACTCCGGCCGCGGATCGCAAAGTGCCGGTGAAAGATTTCTCCGGGGAACGCGCATGAGCACGGCCGAATCCAAATCGATGGAAGTCGCAGAGATCGAGGACACCAGCCTCCTCGCCTTCTATCGCGACATGAACCTGCAGGAGCGGCGCACGTTCTGGGCCTGCGCGTCGGGCTGGACGCTCGACGGCATGGACTTCATGATCTATCCGCTCGTCATCGGCACCATCATCACGCTGTGGAAGGTCGATGCCGGCACCGCCGGGCTCGCCGGCACCGTGACGCTGCTGGCCTCCGCGATCGGCGGCTGGCTCGGCGGCTATCTCTCCGACCGGATCGGACGGGTGAAGACGCTGCAGCTCACCATCATCTGGTTCTCGTTCTTCTCGCTGGTCTGCGCCGTGGTGCAGAATTTCGACCAGCTCCTGATTGCCCGCGCGCTGCTCGGCCTCGGCTTCGGCGGCGAATGGGCGGCCGGCGCGGTGCTGATCGGCGAAGCGATCCGGCCGCAATATCGCGGCCGTGCGGTCGGCTCGGTGCAGTCGGGCTGGGCGGTCGGCTGGGGCCTTGCGGTGCTGGCGCAAGCGGTGCTGTTCTCGATTCTTCCAGCGGAAAACGCCTGGCGCTGGATGTTCGTGATCGGCGCGCTGCCGGCGCTGCTGGTGTTCTATCTGCGCCGCTATGTCACCGAGCCGGAAATATCGGCCGCGACGATGGCGCAGCAGCAGGCATCCGGCAGCGGACCCGCCGCGCTGTGGGAGATATTCCAGGGACCGATCCTGAAGACCACGCTGCTGGCCTCGCTGGTCGGCACCGGCATGCAGGGCGGCTACTACGCCATCACGTTCTGGGTGCCGCGCTTCCTGACCACCGAGCGCAAGCTCTCGGTGGTCGGTTCGACCGGCTATCTCGCGACGCTGATCATCGGCTCGTTCATCGGTTATCTGGTCGGCGCCTGGCTCGCGGATCGCATCGGCCGGCGCAATCTGTTCCTGATCTTCTCGCTCGGCGCCATCGCGGTCGTGCTGCTCTATACCCAATTGCCGCTCTCCAACGAGGTGCTTTGGGTGCTGGGCTTCCCGCTCGGCTTCTTTGCCTCGGGCTATTTCTCGGGCATGGGCGCGTTCCTCACCGAGCTCTACCCGACCCGCCTGCGCGGCTCCGGCCAGGGCTTCTGCTACAATTTCGGCCGCGGCGTCGGCGCGCTGTTTCCGTTCCTGGTCGGCGCGCTGTCGACCACGACGACGCTCGCCAACGCGATCGCGATCTTCGCGGTTGCGGCCTACGCCGTGTTCTTCATCGCCGCCTACGCGCTGCCGGAAACGCGCGGGCGTGTGTTGCATGCGGGTGGGTAGATGCTGAGGTAGCGCAATGATCGCGCGGCTTGCTCCACTCCGCCTCTCCCCTCTTGTCCGCCGAAGCCTTGGCGAAGGCGGATGTGGGAGAGGCCGGATTGCATCGAAAGATGCAATCCGGGTGAGGGGTTGCGGTCTCTCCATGCGGTGCGCCGTGTGGAGAGATACCCCTCACCCCCAACCCTCTCCCACAGGGGGAGAGGGAGCCATCGGTTCGTGCGTCCCTAACTGCAGAGGAGTGGTCTCATGACATCGCTCAAAGGCAAGACGCTGTTCATCTCCGGTGCGAGCCGCGGTATCGGGCTTGCGATCGCGCTCCGCGCGGCGCGTGACGGCGCCAATGTCGCGATCGCGGCGAAGACCGCCGAGCCGCATCCGAAGCTCAAGGGCACGATCTATACCGCCGCCGACGAAGTTCGCGCCGCCGGCGGCAAGGCGCTGCCTGTCATCTGCGACATCAGGGACGAGGCGCAGGTGATGGCGGCGATCGAGCAGACCGTCGCCGAGTTCGGCGGCATCGACGTCTGCGTCAACAATGCCAGCGCGATCAGCCTGACCAATTCGCAGGCGACCGACATGAAGCGTTACGATCTCATGATGGGGATCAACACCCGCGGCACCTTCATGGTGTCGAAATACTGCATTCCGCATCTGAAGAAGGCGGAGAATCCGCACATCCTGATGCTGTCGCCGCCGCTCGACATGAAGACCAAGTGGTTCGAGCACTCGACTGCCTATACGATGGCGAAATTCGGCATGAGCATGTGCGTGCTGGGGCTCGCCGGCGAACTGAAATCCGCCGGCGTCGCGGTCAACGCGCTGTGGCCGCGCACCACGATCGCGACCGCCGCGGTCGGCAATCTGCTCGGTGGCGATGCCATGATGCGCGCGAGCCGCACGCCCGAGATCATGGGCGATGCGGCCTATGCGATCATCACCCGGCCATCGCGCGAGTTCACCGGGCATTTCTGCATCGACGACAAGGTGCTCTACGCCAATGGCGTGCGCGATTTCGAGCACTACCGCGTCGATCCCTCGGTGCCGTTGATGTCGGATTTCTTCGTACCCGACGACGACCTGCCGCCACCCGGTGTCACCGTGCAGGCACTGCCGGCGCGCTGAAGCATGATCCGGAAAAGTGCGAAGCGGTTTTCCCTCGCGACAAACGCGGAACGCGTTTGCGCGGAGATCATGCTCAAAAAAGACTACAGCGCGGACGCCTTCAGCTCCGCGCGCCAGTGCGCCACGCGCTCCTTGAGCAGCGTGTCGCGCACATAGGCGAGCTCCTCGTCCTCGATCCGCTCCAGCGTTTCGAGCGACAGGTTGTCTGCGCCACGCGCCGACCAGGCGCGCTGCAGCTCGGCATTGCGATGATTGCCCATCCGCAGCGTGAACCAGATCCGGTTCTGGATCTTGTCGAGATCGAGCGCCGGCCCGACCCAGACCGCGCCGGTCGCGCGGCAGCGGATCGCGAACACGCCGGCGATGCTCGCGCGCTTCTTGTAATCGGCGATGGCCAGCTTGCGGTCCTCGGTCTTCATGGCGGCTCCTGTCTTCGTGGGGTGATGCTTTATATCCGGGTATTATTGACAAAGCAATTATGCCCGGGTAAAACATGCCATCCGAACCCGATGGAACGACCAACATGGACACCACCTGCTATCTGGAGCCGACCTGGAACGCCGGTCGCGACTTTGCCCAGCGCGAGATCATGGGCGAGCTGGTGATGCTCAATCTGCTGCGCTTCCGCGAGATCGCCGATTATTCGCAAAACCCCGAGCTCGCCCCGCCGCAGCCGATATCAGGCGCGGAGGCGTACGACCGCTATGTCGCCCACACGCTCCCGCATCTGCACAAGAGCGGCGGCGACATCCTGTTCATGGGTGACGGCGGGGCGTTCCTGATCGGGCCCGAGGCCGAGCGCTGGGACCGCGCGATGCTGATCCGGCAGAAGAGCCGCGGCGCGTTCCTCGCCTTCGCCGTGGCGGAGGCTTATCTGGCCGGGATCGGGCATCGCACCGCGGCGCTCGCCGATTCACGGCTGCTCCCGCTGGTCGAGCTGCCGCGATGAGCGAGCGTTTATCGGCCGACCTCGTACGGCCCGCCCTTCTCCAAGGCCCGCGCATAGGCCGGGCGGGCGTGGATACGCTCGAGGAACGCAACGCACCGGGGATGGCCATCCTCGAGCCCGCCGCGCGCGGCGGCCGCTTCCAGCGGAAAGCTCATCTGGATATCGGCGCCGGAGAATTCGTTGCCGGCGAACCATTCGCTCTTGCCGAGCTCGCCTTCCCAATAGGCCATGTGCTGCTTGAGCTGCGGATTGACCAGCGTGGACAGCGCCTGGTTCGACACCTTGCGCACCAAGGGCCGCAGCAGCGCCGGCGCGCGCTTCGGCATCAGCGTGAACAGCAGCTTCAAGAGCAGCGGCGTCATCGCCGATCCCTCGGCGTAGTGCAGCCAATAGGTGTAGCGCAGCCGCTCCGGCGTATCGGCTTGCGGGATCAGGCGGCCATTGCCGTAGGTCGCGATGATGTATTCGAGGATCGCACCGGATTCCGCGATGGTGTTGCCGTTGTCGGTGACGACGGGCGACTTGCCGAGCGGATGGATCGCGCGCAGCTCCTTCGGCGCCCGCATGTCGGGCTGCCGCTGGTAGCGCACGACCTCGTAAGGCACGCCCAATTCCTCGAGCAGCCACAGCACGCGCTGCGAGCGGGAATTGTTGAGGTGATGAACCGTCAGCATGGGCGTCCTCTCAAATGTCAGCGCAATCGGGCGGCGTTTGGTGCCAGCCCGACGCGAGAAAGTCGAGACGTACGCGCCTGGATTACCCCGAATTACCCGGGCAATATGCCGCGCAACCGAAAGGATCCGCGATGAACCCAGCCTATGTCGCCTTTGAAAACGAGCACCGCATCGCCGCCGGTGACCTCCCCGAGGTCGCCCGCGCCGCCAAGCAGCTGCTCGACCAGCGCAAGGACGCCGCGGTCCTGGTGTTCAACGGCCGCACCTCGGCGCTGGTCGATATCGACTTCCGCGGCTCGGTCGACGACGTGCTGGCGCGGCTGCCTAAGCCCGCCCGCCCGCTCGACGAGGAGCCGGCGGTGCCGGCCGCGCCGCGCGGGCCGGGACGACCAAAGCTCGGCGTCGTCGCGCGCGAGATCACGCTGTTGCCGCGGCATTGGGACTGGCTCGCACAGCAGAAGGGCGGCGCATCGGTTGCGATCCGCAAGCTGGTCGACGAGGCCCGTCGCTCGAGCGGCGACAACGACCGCACGCGCGCTGCACAGGATGCCGCCTATCGCTTTATGACCACGATGGCCGGCAACCGGCCGCATTACGAGGAGGCGATCCGCGCGCTGTTCGCGCACGACCGGCGGCGCTTCGCGACCCTAATCGCGGACTGGCCGGCCGATATCCGCGATCACACCATCGCGCTCGCCTATAGCGATCAAGCGGACTAGCGCGCGACGATGTTGTTTCAATCAGCAGCCACGAATGAGCTGCGCCCCCTCTCCCGCTTGCGGGGGAGGGCTGGGGTGGGGGTTTCGCCGCTCGCGACACTCTTCGTATGGAGAGAGCCCCCACCCGGATCACATCTTTCGATGCGATCCGACCTCCCCCGCAAGCGGGAGAGGTGCAGCGAGTACGCCGCTTGACCTAAAACGCACTAGCCACGCGTCAGCCCAATTCCCGGAAATCGAACGTGTCCAACCCTCCCTCCCTCCGCAAATCCTTCCTGTCGTTCCTGGCGCCGATGCTGCTGAGCAATGTGCTGCAGTCGCTGTTCGGCACCATCAACGGCGTCTATCTCGGCCAGATGATCGGGGTCGACGCGCTGGCGGCGGCATCAGTGTTCTTCCCGGTGATGTTCTTCTTCATCTCCTTCGTGATCGGCCTCAGCGCGGGTGCCTCGGTCATGATCGGCCAGGCCTGGGGCGCCGGCGAGCCCGACCGGGTGAAGGCCGTTGCCGGCACCACCATGACCGTGACGCTGCTGCTCGCGCTGGCGATCGCGATATCAGGCGGCCTGTTCGCCCGCCCGCTGTTGATCGCGCTTGCCACGCCGCCTGACGTCCTCGACGCCGCAGTGTCCTATGCGCGGATCATGATGATCACGATGCCGGTGACCTTCGCATTCCTGCTGCTCGCGGCGATGATGCGCGGCGTCGGTGACACCGTGACGCCGCTGGTGGCGCTGACGGTCTCAACCGTCGTCGGGCTCGTGGTGACGCCGGCCCTGATCCGCGGCTGGCTCGGCCTGCCGATGCTGGGCGTCGCCAGTGCCGCGATTGCCTCCGCCGTCTCGGGCGTGGTGACGCTGCTCTGGCTGCATGTCCACATGCTCAGGCACAAGCACCCGCTCGCCTTCGACGCCGCGTTCCTTCGCGCGATGCGGCCGAACGGCGCGCTGCTGCGCATCGTGCTGCGGCTCGGCATTCCGACCGCGATCGGCATGGTGGTGGTCTCGCTCGCCGAACTGGTGCTGCTCGGCCTCGTCAACGGTTTCGGCTCCGACGCTACCGCCGCCTATGGCGCGGTCAATCAGGTGATCGGCTATGTGCAGTTTCCGGCGATCTCGATCGCCATCACGACCTCGATCTTCGGCGCGCAGGCGATCGGTCGCGGCGAACCCGGCCGGGTCGGCGCCATCGTCAGGACCGGGCTCGAGATGAATCTCGCGCTGACCGGCGGGCTGGTCGTGCTCGGCTATCTCTTTGCGCGGCCGCTGATGGGCTTCTTCATCACCGACAGTGCCGTGCTCGCGCTCGCCCGGCAGCTGCTGTACATCGTGTTGTGGAGCATGGTGCTGTTCGGCATGGCGACGGTGTTTTCCGGCGCGATGCGCGCCGGCGGCACGGTGTGGGCGCCGCTGTTCATCTCGACCCTGGCGATCGCGGCGGTCGAGGTACCGGTCGCGACCCTGCTCAGCCGCGCCATCGGCATCAGCGGCATCTGGATCGCCTATCCCGTCACCTTCGCAACCATGTTCCTGTTGCAGATGGCCTATTATGCCCTGGTATGGCGCAAGCAGACCATCAAGCGGTTGATTTGACATCGCGCGCCGTGGCTCACATGATGAGTATCATATTCTACTGATGGCGCCTGCGACGATAGGCCCATGCTAGACGAGCCCAAAGGGAGAGAGCGCCGTGAGCCAGAATCCGCAATTCCTGTTCGATTTCGGCAGCCCCAACGCGTTCCTCAGCCATGAGGCGATCCCGGCAATCGAACAGCGCACCGGCGTCAAATTCGAATATGTCCCGATCCTGCTCGGCGGCATCTTCAAGGCCACCAACAACAAGTCGCCGGCCGAGACGCTGGCGGGCGTCAAGAACAAGCCCGAGTTCATGAAGATCGAGACCGAGCGCTTCCTCAAGCGCTTCAACGTCAAGCCCTACACCTGGAACCCGTTTTTCCCGGTCAACACGCTGAACCTGATGCGCGCAGCGGTCGCCGCCCAGTTTGAGGGCGTGTTCGAGAAATACATCGAGGCGGCTTTCCACCACATGTGGGTCGAGCCGAAGAAGATGGACGATCCTGAAGTGGCCGGCAAAGCGCTCGCCTCCTCCGGCCTGGATGCCGCAAAGCTGTTCGCCCGCGCGCAGGACGCCGACGTGAAGGGCAAGCTGATGGAATACACCCAGTCGGCCGTCGAGCGCGGCGCGTTCGGCTCGCCGACCTTCTTCGTCGGCAAGGAGATCTTCTTCGGCAAGGAGCAGCTGCGCGAAGTCGAGGAATTGGTGTCGGGAAAGTGACGTAGTCATTCCGGGGCGATGCGCAGCATCGAACCCGGAATCTCGAGATTCCGGGTCTGGTCCTTCGGACCATCCCGGAATGACGCTAGAGCCGGTAGCGAATAGTGATTAGCCAATCGCGAACCAGCATCTATATGTGTTCCCCATTCGCATTTGCTCAATCAAGAAGGAAAAATTCCCATGCGTGTTCTCGTGGTCGGCGCCGGTGCGATCGGCGGGTATTTCGGCGGTCGGATGCTTCAGGCGGGTCGCGACGTCACCTTCCTGGTGCGGCCCCGCCGCGCCTCCGAGCTCGCCTCCGCCGGGCTCGTGATCAGGAGCCCGAACGGCGATGTCACGCTGAGCAATCCGCCGACCGTGCAGGCCGACAAGCTCTCGGACAAGTTCGACGTCGTGCTGCTCAGCTGCAAGGCGTTCGACCTCGAGGACGCGATCAAGTCGTTTGCACCCGCGGTCGGCGACAAGACCACGATCATCCCGCTGCTCAACGGCATGCTGCATCTCGATGCGCTCGAGAAGAAGTTCGGCGCCCAGCATGTGCTTGGCGGTCTCTGCGCGATCGCGGCGACGCTGAACGAGAAGCGCGAGGTGGTGCAGCTGCAGCCGATGCAGTCGCTCGCGTTCGGCGAACGCGCCGGCGGCCTGTCCGACCGGGTGCGCGCGATCGCCGACACATTCTCCGTCGTCAACGGCGCGGCCGCCAGCGATCACATCATGCAGGACATGTGGGAGAAGTGGGTGTTCCTGGCATCGCTCGCCGCCTCCACCAGCCTGATGCGGACCTCGGTCGGCAACATCCTGGCCGCGCCTGGCGGCAAGGATTTCCTGCTCGGCATCCTCGACGAATGCAGCGCGATCGCGGCCGACGCCGGCCACGCGCCGGGTGGCCCGTTCTTCCAGCGCACCCGCGGGCTCCTGACCACTGAAGGCTCGCCGATGACCGCATCGATGTTCCGCGACATCAAGGCGGGGCTGCCGGTCGAAGCCGATCACGTGATCGGCGACCTGATCGTGCGCGCCGACGCCGCCAAGATCCCGGTGCCGAAGCTGCGCACGGCGTACACGCATCTCAAGGCGTATGAGAGGCAGCGGCAGGCGTAGCACAACCGGCGTCGTCCCGGCGAAAGCCGGGACCCATACGCCGCGGCCTCTCGATTTGAGGCAGATGTGGTTGCTATCTCGTCAATCAATTAAGTTCGGTGGTTATGGGTCCCGGCCTTCGCCGGGACGACACCGTCGTTGCGGCTACAAATGTGCCAGATAATGCGCGAGCGCGGTGATCTCCTCGTCGCTCAAGGGATACGCCACATCGGCCATCGCCGCCTGCGCGCCGCCGGAGCGCTGTCCCGACTTGTAGTCGTGCAGCGCCTTGACGAGATATTCCTCGCGCTGGCCGGCGATCCGGGCCACCGCCTTGGTGCCGGCGAAGGTGTCGCCATGGCATGAGGCGCAGCGGCGGCCGGCCGCGGCCTGCTTGCCCTTCTCGGACAAATCAGGATTGTCGTCCTTGCCGCCCTTGAACGGCGGCAGCGACGCGAAATAGGCGCCGAGATTGCGGATGTCGTCGTTGTTGAGCTGCTCGACGATCGGCTGCATCTGCTCGTTTTTGCGCGCGCCGGCGCGGAAGAACACCAGCTGCCACTGAACGAATTGGTCGAGCTGGCCGGCCAGCGATGGAATGTTCTCGGTCTGTGAGATGCCGTTGTCGCCATGACAACCGGCGCAGATTTCGGCCTTCGCCTTGCCGGCGGCGACATCGGCAGCATGGGCGGACGAAACGAGGAGAATTGCCGTCGCCAGAATTCCAAGGGACGCAAGTCGCATGTCAGTTCTCTCCGGCTGTCATCGCCGGGCATCCGTCCTCGACCTGGTCGAGGATGACCCGACGATCCATCGTGCTTGCTGAAGGGTTCTTGTTTGGATGGATGCCCTGATCAAGTCCGGGCATGACGAGGTGGTTCCGTTACCCATCGCGATTGAGGCTGCGGCCGCCTCCCGGCCACCGCAGCCTCGCGCCGTTTCAACCGCTACTTCTTGCTGTAGCTGATGCGATAGATCGCACCGGCCCAGTCGTCGGCAACGAGGATGGAGCCATCCTTGTCGAGCAGGATGTCGGCGGGACGGCCGAGATAGCCCTGGTCACCCTCGATCCAGCCGGAGGCGAAGATCTCCTGCTTGGCATTCTTGCCGTCGGGGCTCGCAGTGATCTTCACGATGCGGCCGCCCTGGTACTTGTGCCGGTTCCAGGAGCCGTGCTCAGCGATCAGGATCGCGTTCTTGTAATCGGCGGGGAATTGGCTGCCGGTATAGAACTTCATGCCGAGCGGAGCCACGTGCGCGCCGAGATTGTAGACCGGCGGGGTGAACTCCGAGCACTTGTGACCCATCGCGAACTTGGTGTCCGGCAGGTTGCCCTGGTGGCAATAGGGATAGCCGAAATGCTCGCCGATCTTCGAGATCATGTTGAGCTTGTCGCTCGGCAGATCGTCGCTGATCCAGTCGCGGGCGTTTTCGGTGAACCAGTACTTGCCGGTGCGCGGATCGACGTCGCCGCCGACCGAGTTGCGCACGCCGAGCGCCCAGATCTCCGCATTGCCGGTCTTGGGATCGACGCGGCGGATCTGCGACACCGAGGTCGGCGGGATGCCGATGTTGAAGGGAGGTCCGAACGGAATGTAGAACCAGCCATCCTTGTCGACGGCGATGTATTTCCAGCCATGCGCCGCATAGGACGGCATATCGTCATACACCACCTTGCCGCTGCCGAGATTGTCGAGATTGGCTTCTGCATTGTCGTACTTGATCAGCTTGTCGACCGCGATGACATAGAGCGCGCCGTCCTTGAAGGTGAGGCCGGTCGGCATGTTGAGGCCCTTGAGGATGGTCTTGACCTCTTTCTTGCCGTTGTTGTCCTTGATCGCGTAGACGTTGCCGAGGCCGAACGAGCCGACGAACAGCGTGCCCTTGTCGCCCCAGGCCATCTGCCGCGCCGCGAGCACGTTCGAGGCATAGACCTCGATCTTGAAGCCCGGCGGCAGCTTGATCTTCTTCATCATGCTGGCGAGTTCGGCGTCGGACGCGCCGGTCGGCGGACCGGACGGCGGGGCAAGGCCCTTCTGGGCTTCGGTCTCGTCGCCGAGGAACCAGTCATCCGGCGGATGGGTCCAGAATTCCTTGGTGCCGGATTCGTATTTCTTCAGCGCACGGTTCTTGTCAGTTTGTTGCTGCGCATTGGCGAAGGTTGTCCCCGCCAGCAGCGCAACCGCCGCGAACGCAAGTATCGATCGATTGAAAGCCGATTTCATCGCGTCACTCCCCTGTGCAAGCCGTTGCAGCTTGCCTGTTATTGATTTTGAACGCCCTGAGAGATGATGGTGGCGGTCTGGAGGTAGGTCAGACGACAAAATGGTAGCACATCCAACGACGCTGAAAAGCGCGTGCAGCGGTGTGCGTTGCGTCAAAACAAGTTGAGACGATATTTGAGACGATATTTTTCCTGAGCCCTCTGCCTGCGAACAAGGCATTCTGCACCGCAGCGTGATATTCGAATGAAGTTAACGCCCGGAATCTATCGCGACGAGAGGCGCGCCAGGCCGAGCGCCTGCGCCTTGGCCTTCGACAGCGGCCTGAACAACACGCTGCGCCGCTCGCCACTGGTGATCGCCGCGATCTTGAAGCCATCATCGGCGGCGATGATGTCGCCGGTCCGCAGCGTCATGTCGTCCTCGATCGCAATCGGCGACAGGCCGCTTGAGGCGCTGACGCTGCAAGAGCATTGCGGCACGATCTCGCGCTGAAACCGGAATGCATTTGCGAGCGTCTTGTAGGTCTCACCCTCTTCGGTCCTGGCGCTGTCGATGTCGGAGCCGGAATACAGCTTCACCTCGGCCGCGGGACAGGCCGCCTCGCAGGACCTGACATCCGCCGCATCACTCACGCGCGGCAGAAGGAAGAAGCCGCCATCGCCGGCCGCGGCATTGCGAGGTCGCAGCACCGCCCCGGACAACAAAAAAGCCCGCAATGGCGCGGGCCTTCATCAGACTGTCAGCTCTGTCGGCGAGATATTCGGTCAGCGAGAGATTTTGGAGCGGGCGAAGGGGCTCGAACCCTCGACCCCGACCTTGGCAAGGTCGTGCTCTACCACTGAGCTACACCCGCATCCGAAATGGCGGCGATCGCTCGCCGGCAACGGCAGACCTATGCCAAATGCTGTCTGTGAATGCAACACAAGAGCGCGGTCTGCCCCTCACGAAATCGCACGGTTTCGCTAAAAATTGACCCCGAATCGGCCGAAACTGGCGGTGGCGACGATTTCTTTTTATGTTTCCGCCGGAACCGGCCTCAAAGCCATCTCATCCCGGAGCGATTCGAGCCAAGTCTCGAACCAGCCGGTCAGGGTCTGCGCCAGTTCGACGCGGCGGGCGGCCTCGCAATCGAACACCGCCCACCATTCGATAAAGGCCCGGTCGCCGTCGACCACCGGGGTGACCCGCAGGGTTGCGCTGAAATCCGTCACTGGCAGGGTCGGGGGACCGGCAAATTCGTAGGTCTGGAAGCGCTCGACGTCGGACTGCGCGAGCAGCCGCTGCCGGATCCGCCGTTCCCGGTACAGCACGTTGCGCACCGCACCGACGGTGTCGCCGGACTTGCCGTCCTCGATCTCGCTCGTCCCCGCGCCACGGACCCAGACCGGGTAATTGTTGAAATCGCGGATGATTTTCCAGACTTCGCCGGCCGGCTGCTCGAACACGGTGCTGTAATAGGCCTTGGCCATTGGCGATCCCCGCTGCTGCCATGAAGGATCGCCATCATCGGCTGTTCCGGAGCGCAAGCCACCCGATCTCCGATGGAACGAGACGACCGGCAAGCGATTGAATTTTGCTGGCTGACCGCCATTTAGCCTGACAGAACGGCTGAACCAGCCGTGCGGAGCGTGCTAGAACGCCCCGGTATTTTTCCGACCTCAGAAGCAGGCGAGGACAACGTGACGATAATGGAGCAGGGCGGCCCCACGCCCCAGGCAGCGCCCGATCTGATCAAGGAGACGACGACCCAGACCTTCGTCAAGGACGTCATCGAGGAATCGCGCCGCCAGCCGGTGATGATCGACTTCTGGGCGCCGTGGTGCGGCCCCTGCCGCCAACTGACGCCGATCCTGGAGAAGGCGGTCAAGAACGCCAAGGGCCGGGTCAAGCTCGTCAAGATGAACATCGACGAGCATCCGCAGATCCCGGGCCAGATGGGCATCCAGTCGATCCCGGCCGTGATCGCCTTCGTCAACGGCCAGCCGGCCGATGGCTTCATGGGCGCGGTGCCGGAGAGCCAGGTCAACGCCTTCATCGAGAAGATCACCAAGGGTGTGCCCGCCGCCGGCGAGCCCAATCTCACCGAGATCCTGGCCGAGGCCGACGCCGCGCTTGCCGAGGGCGACGCCGAAGGTGCGGCACAGATCTACGCCGAGGTGCTGGCGCACGACGCCACCAATATCGCGGCGCTGGCCGGCCTCGCCAAATGCTACATGACATCAGGTGCGGTCGAGCAGGCCAAACAGACGCTCGCGATGGTGCCCGAATCCAAGCGCAACGACGCCGCGGTCAAGGCGGTGCAGGCGGCGATCGATCTCGCCGAACAGGCGCAGTCGGTCGGCCCGATCGCCGAGCTCGAACAGAAAGTCGCCGCAAACCCGCTCGATCATCAGGCCCGCTTCGATCTCGCGACCGCGCTCAATGCGATGGGCAAGCGCACGGAAGCGACCGAGCAATTGCTCGCCATCGTCAAACGTGACCGCATGTGGAACGACGACGGCGCGCGCAAGCAGCTGGTGCAGTTCTTCGAGGCGTGGGGCGGCACCGATGAGGCAACCGTCGAGGGGCGCAGGCGGTTGTCGACGATCCTGTTCTCGTAAAATACGCCCGTCACAGCAGCGGGACCGCAGATGCCGATCAATGCCGAATATCGCGGGCCCGGCGAGCTCCCGGAGATCATCCCGGTGTTCCCGCTGCCCGGTGCGCTGCTGCTGCCGCGCGGCCAGATGCCGCTCAACATCTTCGAGCCGCGTTATCTCGCGATGATCGACGACGCGCTGCGCGACGGTCACCGCCTGATCGGCATGATTCAACCGGACGTGGCGCATTCGCAGAATGAGGCGAAGCCGGTGCTGTTCCGCATCGGCTGCGTCGGCCGCATCACCCAGCTCGCCGAATCCGGCGACGGCCGCTACATCCTCGAACTGACCGGCGTCGCGCGCTTCAAGGTGGTCGAGGAGCTGACCGTGCAGACGCCGTACCGGCAGTGCAAGGTCGACTTCTTCTCCTTCACCGGCGACTTCACTGCGCGCAAGGGCGAGGAGGCCGTCGACCGCAAGGCGCTGCTCGAGGTGCTCGCCGATTTCCTCGAAGCCAACAATCTGAAGGTCGACTGGGAAGGCATCGAGTCCGCGCCGAACGAGGCGCTGGTCAATGCGCTGGCGATGATGTCGCCCTACGGTCCGGCCGAAAAGCAGGCGATGCTCGAGGCGCCCGACCTGAAGACCCGCGCCGAGATCCTGATCGCGGTCACCGAGATGGACCTCGCCAAGAAGCGCACCTCGGGCGATCCGCCGGTGCAGTAGGCTTCGCCGCCCTTCATAATCAACGATTGCGAAGCCGCTTGCGTCCGGTGAACATCGCGCGCACCAGGTTCTGACCCTGCAGCAATCCCACCACGACGACGCCGAGCACGTGCAGGGCGACCAGGATGATCACCGCATCCGAGGCATAGGCGTGGGTATCCTCGACCCACCAGACGCCGAAGAAGGTCACGGTGACCTCCATCGCGCCCGTGATCGCGGAGACCGCGAGCGTGAGCAGCAGCGCCACCAGCATCACGGTGCCTGCGGGATTGAGCCCGATATAGCGGCCGGTGATGCCGCGGCGGAGATTCCAGATGTAGCGCGGCGCGGCGCGAAGGCGGACGCCGAGCTTGCCGAAACGCGCATAGCGCGTGCCGGCAAAGCCCCAGATCAACCGGAACGCCAACAGCCCGATCACGGAATAGCCCGCCAGCCGGTGCAGCCGGTCATAGACGCTGGGCGTCACCCATGCGACCAGGACGAGGATGGCGAGCGCCCAGTGCCACAGCCGCAGCGGCAGGTCCCAGACCTGCACGCTGGTCGCGCCGCGGGCGCCCGGCGCCGCCTCCGTCATCGCCGCCGCTTCACTTGGCGATTCACTCGACGATTCACTTGGCGATCGTGTGCTTCAGGCTGAGATCCTCCGGGCTGTAGAACAGCTCGTAGAGCTTGCCTTCCTTGACGCCGTAGACTTCGTAGCAGGAGCCCTCGACCTTCGAGCGGCGCACCTCGTAGCCGGCCGCCTTGGCCTTGGCTTCGGCATCGCTTGCCGGCTTCCACGACGCCTTGTCGAGCTTGGTGCAAGTCTTGTAGCCGTCGGCAAACGCCGCCGATCCGAAAAGCCCCAGGACTCCAGCTGCAATCACAGCGCTCAAAATCACTCTCACGCGCATCCCCTCCGTTGACGATCATGCCCACAACGCACATCGCGCTGAGCACATGCGTGAACAATGCCGAGGGGATTGCCAAGTCAAGGAAGCGCGGCAGCGGCAGGCTTTAGAGAAATTCTAAAGCGCGATGAGATCAGGTTGAATCGTCATCGCGCTTTAGATTCCTGTTTAAGCATGATCTTTTCGGAAAACCGCTTCGCACTTTTCCGGATCATGCTCTAACGTCCGCGAAAACCGCTTTGCGCTCCGCGCGCAATTTGGTTTTGGCCGCGTGCTGCGGCCTTACGCCTCATGGAGCTCCGAATCTGCCGGCGCGGCGTTCGATCAGGACGCGGCACCCGCCATTGCGAGACGAACCGCAGCAGGGCGTTCGGCCGCTGCCGGGACCCGCTCACCGATCATCTGCGCGACCTTCTCGCTCTGCACCGGCGGGCTGAAGTGGAAGCCCTGCACTTCCACGCAGGCGTCGGCGCGCAGGATCTCGAGCTGCTCCCTGGTCTCGACGCCCTCGGCCGTCGTCGTCTTGCCGAGGCTGACGGCGAAGCGAACGATTGCGCGTGCGATCCGGCGCGACTCGTCCGATGCGCCCGAGAGTTCGGACACGAAGCTGCGGTCGATCTTGACCTTGTCGAACGGAAACTTCTGCAGGAAGCTCAGCGACGAATAGCCGGTGCCGAAATCGTCGAGCGCAATCCGCACCCCGAGATCGTGCAGCTGGCTGAGCGCCGCGAACACCGCCTCGCTGTCCTGGATGATGGCCGTTTCGGTGACTTCGAGCTCGAGCCGCTGCGGGGAGACTCCGGCGCTCGCCAGCGCGTGCACGATCACCGGCACCAGCTCCGGGCTCCTGAACTGCACCGGCGACAGATTGATCGCGATCTTGAGGTCGTCGGGCCATTTGGCAGCTTCCGCGCACGCGGTGCGCATCACCCATTCGCCGAGCGGCACGATCAGGCCGGTCTCTTCCGCCAGCGGAATGAACTGCGCCGGCGAGATCATGCCGCGCTGCGGATGGTGCCACCGCAGCAGCGCCTCGAAGCCGCAGGTCTCCCCGCTCGCGACATGGATGAACGGCTGATAGTGCAGCTCGAACTCGCCATTGGCGAGCGCACTGCGCATGTCGCGTTCGAGGGTGCGCCGGGCCTGCAGCAACCGGTCGAGCTCCGGCTCGAAGAACCGGAACGAGCCGCGCCCACCGCTCTTGGCCGAATAGAGCGCAAGATCGGCGCTGCGCAGAACCTCGTCCGAATCGGTGCCGTCGCGCGGAGCAAGCGCGATGCCGATGCTGGTCGTGGTGGTCACCCGATGATGGCCAAGATCGATCGGTTCGCTGAGCGCCTTCCTGATCTTCTCCGCGAGCAGGCCGGCCTCGGTGACCGGATCGCTGACGTGGTCGATGACCGCGAACTCGTCGCCGCCGAGCCGCGCCACCAGCGTCGTATCGCTGACGCAGCGGCGGAGCCGCGCGGCCACCGACTTCAGCAACGCATCGCCAGCCGGATGTCCGAGCGTGTCGTTGACGTCCTTGAAGCGATCGAGATCGAGCATCAGCACCGCAAGGCTCGGCCCGCCGCACCTCGCACCGGAAAGCGCCTGCTCCATCCATTCCTTGAGCAGCACGCGATTCGGCAGGTCGGTCAGCGCGTCGTGCTGCGCCATATGGGTGATCTTGGCCTCGGAGCGCCGCTGCTCGGTGACGTCGCGATGCGTCGCCACCCAGCCGCCGCCGGGCATCGGCTGCCGCGTCACGCAGATCAGCCGGCCGTCGGCAAGCTCGTCGACCCGGCTGCTGATCTCGTCGGCCGGCAGCGCGTTCAGCGTCGCGAGCACCTGCGTCGCGGCGACGTTGCTGGTCTCGCCCTTGAGGATGCCGTTGGCGATCCGATGCGTGATGATCTCGCGATGGGGGGTGCCGGGCACCAGCAGTTCGGGCGGCAGCCGGTACATCTTGGCGTAGCGATCATTGCACACGACGAGGCGCTTCTCCGCGTCGAACATGCAGAGGCCCTCGCCCATGTGGTTGATCGCGGTATCGAGCCGGAACCTCTGTTGCTCCAACTCCTTCTGCGACGCCTCGACCTGTTGCCGCGCCAGCGACAGCTGGCTGATGATCTCCTCGAAGCGGCGGGTGCGAAGCGCGAGGCGTCGGTCCGCGAGCACGCCGACCAGGCTCATCCCGAGCACCGAGAGCGCCACGCCCGCGATCACGATGGCGAGGAAGGCGGGAGAAAGCGACAGGGCCTCCGGAGCCAGCAACGGATCCGGAATGATCTCGACCGCGCCCATCGCGGTGAAATGATGCGACACGATCGCCAGCGTCAGCAACAGCGCCGCGACCAGCGACGACCAGCGATCCTGGTAACGGACCGCGGTCGCCAGCGCGGCGTAACCGAACAGCATGCCGAGCACGATGGAGGCGGCCACGAGGTCCATCGACCACACCACGTGGCCCGGCACTTCCAGCGCCCACATTCCGAGATAATGCATGCTTGCGATGCCGGCTCCGATCACGGCGCCGCCGACCGGCGCGCGCCAGGGGCTGGAGTCGGCGGCGGCAAGGCCGAGGCCGCCGGATGTCAGCATCATCGCCACCGCAAGCGACAGCGCGGTGAGAACGATCCCGTAGCCGGTCGGCACGCCAGGCTCATAGGCCAGCATGGCGATGAAATGCGTTGCCCAGATGCCATAGCCGATCGCAGCTCCCGCGATCGCGATCCAGATCAGCCGCGTCCGCGCCTGCGAGGCGATCGCGCGATGGAAGATATTGACTGCAACAATGCTGGCAACGAAGCAGACCAGTCCGGCCAGCAGAACCAGCCGCCAGTCATGCTCTCCTGAGAGGCACGTCAGAACACGAAACATGCGTCGGCCCATGGTTGTCCGCGCGGACAAGCTAGGCCGATTGAATTGCCTTCTCGATAATTTTCTACAACTTTCAGTGGCATGGTTATCCGCGCGTAAGCCGATTCCGCACGGAAATTGATGGCCCCATAAATTTTGAACACACCTTGCAATTGCGCGTCTTCAACCCGCGAGTGGAACCAGGACGGTTTCACCGGTTGCGACCAGCGAGGCCTCACCCTGCTCGTTCTCCGCAAATAATTCGGCGCGCGCAAAAATCTGTCTACGGCCTGCGCGCAGCGTGGTGCCCCTGGCGATGAAGCCGCGGCCCACCGCAGGCTTCAGGCAATTCATCGAGAAATGCGATGCGGTGACCGAGCCCACGACCGACGCGGCGGCAAAGCCGCAGGCGGTGTCGAGCAGCGCCGCGATCATGCCGGCGTGCAGGTGGCCTGCATATTGGGTGAGATCGTCGCGCCAGGGCATGCGCAGTTCCACTGCGCCGGCGCCGGCGGAAATCACCTCGATGCCGACAAGCCGGTTGAAGGCAGCGGATGCATTGGTCGCGATCAGACGCTCCAGATCGAATCCCGCTCCAGTGGTCATGCAAACCTCCATTGCGGCGGTCGTCGTTCGAGATTAGCCCTGACCGCCTCGACGTGATTGGGTGCGCCAAGCAGCAACGCCTGCTCGGCTGTCTCGGCCGCGAGACCGGTCGCCGCATCGCAAGCGGCGGCGAGGTTAAGCAGCCGTTTGGCGGCGCGGATCGCATCGGGACTGCGGTCAGCGATCGCGCGGGCCGTCTCAAGCGCGGCGGCGCGCGGGTCTTCGACGATCCGGGTGGCGAAACCGTAACCGAGCGCTTCGTCGGCGGAGAAGACGCGCGCAGTATAGGTCAGTTCGCGCACCACGTCCTCGCGCGCAAGATGGCGCATCAGCTGCGTGCCGGCCATGTCGGGCACCAGTCCCCATTTGGCTTCGATGATGGCAAGGCGCGTGGCGGGCGCGAGGTATCTGACGTCGGCGCCGAGCATCAGCTGAAAGCCGCCGCCGAACGCGATGCCATGGACGGCCGCGATTACCGGCACCGGCAATTCGCGCCAGAGCCACACCAGGTGCTGCGCGAAATTTGCGATGCCGTGGGTGCGCTGGCCGAGATCGGCAAGCGGGAGGATCGACTCGCCTTCCGTCGTCGCGACCAGGCGCTCGATATCGAGGCCGGCGCAGAAGGCCTCGCCTTCGCCCGACAGCACCACGGCGCGGACCTTTGGGTTGTCGGCGAGCTGCGCGCCGATGTCGGCTATCGCGGTAAACATCGCCGGATCAAGGGCGTTGAGCTTGTCGGGACGGTTGAGCCTGACGTCGGCGACGCCACCCGCGATGCTCAGGCTGATGCGGTCAGTCATCATCGTTGCGCTTGCTAGTATCCGGCGGCGGCGAGCGCCACGACCACGCTCATCGCCATCCAGCCGATATGACGGAAGCGGGTCGCAACCGCATTCGCCAGCGCGGCGCAGCCGAACACGACCGCGAGCGTCACCACGATCCAGTGCCGCGCGGCATCGGAGGCCATCGCGGGCGCTGCAATCAGCAGCACGCCGCCGCCGATCCAGGCGACGGTGCCGGCCTGATAGACCAGGCGGAGCAGCAGGCGCAGCCGCGGCGGCTCGACAGTGGCGCGGGCGAATATCTTGGTCTCGCCGAGCACGCCATGGATCAGGCTGACCAGGATGGCGATGGCACCGGCGCCTTGCAGCAGAAGATCACGCATCGGCAGGTCTCCATACAATGGACCATACAGTACTGTATGGATAAGACGCCAACGACTGGCGCCTGTCAATACACTTGTGTATGGTTGGCGGCGCAAACGGGGAACCATGACGGAACAGCTCTCAGCCAAGGACTGGCTCGATCAGGGCCTGAAGACGCTGGCGCGGCGCGGCTTCACGGCGCTCAAGGCCGAGCCGCTGGCCAAGGCCATGGGCGTCTCGCGCGGCAGCTTCTACTGGCACTTCGCCGACATCGGCGCCTACCGCGCCGCGATCCTCGACCATTGGCGCGAGGTCGCCGCCGAGCAGGTGATCGCCGAGCTCGAGACCATTCCGCAAGGCGGCGACGCGCTGGCGGTGCTGCTGCGCCGGACCTTCTCGGCGCGGCTGGCGCTGGAACGCGCGGTGCGCAGCTGGGCCACC